>NZ_JBFUBW010000030.1:0-96586 GCF_056405555.1 Variovorax sp. P1_G12 | reverse complement strand
ACCCAGCCGCGCCGCGCCGCCGCGAGCAGGCCCAGCGCGGTGCCGACCACGAGGCCGATGCCCACCGCGATCACGCCGACAAGGATCGACGCCCGGGCACCGACCAGCAGCAGCGAGGCGACATCGCGCCCTAAGGCGTCGGTGCCCAGCCAGTGCCTGGCCGAGGGCGCCTGCATCTTGTTGGCCATGTCCATCTCGTACGGCGACCAGGGCGTCCAGACCAGCGAGACGGCCGCGGCCAGGATCAGCAGCAGGCTCAGGACGGCGCCGATCGTGAAGCTGCGGTGGTGCAGCGCGCGGCGCCAGAAGCCCGGCACCTTGAAGGCGGCCGCGCTGGGTATGGTGGCGGGAGCGGTATTCATGTCAGCCCCACGCTCATATGTCGGATGCCTTGATGCGCGGGTCGATCACGGCATAGAGCACGTCGACCACGAAATTGACGATGACGACCATCGCGGCCAGCAGCATCACGCAGTTGCGCACCACGATCAGGTCGCGGTTGCTGATGGCCTGGAAGATCAGCCGGCCCAGGCCAGGCAGGTAGAACACATTCTCGACCACGATGGTGCCCGCGAGCAGCTCGGAGAACTGCATGCCCATCACCGTGATCACCGGGATCAGCGCATTGCGCAGCACGTGGCGCCAGAGCACGGCGCGCTGCGACACGCCCTTGGCGCGCGCGGTGCGCACGAAGTCCTCGCGCATCACCTCGAGCACCGCCGAACGCGTGATGCGCGCCAGGATCGCGGCCTGCACCACCGCCAGCGACAGCGCCGGCAGCAGCAGCGCCTTGAGCCCGGGCAGGATGCCTTCGCCCCAGCCCTCGAAGCCGCCGGCCGAGAACCATTGCAGCTGGACCGAGAACACCAGGATCAGCAGGATCGCGAACCAGAAGTTGGGGATCGCGATGCCGACCTGCGTCAACCCCATCAGCCCGACGTCGCCGAGCTTGTTGTGGCGGGCCGCCGCGGTCACGCCGACCACCAGCGCCAGCACGGTCGTGAAGGCCATCGCGAGCAGGGCCAGCGGCACGGTCAGGGCGAGGCGCTCGAGGATCAGGTCGAGCACCGGCGAACTGTAGGCATAGCTGTCGCCCAGTTCGCCCGTCAACAGGCCGCCGATCCAGTGCCAGTAGCGCGTCCAGGCCGGCTGGTCGAGCCCGAGCTTGGCGGCCAGCGCGGCCACCGCGTCGGGCGAGGCGTCCGGGCCCATGAGCATCTGCGCGGCGTTGCCGGGCAGGATCTCGAGGACCAGGAAGACGATGACCGAAGCACCGATCAGGGTGGCGATCAAGGTCAGGAAACGCTTGAAAAGAAACAGACTCATAGGGCGGGGCGCAGCATAACCCGACACGCAACGTCCATGCCCGAGTCGATCGATAATCGTTGAATGGCCCTGATGATCACCGACGAATGCATCAATTGCGATGTCTGCGAGCCGGAGTGCCCCAACGACGCGATCTACATGGGCGTGGAGATCTACGAGATCGACCCGCACAAGTGCACCGAATGCGTGGGCCACTTCGACGAACCGCAGTGCGTGCAGGTGTGCCCGGTTGCCTGCATCCCGACGCATCCGGAGCACGTCGAGACGCGCGAGACCCTGTGGCAGAAGTTCGAGCGTCTCGCCGCAGCGAAGGCGGCCAAGGCCGCGGCGGCGCAGGCGGGCCCGGCTGCCGCCTCGGCACCCTAGCTGTCCGCGTCGTTCGCGGCGCTTGAGTTGGAGCGCTTCTTCTTGCCCGGTACCGGCGGCTTCTGGACGCCCACGTACTGCGGGTCTTTCCTGGCCTTGCCTTTTTTCATCGCGCTTTCCCTGGGATTCGACGCGGCGTCCCGCGGGCGTGGCGCGTTGTCGATCAGGGCGGCTTGCCCGGGCCCTTGCGTCGCTTCCAGGCGCAGCCGGTCCCGCTCCATGCGCATCGCCTCGGCGCGGGCTTCGCGCGTCGCCCGGTCGGCGTCGTGTTTCTGCACCGCGCTGCGTGCGTCGTCGAGTTCGAGGGCCTGGCCCGCCTTGCAGGGCTGGTCCGTGTAGGTGTTGCCGCAGCGCCAGACGGAGGTTCCGCCCTCCGCCGCGATGGCGCCCCATTGGAGGCAGGCGCCCGCCAGCAGCAAGCTGCCCCGGGTCGCGATCCGTGCATGTGACAGTCTCATTGTTCTTGTCTCCCTTTCCTTCTTCTCTCTCTCGCTTCCGCTAGCCCGCGGCGGGTGCACCCCCGTCGCCGGGCTCGCGCCGCGGTGGTTTGGGGCGCGGCGGCTTGCTCGTGTGAATGAGCAGGGTCGCCTTGTCCATTTCGCCGGCCACCAGCGCCGGGAAGGCGTGCAGCGTGCGCACGATCGCGTCCTCGATGGCCTCGCGTTGTTCCTTCAGCGGCTTCTTCAGCACCCAGTTCACGACCTCGGACTTCACGCCCGGGTGGCCGATGCCGAGGCGCAGCCGCCAATAGTCGCCGGTGCCGAGTTGGGCGTGGATGTCGCGCAGGCCGTTGTGGCCGGCGTGGCTGCCGCCGAACTTCAGCTTGGCCTGTCCCGGGACCACATCGAGCTCGTCGTGGGCGACCAGGATCTCGTTCGGCTCGATCTTGAAGAAGCGCGCCAGCGCCGCCGTCGATTTGCCCGAGAGATTCATGAAGGTCTGCGGCTCGAGCAGCCAGAGCGGCTTGCCGCCGACCTGCGTGCGCGCCACCAGCCCGTGGTAGCTGCGCTCGGGGGACAGCGTGAGCTTGAGGTCGCGGGCGAGCGCATCGATCCACCAGAAGCCGGCGTTGTGGCGCGTGGCTTCGTATTCAGGGCCGGGGTTACCGAGGCCGACAAACAGCTTGATCATAAAAACGGATTGTGACTTGCGCCCGGGAAACGAAAACGGCCCGCACTGGGCGGGCCGTCGAAGCGCGATCGCGGGAAGAATTACTTCTTCTTCGCGGGCGCCTTGGCGTCGGCCTTGGCGGCGGGTGCGGCTGCGGCGCCTTCGGCACCTTCGGTGCCGGCTGCGGGCTCTTCAGCGACCAGCGGCGGCACGGCGGAAACCACCACCGGGTTGATCTTGCCGTGGCTCACGAACTTCACGCCCTTGGGCAGCTTGATGTCGTTGACGTGGACAGTGGCGTTCTTGGTCAGGCTGGAGAGGTCGACTTCGATGAACTCGGGCAGGTCGGCCGGCAGGCAGCTGACTTCGAGTTCGTTCATCACGTGGTTCACGAGGTTGTGGTCGAGCTTGACGGCGGTCGACTCTTCCTCACCCTTGAAGTGAAGCGGCACCTTGACCGTCATGCGGGTGCGGGCATCGACGCGCTGGAAGTCGATGTGCTGCACCAGCTGGCGGAACGGGTGGTATTGCACGTCGCGCAGCAGCACCTTGGTGGTGGTGCCGGCGAGTTCCATCTCGAGGATCGAGGCGTGGAAGGCTTCCTTCTTGAGGGCATGCCACAGCGCGTTGTGATCGATTTCGATCATCTGGGGCTTGCTTTCGCCACCGTAGACGATGCCGGGCGTCTTGCCCGTGATGCGGAGACGGCGGCTCGCACCCGTGCCCTGCTTGGCGCGCTCAAAAGCGACGAATTTCATAGTTAACTCCTGTGGAAGTCGACCGCGACCAGTGCGACTCCGGTTTCAAAAAGGGCTTCCGCTGCGGGAAGCCCGGCTTCTTTCTCGGAACAGGCTCGTCAAAACCTCAGAAGAGGCTTTGTCCAAATCTCAAAAGAGATTTTCCTGGTCCGAGAACAAACTCATCACCGACTCGCCCTTGGCGATGCGCTGGATCGTCTCGGCGATCAGCGGCGCCACGGACAGTTGGCGGATCTTGGTGCAGCCCAACGCAGCGTCGGACAGCGGGATGGTGTTCGTCACGACCACTTCGTCGAGCGCCGAGCCCTGGGCGATGCGCTCGATGGCGGGACCCGAGAAGATCGGGTGCGTGCAATACGCATACACCTTCTTGGCACCGCGTTCCTTCAGCACCTCGGCGGCCTTCACGAGCGTGCCGGCGGTGTCGATCATGTCGTCCATGATCACGCAGTTGCGGCCGTCGATCTCGCCGATCACATGCATGACCTCGCTCACGTTGGCGCGCGGACGGCGCTTGTCGATGATCGCGAGGTCGCAATTCAGCTGCTTGGCCAGCGCCCGGGCGCGAACCACGCCGCCGACGTCGGGCGAGACCACGATCAGGTCTTCGTAGTTCTTCTGCCGCAGGTCGCCCAGCAGTACCGGCGAGGCATAGATGTTGTCGACCGGGATGTCGAAGAAACCCTGGATCTGGTCGGCGTGCAGGTCCATGGTCAGCACGCGGGCCACGCCCACGGTCTCGAGCAGGTTGGCCACCACCTTGGCCGAGATCGGCACCCGGCTCGAACGCGGACGGCGGTCCTGGCGCGCATAGCCGAAGTACGGGATCACGGCACTGATGCGCTCGGCCGATGCGCGCTTGAGCGCGTCGACCATGATGAGCAGTTCCATCAGGTTCTCGTTGGTCGGCGCACAGGTCGACTGCACCACGAACACGTCGCGGGCACGCACGTTCTGATTGATCTCGACCGTGACTTCCCCGTCGGAGAAGCGGCCGACCCGGGCGGCCCCCAGCGAGGTGCCCAGGTTGTGCGAGATCTCGGCGGCAAGGCCCGGATTGGCGTTGCCGGTGAAAACCATGAAATCAGGGTGTTGAGCCTGCATGAGTGCGTCCCGGCAATGCGAAGTGGCTCTTTCGGGAGAGCCGCCAAAATTCTCGTGAATGAATTTGGCAGGGGAGAAAGGATTCGAACCTTTGCATGCTGGAATCAAAATCCAGTGCCTTAACCAGCTTGGCGACTCCCCTACACGGGTCGACGACCAATGTCGCCAACCGATATATGTCGCATCAATCCGCGTGAGCGGGTTGATCTACTTCATCAATCCGCGTGAGCGAACTGACCCGTTTCATCGAACCGTGTGAGCGATCCGATCTTAACTTCAGGCTGCCCAGCCCACGAGGGGATGAACGGCCAAGTTGCTGCACTTGCGAACCTGCCAGCCCTGGGGCGCCTCGGCGAGTTCCGCGTCATGCGGCATTGTCGCAAACACCGAACTTCCCGAACCGGTCATCCGGGCCTTGAGTCCTTGGCGACCGAGCCATTCGATGGCTTCGGTGACCGCGGGACAAAGCCGCTGGGCAACCGGCTGCAGATCGTTTCGACCAAATCCAGCAAAACCAAGAAAACCGGATTTACCGTTTTCATCAACTTGGCCTTGATGCGATTCGCTGTGTGCAGCAAAGCCAGAGATTATAGCAGTCGGTGTGGCGCGTTGCAGGTCCGGTGCAGTAAAAATTTGACGGGTATCGATTCCTTCGGGCGGTTTGACCACCGCGAAGCGCCCTGGCGGCAGGGTGACAGGGGTGATGATTTCCCCGATCCCCTCGACCCAGGCATTGCGTCCACGCAGGAAGAAGGGCACGTCGGCACCCAGTCCGAGACCGATCTGCTCCAGTGTCGAGAGCGGCAGGTTCAGGCCCCAGAGCCGGTTCAGGGCCAGCAGGCAGGTGGCGGCGTCGGAAGAACCGCCGCCCATGCCCGCCTGCGCCGGCACCTGCTTGGCGACGCCGATGTGGGCGCCGAGCGGCGTTTGCGCAGCCGATTGCAAGGCTCTGGCGGCGCGCACGATCAGGTCGTCGGCCGGCAGCGCCGTGGTGAGGTCTTCGCGCGTGATCGCGCCGTCGTCGCGCCTTTCGACATGCAGCGTGTCGCACCAGTCGATCAGCATGAAGACGGACTGCAGCAGGTGGTAGCCGTCGGCGCGCCTTCCCGTGATGTGCAGGAAGAGGTTGAGCTTGGCTGGCGCCGGGAGGTCGTAGATCGCCTTCATGCGCGCTCGAACACGATGCGCAGGTCGGCACGGGGCTGCGGCGACTCGCGCGTGGCCTGCAAGCGTCCGGCGGAGACCTGCGACAGGTCGGGCCGCCAGCCGGGCACCTGTTCGTCGCGGCCGGCCAGCCAGGCGAAGAGGGCGCCGACCGGGATCACCGCGCCGGTCGCGGCCTCGATCAGCGCATCGACCGAGTCGTAGCGGCGCGTCTCGCCGCCGTTCCTGAGCAGCGCCTCGCCGGGCGCCCAGTGGAGCTGGGCCAGGGTGCTGCCGATCGGGCTCGTGAGGATCAGCTCGCCGGCCTGCGGCGCGCCGCGCAGCTCGAACAGGGCCGAGAAGCTCTGGTTGGGGTCGCCGTCGACGCGCAGCGACAGGCGGCCGCTCCAGGCCGCGCGGCCGCCGCCGGCCGGGCCACCGGGGCTTGCGCAGCCGGCCAGCAGCAGGCCGGCCCAGCCGGCCAGCAGCGCCCTGCGCCGGTTCAAAGTTTCACGTGCAGGCGCTTGAGCGTTTCCTGCAGCGTCTCGTTGTCCGCATCCGCGAGCGACGCCTCTTTCCAGATGACCACCGCGCGGTCGCGCTGGCCGGCGGCCCACAGCACCTCGCCGAGATGGGCGCCGATTTCAGGGTCGGGGCGGCGCTTGTAGGCGTCCTCGAGGACGCGCAGCGCCTCGGCCGTGTTGCCCAGCCGGTACTCGACCCACCCCAGGCTGTCGGCGATGAACGGATCGTCGGGCGCCAGCTGCACGGCCTTCTGGATCAGCGTGCGGGCCTCCTCCAGCCGCACCTTGCGATCGGCCAGCGAATAGCCGAGCGCGTTGTAGGCGTTCTGGTTGTCCGGCTTGAGTTCGATCACGCGGCGCAGCAGGCGCTCCATCTCGTCGAGGCGGTTCAGCTTCTCGGCCACCATGGCCTGGTCGTAGATCAGGTCGGTGTCGGTCGGCGCTGCCGTGCTGGCCTGGGCCAGCATGTCGAACGCGGCCTGGTGCTGCTTGGCATCGCGCAGCAGCTGCACTTCGGTCAGGAACTTCTGCTTCTTCTCGTCCGCGGTGCGTTCGGGCAGGCTGCGCACCAGTTCGCGCGCCTCCGATAGCTTGCCCTGGCGCGCGAGCAGCGCGGCCCGCCGCGCCTGCGCGCCGATCAGGTCGTCGGTGCTGTCGATGCGGGCCAGCCAGCTTTCGGCGCCGGTGAAGTCCTTGCGCCGCTCCGACAGCTGCGCCATCAGCAGGTAGGCCTGGGTCAAGCCGCGCTCGCGGCCTTCGGGGTCGCGCAGCGTGGGCGCGAGCGAGATGAAGCGCTTGATCGAGGCCTCGGCCGCCTTGTCCTGGCGCGCCTGGGTCTGGAGGCTGCCGAGCAGCAACCAGGGTTCGGGCAATTCGGGTCGGGCCGCCGTGAGGGCCGAGAGTTCGGCCGAGGCTTCCGCGTAACGACGGCCTTCGACCAGCACCCGGGCGTAGGCGACACGCATCTCGGGCTGCGCCTTCGGCCCGGCGAGGTAGCGCTTGACGATCGGTTCGGCCAGCGGCTGGCTGGGGTCGATCAGGTCCAGCGCGACCAGGGCCGGCCCTTCCGCGGAGGGGTCCAGCTGCTGTCCCTTGATGGCGGCTTCGAGCGCGCCGGACGTGTCGCCAGCGCCGAGGCGCAGGCGGCCGACCGTGGCCCAGGCGGCGCCGCCGGTCGCGGGGCTCGCGAGTTCGTCGGCCAGCGCCTGTTCGACCACCGAGGCCGCGAGCTTCTTGTCCGTCGCCCTCGAATAGTTGCGCGCAATGACGGCCATCAGGAACGGCCGCTCGACCTGTGGCGTGGCGGCGATCTCCGCGCGCAGCGGTTCGACCGTGTCGGCGATGCGGTTCAGCGCGATCAGGATCTGGAGTTCGAAGCGGCGAGCCTCCCTCGAGTCGGGCAGCGTTTCCTTCCAGGCTCGGGCGGCTGCCAGGGCGGAGTCGCCCGAGCGCGCCTGCAGCGCGATCTCGACCGCGCGCTGGAACAGCTTGCCGTCACGCGCGCGCCGCGCCGCGTCGAGCACCAGTCCGTAGGCGGTCCCGGGGTCGGAGCGCGCGTTGAGCTCGCCCAGCAGCACCTCGTAGAACAGCTCGGCGGACATGGCCGAGGGTTGGGCGGGCGATGTCGCCTTGGCCGCCGCGGACTGCCCGGCAGGGTCGACAAGAGGTGCGGGGTTCGTGGGCGCTGCGGCAGGCGCTTCGGTCTGGCCCTGCGCTGCGAGCGCGATCAGAGCCAGGAAAGCGGCCGCCGCAAGACGGGATCGGCGAGGCAGGAAGGTCATCGAAGCCATAATAATCCAAGGCTTTTGCGCCATGTCGCGTGGGGCTTCAACGCCGGCGTGATTTGATGTCAGCCTTCTCACATGCCTGAACTCCCCGAAGTCGAAGTCACCCGCCGCGGAATCGCCGATCGCATCGCGGGCGCCCGCATCGATGCGGTGCGCCTCGGGAAGCCCCTGCGCTGGGCGCTGGCGGTCGAGCCTGGCGCACTCGTCGGGCGCACGGTGCGCGCCGTGCGCCGGCGCGGCAAGTACCTGCTGGTCGACCTCGACGCCGGCCTCCTGCTGCTGCACCTGGGCATGTCGGGCAGCCTGCGCTTCGACGCCGTGTTGCCCGCGCCGGGTGCGCATGATCACTTCGACCTGGTCACGAGCCGCGGCACGCTGCGGCTCAACGATCCGCGCCGCTTCGGCGCCGTGGTCTTCGTGGAGGACGAGGGTTCTCTGCTCGCACGCAAGCTGCTCGGCGGCCTGGGCATGGAGCCGCTCGGCGATGATTTCGATTTCGAGGCCTTCCACGCCGGCCTGCGTCGGCGCCGGGCGCCGATCAAGCAGGTGCTGCTGGCCGGCGACGTGGTGGTGGGCGTGGGCAACATCTATGCCTCCGAGGCGCTCTTTCTGGCCGGCATCCGGCCGACGCTGTCGGCTGCGCGGATCAGCCGGCCGCGTGCGCTGCGGCTGCATGCCGCGGTGCGCGACATCCTGGCGCGTGCGGTCGAGCGCGGAGGCAGCACCTTGCGCGACTTCTCGAACGTGGACGGCCAGAGCGGCTACTTCCAGCTCGAAGCCACTGTCTACGGCCGCAAGGGCGAGCCGTGCCGGGTCTGCGCGACACCGGTGCGGGCGATCCGGCAGGGCCAGCGCGTAACCTATTTCTGTCCTGTGTGCCAAAAGCACTGAATCGCGCGGGCGAATGACTTCCGTTGCGCGTGCCGATGCTATATTTTGTAAGTCGTCTTTACAAATCCTGCCTTGACCGATTCATTCAATCAGCAATTCGACAAGCACGGCGCTTGGCGGCGCAATTTTGCGCACCGGCTCAAGTGGCTGTCCCGCTGGCTGAATGAAAACGAGCTACTGAACCAGAGCGTGGCCGAGCGGCTGCGGGATCTGGAATCGCAGTTGCGAACCAGCAAGGTCATGGTCGCTTTCGTGGCCGAGTTCTCGCGCGGCAAATCCGAGCTGATCAACGCGATCTTCTTTGCCGGCTACGGCCGGCGGATCATGCCGGCCAGCGCGGGCCGCACGACCATGTGCCCGACCGAGCTGGGCTATGACGCTGCTTTTCCGCCGAGCCTGCGGCTGCTGCCGATCGAAACCCGGCTCGAAGCCCATTCACTGGCGCACTGGCGCGACGAGCCCGAACGCTGGACCGAGATCGCGATCGATGTCGAGAACGCCGAACAGCTGTCGGAGGCGATGAGCAAGGTCGCGGAAGTCCGCTGGGTGCCGCTGGCCGAAGCCCGTGCGCTGGGCTTCTGGAGCGACGACGTTCCCGACGACAACCCGGTGCCCGATTCGGACGGGCGGGTCGAGATTCCGCGCTGGCGCCATGCGGTGCTGAACATGCCGCATCCGTTGCTGGAGCAGGGGTTGGTGATCCTGGACACGCCCGGCCTCAACGCCATCGGCGCCGAGCCGGAGCTCACCGTGAGCCTGATTCCTCAGGCCCATGCGGTGGTCTTCATCCTGGGCGCGGACACCGGCGTGACGCGGTCGGACCTTTCCATCTGGCGCGAGCACCTGGTCACCGAAGGCGATCTCGCCGACACCCGGATCGTGGTGCTCAACAAGATCGACACCATGTGGGACATCCTGAGCACGCCGGCCCAGGTCGACGCCCAGATCCAGCGCCAGCGCAAGGGCGCCGCCGAGCTGCTCGGCGTGCCGCTGCCGCAGGTGCTGCCGGTGTCGGCGCAAAAGGGGCTGCAGGCCAAGATCCGCCGCGACGCGCCGCTGTTGCAGGCCAGCCGGCTGCCGGCGCTGGAGGCCGTGCTCGGCGAGGGCCTGCTCGGCAAGCGCGAGCTCATGCTGCGCCTGGCCGTCGACGCCGGCATCGTCGCGCTCAGGGCCGAGGCGGCGCGCATCCTCAACGTGCGCCAGCGCGACCTCTCCGAGCAGGCGCTCGAACTGCAGGGCCTGCGCGGCAAGAACGGATCGGTGATTCGCCACATGCGTACGCGCATCGAGCAGGAGCAGACCGAGTTCGAGGGCAGCAACGCCCGCATCCTGGCGCTGCGCTCGGTGCAGGGCAAGCTGCTGCGCGAGGTCTATGCGGTGCTCGGCAGCACCGCGCTGAAGGCCGACATGGCGCGGCTCGCGGCGGCCCTCAAGCGGCGCGGCCTCAAGTTCAGCGTGCGCAAGGTCTACGGCGAGACCTTCGACTCGCTGCGCAACAATCTGCGCGAGGTGCAGGCGACCAGCGCCGAGATCCAGGCGATGCTGCATGCGACCTTCCGCCAGCTCAATGCCGAGCACGGCTTCACGCTGCAGGCGCCGCCCGAGCCCGACCTGTCGGACTTCGAACAGCAGCTGAGCCAGATCGAACGCAGCCACCTCCATTACCTGAGCGTGGGCAACCTGCTCAAGCTGGCACAGCCGGACTTCTGCGACAAGCTGGTGCGCGCGCTGGCGAGCCGGCTGCGCGTGGTCAACGAGGCCGCGATGACCGAGGTGGAGCGCTGGAGCAAGGGGGCGGGCGCCCAGCTCGACGCGCAGCTCAAGGAAAGACGGCGCAATTTCACCAAGCGGATCGAGGCCGTCGAGCGCATCCAGGGCGCGGCAGGCAATCTCGACGAGCGCCTGTCGGAACTGGCGGCGCAGGAAGGCAGCCTCGGGGAACTGCACCGGCGCCTGCTCGAACTCACCACCTTGCTTGCCAGCAACGAAGCGCCGAACGCCCCGCCCGCGCGCGTCGAACTCAGTGCGGCTTGAATTTGCTCACCCCCAGGTTGGCTCACTTCGTGTAGCCGCCCACCCCCTCACTGGGGGCAACACCAGCGGCCCGGCGAAGCCGGTTCCGCGGTGTTTCTGGCTTTGAACGCGCCGGCTTCATGCGGCGCGGGTCGCGAGGCGGCTCGGATGCTGGCACCGGTTTTCGCGGAGCGCATCGTCGCCTGGCAGCGCAGCCACGGGCGCAGCGAGCTGCCGTGGCAGAACACCCAGGATCCCTACCGCGTGTGGCTGTCCGAAGTGATGCTGCAGCAGACGCAGGTCTCGACCGTGCTGGGCTACTTCGCGCGCTTCCTGGCGCGCTTCCCGTCGGTGGCGGCGCTCGCGGCAGGCACCGAGGACGAGGTGTTTGGACTCTGGAGCGGACTGGGCTACTACAGCCGTGCGCGCAACATGCATCGCTGCGCGCAGGAAGTGGTCTCGCGCTTCGGCGGCGAATTTCCGCGCACGGCGGCCGAGCTCCAGACCTTGCCCGGCATCGGCCGCTCGACCGCTGCGGCGGTCGCGGCCTTCTGCTTCGGCGAGCGGGTGGCGATCCTCGACGGCAACGTGAAGCGGGTGCTCACGCGATTGCTGGCCTTCGACGGCGACATGTCTTCCGCGGCCCAGGAGCGCCTGCTGTGGAACGAGGCCACCGAACTGCTGCCGCCGGCAAAGGATCGGCCCGGCATCGCCCGCTACACCCAGGGGCTGATGGACCTGGGCGCCACGGTCTGCCTGCCGCGCAAGCCCAGTTGCATGATCTGCCCGGTCAGCGACCTGTGCGCAGCACGCGAACAGGGCGCGCCCGAAAGCTATCCGGTCAAGACGCGCAAGCTGCGGCGCAGTTCCCAGTCGCTGTGGATGTTGCTGGCCCGGGACGCCCAAGGGCGCGTGTGGCTGGAGAAGCGGCCGTCGCGCGGCATCTGGGCCGGGCTCTACTGCCTGCCGATCTTCGAGAGCCGTGCCGCACTGCTGGAAACGCTGGCCGCCCGGGACCGCGCCAACGCCCGCGACGACGTCGCCTTTCTGCACGTGCTCACGCACAAGGATCTGCATCTGCATCCGGTTGGCGTCGACAGCCGCGGCACCACGCCGACGGCCGGAGCAGGCGACTGGTTCGCCACCGGCGAGTGGACCGCGCTGGGGCTGCCCGCGCCGGTGCGCAAGCTGATCGCCCAGGAGGGTTAGGGCCTGTGAACAGGCCCTAGATTCCGTCGAGCTCGCGGTGCCGCTTGAGCGCGGCCCAGCGGGCGCCGAAGCCGCGCGCCAGCTGCTCCACCAGGAACACCGAGCGGTGCTGGCCGCCGGTGCAGCCGATGGCCACGGTGACGTAGCTGCGATGGTCGCGCGCCAGGGCGTCGAGCCAGCGGCCCAGGAACTGCTCGATGTCGCCGTACATCCGGGCCACGTCTTCGTCCTCGCGCAGCCACTCGATCACGGGCGCATCGCGTCCGGTCAGCGCCCGCAGCGCCGGCACGTAGTGCGGGTTGGGCAGCATGCGGACGTCGAACACGAAGTCGGCGTCGAGCGGCACGCCGCGCTTGAACGCGAAGGACTCGAACACCAGCGTGAGCGCGCTCTCGGGGGCCGAGATCAGCGCCTTGACGTAGCTCTGCAGCTGGGCCGGGCGAATGATGCTGGTGTCGACGACGTCGGCGCCGTCGCGCAGGTCCGCCAGCAGTTCGCGCTCGAGCTCGATCGCCTGGATCAGGACGCGCTGCTGCTCCGGCGCATCGGTGGTGCGGCCTTCCTGGCGCGACAGCGGGTGCCGGCGCCGGGTCTCGGAATAGCGGCGCACCAGCGCATCGGTGGTGGCGTCGAGGAACAGCGAGCGCAACGACACGCCCTGCTGCCGCAGGCCTTCGAGCTGGTGCGGCACCAGCGGCAGCGAGACGCCGCTTCGCACGTCCATCGCGATCGCGACCTTGGCCGCCTGCTGTTGCTGCTGCAGCGCGATGAAAGGCGAGAGCAGCTCGGGCGGCAGGTTGTCGACGCAGTAGTAGCCGGCGTCTTCGAGCGCGTGCAGGGCGACGGACTTGCCGGAGCCCGACATGCCGGTGATCAGTACGAGTTCAAGGCTCATGACGCCGCCGCCGTCGCCTTCTGCCCCAGCATCTCGCGCGCATGCGCCAGCGAAGTGCGGGACACGCGTTCGCCGCCCAGCATGCGGGCGATTTCCTGCGCCCGGCCTTCGTCGTCGATTGCCGCGACGCTGCTCTCGGTGCGCGCGGCGTCCTGGCCCTTGGCGGCGGTCTGGCGCTTGGCGACCACGAGGTGGTGGTCGGCGCAGGCCGCCACCTGCGGCAGGTGGGTCACGGCCAGCACCTGGCGGTCGCGGCCGAGCTGTTTCATGAGCCGGCCGACGGTTTCGGCCACGGCGCCGCCGACGCCCGCATCGACCTCGTCGAAGATCAGGGTCTGGGCGGCGCCGAGCTCGCTGGTCGTCACCGCGATGGCCAGGGCGATGCGCGAGAGTTCGCCGCCGGAGGCCACCTTGCCGATCGAGCGCGGCGTGCTGCCGGCATGTCCGCTGACCAGGAAGGCGATGTCTTCGAGGCCCGAACGGCTCGGTTGTGCGAAGGGCTGCAGCGCGACCTCGAAGCGGCCGCCCTTCATGCCGAGTTCCTGCATGGCCTGCGTGACTGCCTGCGCGAGCTTGGGCGCGGCCTGCTTGCGGGCCTTGGCGAGCGCCTTGGCCTCTTTCAGGTAGATCTGCTGCGCCGATTGCTCGGCGCGTTCGAGCGCCTCGAGATCGCTCTGGGCATCGAGCGCCTTCAACTCGGCCTGCCAGCCGGTGAACAGCGCCGGCAGCTCGGCCGGTGTGCGCCTGTAGCGGCGGGCCAGCGACATCCACAGGCCCATGCGTTCGTCCAGCTCGGCCAGCCGCTCGGGGTCGGTGTCGGCCTGGCGCAGGTAGCTGTGCAGCGAATGCGCGGCGTCCGAGGCCTGGGCCACGCTGGAGGCGAGCACTTCGCCCAGCGCCTTGAATTCCGGCTCGATGTGCTCGCAGTTCTGCAGCAGCGCGAGGGCGCGGGCCAGCGCAGCCAGGGCGCCGCTGTCGTCGTCCTCGAGCGCGCTGCTGGCGCCCTCGGCTGCATCGATCAGTGCCTGGGCGTTGGAGATGCGGCTGTGGCTGGCGGTGAGTTCTTCCCACTCGTCCTCGCCCGGCGCCAGCTTGGCGACCTCGGCCACCTGCCATTGCAGGCGCTCCCGTTCGCGCTGCAGCGAGTCCTGGGCCGAGCGGGCAGTCTCGAGCGCGGCGATCGCCTGGCGCCAGCCTTGCCAGGCCGTCTCGAGCGCGCCGGTGTCGACGCCGGCATAGGCGTCGAGCAGGCCGCGCACGGCTTCCGGCCGCGTCAGGCTTTGCCAGGCGTGCTGGCCGTGGATGTCGAGCAGGCGGTCGCCGAGCTCGCGCAACTGGGTGGCGGTGGCCGGACTGCCGTTGATCCAGCCGCGGCTGCGGCCCTGGAGGTCGACCGTGCGGCGCAGCAGCAGGACATCACCGCCCTCGAAGCCGCCTTCCTCCAGCCAGTCGGCCAGGCCCGGGTCGGTGTCGAATTCGACGCTCACGTCCAGCCGCTCGGCGCCTTCGCGCACCGCGCCGGCATCGGCCCGGTTGCCGAGCGCCAGCTGCAGCGCGTCGATCAGGATGGACTTGCCGGCACCGGTCTCGCCGGTGAGCACCGTGAAGCCGCCGGCCAGATCGAGCTCGAGCGCATGCACGATCACGAAATCCCGCAGCGCAATGCGCCTCAACGCCATCTCAAGATCCCCCTTCGTTCCAGTGCAGTTTGCGGCGCAAGGTGTCGAAGTAGCTCCAGCCCTTGGGATGCAGGAAGCGCACCCGGTAGTCGGAGCGGCGCACCATCACCTTGTCGCCGATGGCCAGCGTGGCCAGCGATTGCATGTCGAAATTGGCGCTGGCGTCGCGCCCGCCGACCAGTTCGATCGTGACCTCGTCCGCGTCCGGCAGCAGCAGCGGCCGGTTCGACAGCGTGTGCGGCGCGATCGGCACCAGCACCCAGCCCCGCACCGCGGGATGCAGCAGCGGCCCGCCGGCCGACAGCGCATAGGCGGTCGATCCGGTGGGGGTCGCGATGATCATGCCGTCGGCGCGCTGGTTGGCGACGAAATGGGCGCCCACCGTGACCCGCAGCTCGACCATGCCCGAGGTGGCGCCGCGATTGACCACCACGTCGTTCATTGCCAGGGTGTCGAACACCGATTCGTCGCCGCGCATCACCCGCGCCTTCATCAGCGTGCGCAGGTCTTCCTCGTAGTCGCCGGCCAGCATCGGGATCAGCGTCGCCTGGTAGTTGTCGAGCGAGATGTCGGTGATGAAGCCGAGCCGGCCGCGGTTGATGCCGATCAGCGGCACGTCGTGCGGCGCGAGCTGGCGACCGATGCCGAGCATGGTGCCGTCGCCGCCGACCACCAGGCCGAGCTCGCACTGCTGGCCGATTTCTTCCACCGTCAGCGCGGGATAGGGGCCGGTTTCGACGGCGTCGGATTGCGACTTCTCGACGAACACCTTGCAGCCCTGCGATTCGAGGAAGGCGCCGATGCCTTCCATGATGTCGTCCTGCGCGCCGCATTGCGCCCGGGCGCCGGAGGCCTGGTATTTACCGATCAGTGCGACATGCCGAAAGCGGGAGCTCATTCACAAATTACAACATTAAAATCATTCGATGCTGGACGACCGTGCCAAGTTGCTGCTGAAGACTCTCGTCGAGCGCTACATCGCCGACGGGCAGCCCGTGGGATCGCGCACGCTTTCCCGTGCGCCGGGGCTGGACCTGTCGCCGGCGACCATCCGCAACGTGATGTCCGACCTCGAGGTGCTCGGGCTGATCGCAAGCCCCCACACTTCCGCGGGTCGCATTCCGACCGCCCGCGGCTATCGGCTGTTCGTCGACACCATGCTGACCGCGCAGCACGAGCAGTTCACCTCGGCCTCGGCGCCGAGCCTGGCGCCCGACCAGCCGCAGAAGGTGATCACGAACGCCGCCCACTTGCTGTCGAACATGTCGCAGTTCGTCGGCGTGGTGATGGCGCCGCGGCGTGCCTCGGTGTTCCGGCAGATCGAGTTCCTGCGGCTGGCCGACCGCCGTCTGCTGGTGATCATCGTCGCGCCCGACGGCGACGTTCAGAACCGGGTGATATTCCCCGAGGTCGACTACTCGCAGTCGCAGCTGGTCGAGGCGTCGAACTACATCAATGCCCACTTTGCCGGCTTGACGATCGAGCAGGTGCGCGACCGCCTGCAGTCCGAGGTCGAGCAATTGCGCGGCGAGATCGCGGCGCTGATGCAGGCCGCCGTGCAGGTCAGCTCCGAGGTCATGACCGAGGCCCAGGACGAAGTCGTGATCGCGGGCGAGCGCAACCTGCTGGCGGTGACCGACTTCTCCAGCGACATGAGCCACCTGCGGCGCGCCTTCGAGCTGTTCGAGCACAAGACCCAGCTGATGCGCCTGCTGGATGTCTCGAGCCAGGCGGAGGGCGTGCGCATCTTCATCGGCGGCGAAAGCCAGGTGGTGCCCTTCGACGACCTGTCGATCGTCAGCGCGAACTACGAGGTCGACGGACAGGTGGTCGGCACGCTGGGGGTCATCGGTCCCACGCGGATGCCGTATGAGCGCATGATCCAGATTGTCGACATCACCTCGAAGCTGGTCACCAACGCGCTGAGCCACCGCAAGTAGGGCACGGCGTCGCGGCCCACTAGAATCCGGGGCGCGTGGGCCGTTAGCTCAGTTGGTTAGAGCAGCGGACTCATAATCCGTTGGTCCCTGGTTCAAGCCCAGGACGGCCTACCAGGCATTCATTGAAGTTCAGGTCTGCTCCCGCGCTCGGTCTTTTGCAAAACAAAAACCGATGCGTCGACAGATACCGAAAATTGGCGCTATAATCGAAAGCTGTGCGGCTGTAGCTCAGTTGGATAGAGTACTTGGCTACGAACCAAGGGGTCGTGGGTTCAATTCCTGCCAGCCGCACCACTCTCTTAAAGGGTTAGGACGTTCACGCGTCCTAACCCTTTTTCTTTTGCGCGACTTCTTGCGCGACGGCGACCTGTCTTTCGCCTCGTCGCGGCCGGGCGCTCAGGTCACGTCGACATTGATGCGTCGCGGTTGAGCGTGTTCCGTCTTTGGAATCCGCAGCTTGAGCACGCCCTGCACCAGCTCCGCCGAGATCTTCTCGGTGTCGAGTTCCTTGCTCAGCGTGAAGACCCGATGGAAGCGGCCGAGGCCGACTTAGGTGTGGCTGGACTGCAGCCCTTCGGGCACCGCCATGTCGATCTCCCCTTCGATCGTCAGCGAATCGGATTCGACGTTCAGGTGCAGCTTGTCGCGCGGCACGCCGGGCAGGTCGGCGTACAGCGTGATGCCGGCGCTGTCCTCGATCACGTCCACGGGGGGCGTGAGGGCGGCCTCGGCGTAGCGCCGCTCGTCCTTGCGCGCGACCACGTCGGAGGACTTGTTTCTCTTCTGGATGTCGTTCATGGCTGTTCTCCCGATCATTGGATGGCGATGCGTCGCGGCAAGGCGGAGGCGCGGCGCTGGACGGTGATGTGGATGACGCCGTCCCGCGCCTTGGCCTCGACCGCCTCGGGGTCGGCGTCGTCGGGCAGGCTCAGCACCCGGCGGAAGGTGCCCTCGAAACGCTCGTTGATGTGCAGCGTCTCCTTGCCGCCGGGCTGCGGCGCCGCACTCTGGCGCTCGCCGGCGATGCTGAGGATGCCTCGGTCGAGGTTGATCTCGAGCGTCGCGGGATCGACGCCCGGCGCCAGGACATAGATTTCGACCGTCTTGGCCGTGCCACCGACGTTGAGAGCAGGGAAAGCGCTGCGGCCGAAGCCGCGGATGGTGGGAGAGAGGTCGAAGGCCTGCTGCATCTCGCGCTGCAGGCGATCCATCTCCGCGAACATGTCGCGTGAAAAAAGGGATCGATACATGGCGCATACCTCCATTCAGGGTTGAGGTGGGCGCTGGAGGCGTCTCCAGCGCTTCCGGATTGGAAACTAGGATCGGCTTGCGAAACTTCAAGGGATGACCCGGCCAAACTTGCTCAGGGCGTCACAGAACGCGCTGGCGCGCCGCTTGGGGCGAGTCGGCAATGCGGCAGGTGTAACCGCGAGCCGCAAGCAACATTACCGCCGCCGTGGGCGCCCTGTGACTGCGGGCAACCGGACGCCCATAATCCGACCCTCGGCCAAGCCAGGGGCCGCTTTCATATGCCTGGCGTTCATTGGGGCGACCACGATGAGTTCATTGCAAAAGTTCCTGCCGGCCTCCGAGCCCGCACGCAGCGAGGCCCTGGCCCAGCTGAAGAAGACGCACCATGCGCCGCGGCATCTCGTCCGGGGCGTCGCGCGCGGCGCCTTCGGAAAACAGGCGTCGGCAGTTCAGCAAGACCAGGAACAGGAAATCGTCCCGCAGGGCGAATCGCCGTCGGAACCGCAAGTGGGCTGAGCGCCGCACCTGATCCGACCTCCGACCCGGTCCCGCGCCGTCGCGACCCCCGCGATGGCGCAGCCGCGGGCGGCGGCTGCGCACGGGCAAGGGTAAAGCCGGGCTTTCCGATCCTTCAAACGCCGGTATCTTTTGTATCCAGTGGCATCTAGACGCAAGTCCGGGTGCAGGCTGGGCCGAGGTCGGCCGCGGCCCCACCGTGCAAGGAGTCGGCCATCGCCTCGCCTGCCCACCGTGCCGATCTGTTGCGCGTCGAAGGTGTCACCGTGCGTTTCGGTGGCATCACGGCGCTCGACAAGGTGTCGTTTTCGGTGCCGGAGGGCCACATCGTCGGCCTGATCGGCCCGAACGGCGCCGGCAAGACCACGCTCTTCAACTGCCTGTCGCGGCTTTACGCCTTCAGCGAGGGCAGCATCTCGTTCGAGGGCCGCTCGCTGGTCGAGACGCCGGCGCACGGCATCGCGGCGATGGGCATCGGCCGTACCTTCCAGAACCTCGCGCTGTTCCGGACCATGACCGTGCGGCAGAACATCCTGCTGGGCGGCCACTGCCGCACCCGCAGCGGCTTCTTCGCCAACGCCTTGCGGCTGCCGGGGGTGCGGCGCGAGGAACAGGTGCTCGAAGCCCATGCCGACCAGCTGGTCGGCCTGCTCGACCTCGGCGCCGTGGCCGGCACGCGCGTGATGGACCTGCCCTTCGGCACCCAGAAGCGCGTCGAGCTGGCCCGGGCGCTGGCGAGCCAGCCCAAGCTGCTGCTGCTCGACGAGCCGGCCGGCGGCCTGAACCACGAGGAGGTCGGCAGGCTGATGGCGTTGCTGCGCGAAGTGCGCGCGCGGCTCCAGCTCACGATGCTGCTGGTGGAGCACCACATGAACCTCGTGATGCGGGTGTCCGACAAGGTGGTGGCGCTGGATTTCGGCCGCATCATCGCCGACGGCTCGCCGGCCGAGGTGCAGGCCAACGCCGAGGTGATCCGCGCCTACCTGGGGGACGCCGGCTGATGGCCCGCCTGCTCGAAGTCCGTGGACTGCGCGCGCAGTACGGCGCGAGCCAGGTGCTGCACGGCATCGACTTCGACGTCGAGGAAGGCGGCATCACGACCATCCTCGGCGCCAACGGCGCCGGCAAGACGACCACCTTGCGCGCGGTCTGCGGCATGGTCAAGACCGAAGGCGAGATCCACTTCGCCGGCCACCGCATCGAAGGCCGCGCGACCGAGTCCATCGTGCGCCTGGGCGTGGCCCACGTGCCCGACGGGCGCGGCACCTTCGTCGCGCTGAGCGTCGAGGAGAACCTGCGCCTGGGCGCCTACACGCGCCGCGACAAGGCCGAGGTGGCGGCCGATTTCGAACGCATCTACAACCACTTCCCGCGGCTCAGGGAGCGCCGCCTCCAGCAGGCCGGCACCCTCTCGGGCGGCGAGCAGCAGATGCTCGCCGTCTCGCGCGCCCTGATGCTGCGGCCCCGGCTGCTGCTGCTGGACGAGCCCTCGTTCGGCCTGGCGCCGCGCATCGTGCAGGAGCTGTTCGAGATCCTGCGCGAGATCAATGCCAGGGAACGCGTGAGCATGCTGCTGGTGGAGCAGAACGCGGCGCTGGCGCTGCGGCTGGCCGACCATGCCTACCTGCTCGAAACCGGCCGCGTCGTGATCTCGGGCAGCGCCGAAACCGTGCGCAACGACGAAGCGGTGCGGCGCTCCTACCTCGGATATTGAAATGAACCTGCTGCTGCACCAGGTGCTCTCCGGACTCGCCACCGGCGGCATCTATGCCAGCGTGGCGCTGGCGCTGGTGATGATCTACCAGGCCACGCACCTGGTGAACTTCGCCCAGGGCGAACTCGCGATGTTCTCCACCTATATCGCCTGGAGCCTGATGCAGGCCGGCATGCCGTACTGGGCGGCGTTCTTCGCCACGGTGGCGGTCGCCTTCGTGCTCGGCGTGCTGATCGAGCGCATCGTCGTGCGGCCGGTCGAGAGCGCGCCGATTCTTTCGGTCGTGATCGTCTTCATCGGCCTGCTGGTGATCCTCAACAGCCTCGCGGGCTGGATCTTCAGCTACACGATCAAGCCCTTCCCGAGCCCGTTCCCGACCGAGCCGCTGTTCGGCAATCGCTTCATGTCCTCGCACGAGCTGGGTTCGATCGGCATCACGCTGGCGGTGCTGGCGCTGGTGTTCGTTTTCTTCCGCTACACGCCGCTCGGCCTGGCGATGCGCGCGGCGGCGCAGAACCCGGACTCGAGCCGGCTGGTGGGCATCCGCGTCGGCTGGATGCTGGCCCTGGGCTGGGGCCTGGCGGCGGCGATCGGCGCCATCGCCGGCATCATGGTCGCGCCCGCCGTGTTCCTCGAGCCGAACATGATGGCCGGCATCCTGCTGTATGCCTTCGCCGCCGCCCTGCTCGGCGGCATCGACAGCCCGGGCGGCGCGGTGCTCGGCGGCTTCATCGTCGGCGTGCTCGAGAACCTGGTCGGCGCCGTGCTGGGCACCGAGCTCAAGCTGACGGTGGCGCTGGTGCTGATCGTCGGCGTGCTGGTGATCCGGCCGTCGGGGCTGTTCGGCAAAGTCAACGTCACGCGGGTCTGAACCATGACCGAGCCGCACGCGCCCACCCGCAAGCCATCGACCAGGCTTCGCCTGGTCGGCCTGCTGCTGCTGGCCGTGGTGGCCTGCGCGCTGCCCTTCCTGGTCAGCAACTACCGGGTGTTCCAGTTCACGCTGGCGCTGGTCTATGCCATCGCGCTGCTCGGGCTCAACATGCTCACCGGCTACAACGGCCAGATCTCGCTCGGCCACGGCGCCTTCTACGCCATCGGCGCCTACGTCGCGGCGATCCTCATGGACCAGTTCGGCGTGCCCTACTGGCTCACGCTGCCGGCCGCCGGCGCGGTGTGCCTGCTGGCCGGTTTCCTGTTCGGCCTGCCGGCGCTGCGGCTCGAAGGGCTCTACCTGGCGCTGGCGACCTTCGCGCTCGGCGTGGCGATGCCGCAGATCCTCAAGTACAAGCATCTGGAGCACTGGACCGGCGGCGCGCAAGGCATCGTGATCGTCAAGCCCGAGGCGCCCGAGTGGACCGGGCTCACCCAGGACCAGTGGCTCTACTTCGTGGTGCTGGGGGTGCTGATCGTGATGTTCGTCCTCGCCTGGAACCTGCTGCGCGGCCGCATCGGACGCGCGATGGTGGCGATCCGCGACCAGCCGATCGCGGCCCAGGCGATGGGGGTCGACACCGCCATGGTCAAGTCGTTGACTTTCGGCGTCTCCGCGATGTACACCGGTGTTGCGGGGGCGCTGGGGGCGATCGTGGTTCAGTTCGTCGCGCCGGACTCGTTCAACATCTTCCTCTCGATCACGCTGGTGGTGGGTGTGGTGATCGGCGGCCTGGCATCGATCCAGGGCGCGATCTACGGCGCGCTGTTCATCCAGTTCATACCGAACGTCGCCGACCAGATCTCGAAAGCCGCACCGTGGGCGATCTACGGCGTTTTTCTGATCGTCTTCATGTACGTGATGCCCACCGGGGTGGCCGGGCTGGTCCGCATCGTCGCCGGCCGCTTCAGGCTGCGGCGCGAGCGACTACGGAGTTCATCGTTGACACAGAAGGAGACATCATGAAATTCAGTCCCTACCGTCGCGCAACCCTGCTCGCCGCGGCCCTGGCCGTCGTTGCCGCACCGGCGCTGGCGCAGAAGAAATACGGGCCCGGTGTCACCGACACCGAGATCAAGCTCGGCCAGACCATGCCCTACAGCGGACCGGCCTCGGCCTACGGCACCATCGGCAAGCTCCAGCAGGCCTATTTCGGGATGATCAACGAGCAGGGCGGCATCAACGGCCGCAAGATCAACCTGATCAGCCTCGACGACGGCTACAGCCCGCCGAAAGCGGTGGAGCAGGTGCGCCGGCTGGTCGAACAGGACGAGGTGCTGGCGCTGTTCCAGACGCTGGGCACGCCGAGCAACTCGGCGATCCACAAGTACGTGAACGCGAAGAAGGTGCCGCACCTGCTGCTGGCCACCGGCGCCACCAAATGGGCCGACCCCAAGAACTTTCCGTGGACGCTGGGCTTCAACCTGAGCTACCAGTCCGAAGGCCAGATCTACGCCAAGTACCTGATGAAGGAGAAGCCCAACGCGAAGATCGCGATCCTTTATCAGAACGACGACTACGGCAAGGACCTGCTCAAGGGCGTGAAGGACGGCCTGGGCGCGAAGGGCGCCAAGATGGTGGTCGCCGAAGCCAGCTACGAAGTGACCGACCCGACGGTCGACTCGCAGATCCTCACGCTGCAGAACTCCGGCGCCGACACCTTCATCGACATCACGACGCCGAAGTTCTCCGCCCAGGCCATCCGCAAGTCCTTCGACTCGGGCTGGAAGCCGCTGCACATCATCAACAACGTCGGCGCCTCGGTGGGCTCGGTGCTGGCGCCGGCCGGACTCGACAAGTCGACCGGCCTGCTCACGCTGCAGTACTACAAGGACCCGAACGACCCGCAGTGGAAGGACGACCCGGCGATGCTCGAATGGCGCGCCTTCATGGGCCGCTACTACAAGGAGGGCGACCCGAAGGACGCCTCCAATCTGTACGCCTACCTGGCGGCGCAGATCATGGTCCAGATCCTCAAGCAGTGCGGCAACGATCTCACGCGCGAGAACGTGATGAGGCAGGCGGCCAACATCAAGAACCTGAAGCTGCCGCTGCTCCTGACGGGCATGTCGCTGAACACCACGCCGACCGACTTCTTCCTGGTCAAGCAGGGGCAGCTGGCGCGCTTCACGGGCACGCAATGGCAGGGCTTCGGCGAGGTGCTGAGCACCACCGACTGAGCTTTTCGCTGTGATACAACCATCGGAGCATGAGCAAGGCATTCACGAAGGAAAGCGACGCGGACGACGACGAGGGCGCAGCGCTGCCGCCGTTGCCCGCGGGCGGCAAGAACTACATGACGCCGGCCGGCTATGGGCGGCTGCGCGCGGAGTTGCTCGACCTCATGGACAACGAGCGGCCGAAGGTGGTCGAGGCGGTGCATTGGGCGGCCAAGAACGGCGATCGCTCCGAGAACGGCGACTACCTCTACGGCAAGAAACGGCTGCGCGAGATCGATCGCCGCATCCGCTTCCTGACCAAGCGGCTCGAGGTGGCGGAGGTGACCGACCCCTCGGTGCACCATGGCAGCGACCAGGTGTTCTTCGGCTCGACCGTGCGCTATGCGGACGAGAACGGCGAGGAACGCGAGGTCACCATCCTCGGCATCGACGAGGCCGACAGCGCCCAGGCGCAGGTCAGCTGGATCTCGCCGATCGCGCGGGCGCTGCTCAAGGCCAGGGAGGGCGACGTGGTCAAGCTGGCGACGCCCGGCGGCGTGCACGAGATCGAGGTGCTGTCGGTCAGCTACCCTGCGCCGACTTGAAGATTTAGGGCGCCGGAACGGTCCGCGCCGCCGCGAGCACGGACGACGTGCGCCGCGCTGCGCGCAGCACCGCATCGAGGTGCGTGCGGTCGCGCACCGCGATCACGAAGCGCAGGTCGGTCGAATCCTGCGGCGTCTCGTCGGCCATCTCGACGTGCGTGATGTCGGCTTCGGCGTCCGCCAGCGTGGCCGCGACCCGCGCCAGCACGCCCTTGTCGTTGCGCACCGTGATCACCACGCCGGTCTCGAAGGTGCGCACCGGCTCGTCGGCCCATTCGACCGCGAAGAAGCGCTCGCTGTCCTTGTAGCGCAGCCGCTGGCCGACGCCGCATTCGTCGGTGTGGACCACCAGGCCCTCGCCGTGCCCGAGGTAGCCGACGATGGCGTCGCCCGGGATCGGCCGGCAACACAGCGCGAAGCGCACGGAGGAGTTCTCGCTGCCGTCGAGCGTGACCGCGCCCTGCGACACCCCCTCGTGCGCGGTGAATCGTTCGCGGCTCAGCATCAGCGCGTCGGGCTTCTCGCCGCGCTCGGCCAGGAGCGCCATCAGCCGCTTGGCCACGATGCTCGCGATGCGCTTGCCCAGTCCGATGTCGGTCAGGAGCTCGGAGCGGGTCCGGTTGCCGGTGAAGCGCAGCAGCTTCTCCCACAGCGCCTGGTGCTCGGCGTCGTCGTCGGGCAGCTTGCCCAGGCCTTCGGCGCGCAGCGCCTGCGCCAGCAGCTTCTCGCCCAGGCCTTCGGATTCGGCGTGCGCCAGGGTCTTGAGGTAGTGGCGGATCTTGGAACGGGCGCGGCCGGTGCGCACGAAGCCGAGCCAGGCCGGGTTGGGCGTCGACACCGGCGCCGTGATGATCTCCACCACGTCGCCGTTCTTGAGCTCGGTGCGCAGCGGCACCTGGTCGCCGTTGATGCGCGCCGCCGAGGTGTGGTCGCCGATGTTGCTGTGGATCGCGTAGGCGAAGTCGACCACGGTGGCGCCGCGCGGCAGCGCCATGATCTGGCTCTTGGGCGTGAAGACATAGACCGCGTCGGGGAACAGGTCGACCTTGACGTGGTCCCAGAACTCGGCGGCGTCGCGGGTCTCGTCCTGGATGTCGAGCAGCGACTGCAGCCACTTGGCGCCCAGCCGCTCGCTGGTCGCCGCGGCCGGCTCGGCCGCCTTGTAGAGCCAGTGGGCCGCGACGCCCGACTCGGCCACCACGTGCATCGCCTCGGTACGCAGCTGGAACTCGACGTTGACACCCGACGGACCCACCAGCGTGGTGTGCAGCGACTGGTAGCCGTTCAGCTTGGCGATCGCGATGTGGTCCTTGAACTTGCCCGGCAGCGGCTTGTACATCTGGTGCAGGATGCCCAGGCCGGTGTAGCAGGCGATCACGGTCGGCACGATCAGCCGGAAACCGTAGATGTCGGTGACCTGGGCGAAGCTCAGGTGCTTCTCGTCCATCTTGCGGTAGATGGAATAGAGCGTCTTCTCGCGCCCGGCGATGCGCACGCTCATGCCGGCGGCGGCAAAGCCGGTCTCGACTTCCTGCTGCACCTTCTGGATCAGGTCGCGGCGCCGTCCGCGCGCCTTCGCCACCGCCTTGGACAGCACCGAGTAGCGCCAGGGCCGCAGGTGCCGGAATGACAGGTCCTGCAGTTCGCGGTAGGTCTGGTTCAGGCCCAGGCGGTGGGCGATCGGGGCGTAGATCTCGAGCGTCTCGCGCGAGATGCGGGCCCATTTCTCGCGCGGCGCATCGTCCAGCGTGCGCATGTTGTGGGTGCGGTCGGCCAGCTTGACCAGGATCACCCGCACATCGCGCGCCATCGCCAGCAGCATCTTGCGGAAGGACTCGGCCTGGTTCTCCTCGCGGGTGTTGAAGCGCAGCTTGTCCAGCTTGGTGAGGCCGTCGACCAGTTCGGCCACCGGGGCGCCGAAGCGCTCGATCAGCTCGGACTTGGTGACGCCGCAGTCCTCGATCGCGTCGTGCAGCAGGGCCGCCATCAGCGCCTGGGCGTCGAGCTTCCATTCGGCGCATTGCGCCGCCACGGCGATCGGATGGGTGATGTAGGGCTCGCCGCTGTTGCGCAGCTGCCCCAGGTGGGCCTCGTCGGCGAAGCGGTAGGCGCGGCGGACCTGCTCGATGTCCTCGGGGACCAGGTAGTCGAGCCGGTCGGTCAGGGCGGCGAAACTGGCGGCGGCCGCATTCAGCGCCGCGGGGCTCGGCCGCAGGGCAGGAGGTGTCCCGGACTGGGGCTTGACGACCGCGCTCATGGCGTGCACTTTAGCGTGACGGCCGGTGCCACGCATTCGCCCACAAAAAAAGCACCGCGTACGGTGCTTCCTTGTTGCATGTGAGCATCAACTTCTCAGCCGGGGACCTTCTTCAGCATCTCGAGGCCGATCTTGCCTTCGGCGATTTCGCGCAGCGCGGTCACGGCCGGCTTGTTCTTGCTTTCGATCTTCGGGGCGTGGCCCTGGCTCAGCATGCGCGCACGGTAGGTGGCGGCCAGCACGAGCTGGAAGCGGTTCGGGATGTGAACGAGGCAATCTTCGACGGTGATGCGGGCCATGAGGATCTTTCGGTGGGCGGACTTTGGGGTCGTTTCAGGGGATGTTCAGCGCGGCGAAGGTGTCGGCGCGTGCGCGGCGCTGTGCGGAATAGCGCAGCCGCTGAGCGTGGACGATCGCTTTCAGGTCGAAAAGTGCGCGCTCAAATACCTCGTTGATTATAACGAAGTCGAATTCCCCTGCGCGCGCCATCTCTTCTGCGGCGTTCTGGAGCCGCAGTTCGATGATCGCGGCGCTGTCCTCGCCGCGGCGCTCGAGCCGCGAGCGCAGCTCTTCCCAGCTCGGCGGCAGGATGAAGATCATCACGGCATTGGCGAAGGTCTTGCGGATCTGGAGCGCGCCCTGGAAGTCGATCTCGAGGATCACGTCCGCCCCCTGGGCGATGCGTTCCTCGATCGCCTTCTTGGAGGTGCCGTAGCGCTGGCCGTGCACATGGGCCCACTCGACGAAGGCCTCGGCCTCGACCATGGCGTCGAATTCGGGGTGTGAGGCGAAGAAGTACTCGCGGCCGTGTTTTTCCTGGCCGCGGGGCGGGCGCGTGGTGTGCGACACCGAGGGCTGCACGGCCGAGTCGAGCTCCATCAGGGCCTTGACCAGGCTCGATTTGCCGGCGCCGCTGGGCGCCGCGACCACGAAGATGTTGCCGGGGTAGTCCATGGATTCTGTGTTCGATGCCCGGCAGCCCAGGCGCGATGCGGGCTTTCAGCGGCTGGATTCTGGGGTGTGGTCGCGTTGGCGGGAACCCTGAAGTTTATCAGCCGGGGCCGGCGCGCCCGGGCGCCTGGTAGCCCGGCGCCAGCAGCGCATTCGCGGCGCCGTAGAGCACCAGCGGGTCCGTGAGGCTCAGGGCGTACTCGGGGCCGCGCAGGCTGTGGTCCGGCGAGCAATCGACGTTCCAGCGCCTGAGCATGTGGCCGACGTTGGCGGCCCGCACCTTGAGGCGCAGTACGCCGCCGGGCATGTCGTAGTCGCGCCGGATGACCTCGGGGCGCGGGTGCGAGGGGTGCGGCACCAGTTCGAGCTCGACGATGCGGCTCCACTGGACGTCGTGCTCGGCGGTTTCCTCGCGGCCGACCCCGCTGTCCTCGATCACGACCGGCGACTCGATCCGCGTCAGCACGAAATCCCGGAATTCGGCGGACTTCCGGTCGAAGGCCCTGACGTGCCACCGGACGCCGGAGTCGACCAGCGCGAAAGGCACCAGCTCGCGCTCGCCGGGTTCGCCGGACAGGGAGTGATAGACCAGCCGCAGCGCCTTGCCGCAGTGGATGGCGCGGGTCACGGGCGCCAGCACCGCCATGCGCGGGACGCTGAGGGCGGCCGGGGTCTCGCAGCGCAGCAGCGGCGAGAGGTCTTCCGCGGCGCCCTGGCCGAAGCCCTGCGCCAGCGCGCTGAGCACGCGTTGGGGCGCGTGGTCGAACAGCGGAGTGAACGAGGCGCTCGGCAGGTAGAGCTTGCGGGTGCCGTCGAAATCGAGGTTGCCGGGCGCCGCTTCGCGGTACTGCGCGATGTCCCGGGTCGCGCCGGCCGGCCCCATGCCGAACTTCGAGACCAGGTCGGAGCGCCGCAGCTGGCCCAGGAAGTACAGCCGGAAGTCGATGTACGACAGGCGTTCGAGCTGGGCGCGGGGGATCGGCGACATTGCGCAGATGGTAACCTGATCGTCACCATAAAAGATCAAAAAGATAATTTTATGTCATCAAAATGATGATGTAATGGCGCAAAGGCACCACGGACCATGACACGCTTCCTTCATACGGCCGACTGGCAGATCGGGCGCCAGTTCGCCACCTTCGATCCCGAGCACGCCCCCATCCTGGCCGAGGCGCGCATCGCCGCGGTCGAGCGCCTGGCCGCGCTCGCCACCGAGCAGCAGGTCGACGCGGTGCTGGTCGCCGGCGACGTGTTCGATGCACAGACCGTGTCGGAGCGCACCGTGCGCCGCCTGTTCAATGCGCTGGCGGGCTATGGCGGTCCCTGGCTGATGATCCCCGGCAATCATGACGCCGCCCTGGCCGAGAGCGTCTGGACCCGCGCCCAGCGCCTCGGCGCCGCGCCGCCCAACGCCCATCTGCTGCTGACGCCCGAACTTCGGCTCTTCGAAGCGCAGGGCTTCGCGGTGCTGCCGGCGCCGCTGACGCAGCGCCACACCTACAACGACCTGACGGCCTGGTTCGACGCCGCCGAGACGCCGGCCGGCCTGCTGCGCATCGGCATCGCGCACGGGAGCGTGCAGGGCATCCTGGCCGAGGGCATCGATTCGGCGAATCCGCTGGCGGCCGAGCGTGCCGCCAGTGCCCGGCTCGACTACCTGGCGCTGGGCGACTGGCACGGCTGCAAGCGCATCGACGGGCGCACCTGGTATGCCGGCACGCCCGAGCCCGATCGCTTCAAGGCCAATGAGGCCGGCCAGGCGCTGCTGGTGGAGATCGCGGCGCCGGGTGCGGAGCCGCAGGTGACACCTCTGGCCGTCGGCCAGTTCCGCTGGCAACTGCTGGGCGCCCACCTGCACGTCGCGAGCGACCTCGATGCGTTGCTGGCGCAGCTGGCCGGGCTCGATGCGCAGGACGTGGTCGATCTGCGCGTCCAGGGCCGGATCGACCTGGCGGGCCGGCAGCGGCTGCAGGCCGCGGTCGGCAGCGCGGAAGCGCGGGCGCGCCATCTGCAATCCGACCTGTCGGCCCTCCAGCTGGTGCCCACGGACGAGGACATCGCCGGCCTGCAGGCCGACGGCTATCTGGGCGAGGTGATCGCCGAGCTGCGCGAGGCCCAAGGCGGCACCGATCCGCAGGCCCGGGTCGCGCAGGACGCGCTCGCCCTGCTGACCGCGGCGCTGGTCCAGCGCGCACCGGCCGTGCCGATCGTCGCGATGGAGGCAGCGCCGGCATGAACCTGCAGATCACCCGCCTGCGCGTCGAGCAACTGCGGCGATTCCGCAAGCCGCTGGAGCTGCGCGGCTTCGAGCCCGGGCTCAACATCCTCAGCGCGCCCAACGAGGCCGGCAAGAGCACGCTGGTGCGCGCCATCCGCGCCGCCTTCTTCGAGCGCCACCGTTCCACCGCGGTCGACGACCTGCGCCCCTGGGGCGAGGGCAGCGGCGCGGCGCCGCAGGTCGAGCTGGACTTCGTGCTCGACGGCCAGCCGCACCAGCTGGTCAAGAGCTTCCTCGGCAAGAAGCGCTGCACGCTGCGCATCGGTGTGCGCACGCTCGACGGCACCGAGGCGGAAGACCATCTCGCCCAGCGCTTCGGTTTCGCCTTCGCCGGCAAGGGCGCCAGCAAGCCCGAGCACTGGGGCATTCCCGGCCTGCTGTGGGTGGAGCAGGGCACCGGCCAGGAGCTGGACGTGGGCCATGCCCGCGACCATCTGCACGACGCGCTGCAAGGGCAGGTCGGCGCCGCGATCGGGACGCTGGCCGCCACCGGCGGCGACGAGCTGCTGGAGCAGTTGCGCGCCCAGCGCAACGAGCTGCTGACCGGCACCGGCAAGCCGCGTGCCGCCTATCTCGAGGCCGCGGAGTCGATCGGCGCCATGCAGTCGCAAGCGGATGCGCTCGACGCGCAGATCGCCACCTACCGCGAGCAGGTCGACCAGCTCGCCGCGCTGCGCCAGCAGCATTGGTCCGACGAAGCCGCCCAGCCCTGGGAGGCGCTGCGCCAGGACCTGGTGGCCGCCCGCCAGCGCCAGCAGGCCTTGCAGGCGAGCCAGGCGCAGCTCCAGGCCGATCGGACCCGGCTGCAGCAACTGGAGGGCACGCGCGGCCTGCTCGCGAAGGAACTCGACGGGCTGGCCCGACAGCAGTCCGACGCCGCCGTCCGCGGGCAGGCGCTGGATCAGGCCGCCCTGCAGCTGCAGGCCGCCGATGCCGCAGTGGCCGCGGCGCGCCAGCACGCCGAAGCCGCCCGCTCGCGCGCCCACGCGGCCCGGGAGGCTTCGCGCATCGCCCGCCAGGAGGGCCAGCGCGACAGCCTGCGCCAGCAGCTGCAGCAGGCCCAGGCCGAGCTCGTCCGCAGCGCCGAAGCGCTGCAGCGCGCCGAAGAGGCCCAGCAACGCCTGGCCGCGCTGCGCGCCGGTGCCGCCGAGGCGCCCCATATCGGCAAGGCCCAGGTGCAGCGGCTGCTCGAACTCGACCGCGCCGAACGCGACGCCGCGCTGCGGCGCCAGGCCGTGGCCACGCGCCTGCAGTTCAACCTGCCCGAGGGCCAGACCCTGGGCCTGCAAATCCACGGCGACAGCCTGGCGCTGCAAGCCCGCGGCGAACGGCTGCTCGACGCACCGACCACGCTCCAGCTGCCCGGCGGCGGTGAACTGACCATCACGCCGGGCGGCGAAGACCTGGCCCTGCTGGCCCGCGGCCATGCCGAGGCGCAGCAGGAGATGAAGGCCGCGCTGCTGGCGCTCGGCGTGGCCGACCTCGCGCAAGCGCAGGCGCGGCTGAGCGCGGTCGTCGAACGCGACGCGCAGATGCGGCTGGCCGAGCAGGCCTTCGCCATCGTCGCGCCGAAGGGGCTGGAACCGCTGCGCAGCGCGCAGGCCGAGGCGCAGTCGCGCATCCGCACGGCGCAGGACGTCCTGGTGCGCTTGCCCGAGGCCCCGGCCGAGTCCGTGCTGCCGCCGGACCGGGCCGAGGCCGAGCAGGATGCGGCGGCCGCCACCGAACAGGCCACCGCCGCCGCGCTGGCCCAGGCGCAACGCCGGCAGGCCGCCGCGCAGAGCCTCCACGGCACCGCGCAGCACGAGCATGCCGCGGCCCAGGCGGCGCTGGCCGATCCGGCCCGCACCCAGCGCCAGGCCGAGGCGCAGCAGCAACTGCTGGCCACCGGCGCCGAGCACGCCGCGCTGGCCGCGCGGATCGACCAGGCCAGCGCCCAGGTGCGCGAAGCCCGGCCCGACATCGTGGCCCAGGACATCGACCGCCTGCAGCGCAGCATCGAGCAGATGACGCGCAGCCACCAGCAGCGCCGCGAGGACATCCTGCTGCTCGAGAACACCCTGCAGCAGGCCGGTGCGCAAGGCCTCGAGGAGCAGCGCGGCGCGCTCGCCGGCCGCCTCGCGCAGGCCCGGCGCCGCCACGCCGAGCTGCAGCGCCGCGCCGAGGCGCTCGACCTGCTCTGCAGCAAGCTCGACGCCAAGCGCCAGGCCACGCTGGCCCGTCTGCAGGCGCCCCTGCAGGAGCGCCTGCAGCACTACCTGCCATTGCTGCTGCCGGGCGCCAGCGTGCAGATCGACGCCGGCCTCGCCCCCGGGATGCTGAGCCGCACGCTGGCCGGCGGCGCGAGCGAGTCGGGCCAGGTGCAGGACCTGAGCTTCGGCGCCCGCGAGCAGCTCGGCCTGATCAGCCGCTTCGCCTACGCCGACCTGCTGCAGCAGGCCGGCCGGCCCACGCTGCTGATCCTCGACGACGCGCTGGTGCACAGCGACGCCCCGCGCCTGGCGCAGATGAAGCGGGTGCTCTTCGATGCCGCCCGGCGCCACCAGGTGCTGCTGTTCACCTGCCACCCGCAGAATTGGCAGGACATGGGCGTGTCTCTGCGGCCCCTGTCCTGACCCGCCGCGCAATGACCGACCCCGTTCTCTCCCCCGGCTTCATGGCCGTGCACAGCAACCACCCGGAGGCGTTGCGCGACCTGATGGTCGCCTGGATGGCCCGCCATCCGCTGGCGCCGCTGGAGGACGAGTGGGTGCTGGTGCAGAGCAACGGCGTGGCGCAGTGGCTCAGGCTCTCGCTGGCGCGCGATGCCGGGCAGGGCGGCGTCGGCATCGCCGCCGCCCTGCAGACCGCGCTGCCGGCCGGCTTCATCTGGCAGGCCTACCGCGCGGTGCTGGGCGCGCAGGCGGTGCCCGCGGCCTCGCCCTTCGACAAGCCCCTGCTGGTCTGGCGGCTGATGCGGCTGTTGCCGGCGCTGCTGGCCGAGGAGGTGTTCGCGCCGCTGCGCCGCTTCCTCGCCGACGATGCCGACCTGCGCAAGCGCCACCAGCTGGCCGAGCGCCTGGCCGACCTGTTCGACCAGTACCAGGTCTACCGGGCCGACTGGCTGGCCGGCTGGGCCGAAGGCCATGACCTGATCGCCACCGGCCGCGCCGGTGCCCAGCCGGTGGCCGACGAACTGCGCTGGCAGCCGCGCCTGTGGCGCGCGCTGCTCGCCGACGTCGGCCCGGCCGGCGCGGCCCACAGCCGCGCCTCGGTGCACCAGCGCTTCATGGCCGCGGCCTCGGCCTGGCAGGGCGAGCGCCCGGCCGGGCTGCCGCGGCGGCTGGTGGTGTTCGGCGTTTCGTCGCTGCCGCAGCAGTCGCTCGAGGTGCTGGCCGCGCTGGCGCGCTGGATGCAGGTGCTGATGTGCGTGCACAACCCCTGCGAGCACGACTGGTCCCACATCGTGGCCGACAAGGACCTGCTGCGCGCCGAGCGCCTGCGTCAGCGCCGGCGCCCCGGCGGCGAGGGGGCCATCGCCGAGGAGAGCCTCCACCTGCACGCACAGCCGCTGCTGGCCGCCTGGGGCAAGCAGGGCCGCGACTTCATCCGCCTGCTCGACGCCCATGACACGCACGAGGCCTATGCCGAGCGCTTCGCGGCCATCGGCGAGCGCATCGACTGCTTCGATCCCAATCCGCGCGACACGCTGCTGCGCCAGCTGCAGGACGACATCCGCGACCTGCGCCCGCTGGCCGAGACCCGCGCGAAATGGCCGGCGCTCGATGCCGGCGCAGACCGCTCGATCCGCTTCCATGCCACGCACGGCCCGCAGCGCGAGGTCGAGGTGCTGCACGACCAGTTGCTGTCCGCCTTCGCGGCCGACGCCACGCTGCGCCCGCGCGACGTGATCGTGATGGTGCCCGACGTCGCGGCCTATGCGCCGCACATCCAGGCGGTGTTCGGCCTGCTCGCCGCGGACGATCCGCGCCATGTGCCCTACACCCTGGCCGACCAGGGCCAGCGCCACCACGATCCGCTGCTGGGCGCGCTCGAGAAGCTGCTGGCCCTGCCGCAGTCGCGCATCGCCGTGAGCGACCTGCTCGACTGGCTCGAAGTGCCGGCGCTGCGCGCACGCTTCGGCATCGACGAGAACCAGCAGCCGCTGCTGCACCGCTGGATCTCGGCCGCCAACATCCGCTGGGGCCTGCATGCCGAGCAGCGCCGCGGGCTCGACCTGCCCGAAGCGCTGGCGCAGAACAGCTGGGACTTCGGCCTGCAGCGCATGCTGCTGGGCTATGCCGTGGGCACGGGCGAGGCCTGGGCCGGGGTCGAGCCGCTCGACGAAGTCGGCGGCCTGGACGCCGCGCTGCTGGGCCCCCTGGTGCAGCTGCTGTCCACGCTCGAAACCCACTGGCGCACGCTGGCCACGCCGGCCGCGCCTGCGGTCTGGGGCGAGCGGCTGCGCGCGCTGCTGGCCGACTTCTTCGCCGCCGACGAGGACAGCGACGGCTTCACGCTGCAGCGGCTCGAGACGGCGCTGCAGCAGTGGCTGGACGCCTGCGCCAACGCCGGCCTGGCCGAGGAAGTGCCGCTCTCGGTGGTGCGCGAACACTGGCTGGCGCAGATCGACCAGCCGACCCTGAACCAGCCCTTCTTCGCCGGCGCCGTGACCTTCGCGACCTTGATGCCGATGCGCGCGATTCCGTTCCGCGTGGTGGCGCTGCTCGGCATGAACGACGGCGACTATCCGCGCAGCCGGGTGCCGATGGACTTCGACCTGATGGGCCAGGACTACCGGCCCGGCGACCGCTCGCGGCGCGAGGACGACCGCTACCTGTTCCTCGAGGCGCTGCTGTCGGCGCGCGAGCTGCTGCACATCAGCTGGGTCGGCCGCAGCATCCACGACCATTCGGAGCGCCCGCCCTCGGTGCTGGTTGCCCAGCTGCGCGACCACCTGGCGGCCGGCTGGCGCCTGGCGGGCGACGAGGCGCTGCCGCAGCAGGCGGCGGGCGAGCGCCTGCTGCACGCGCTGACGGTGGAGCACCGGCTGCAGCCCTTCCACCCGGCCTACTTCACGCTGGGCGGCGACGAGCGCCTGTTCAGCCATGCGCGCGAGTGGCGTGCCGGGCTGCTGGCGCAGCCGGCGGTCGGCTCGGAGGCCGCCGAGCTGGCCCCCTGGACCTTCGACGGCCCGCTCACGCTGCGGCTGCTGGCCGACTTCCTCAAGGACCCCGTGCGCAGCTTCTTCCGCCAGCGCCTGGGCATCCATTTCGAGGCCGACGATCCGGTCGGCGAGGACGAGGAGCCCTTCGCCCTCGACGCCCTCGAGAACTGGCAATTGCAGAACGAGCTGATCCTGGCGCAGAAGGCGGCGCTCGAGGCCGGCGGCTCGCGCGAGGAGGCGCTGGGCGCGCAGCTCGCCCGCATGGCGCGCCGCGGCGAACTGCCGGCCGGCCATTTCGCCGACCTGGCGCAGGAGCGGCTGGCCGAGCCGATGGAGAAGATGTTCGACGAATACGCCAAGGCGCTGGCCGAGTGGCCCGAGGCGCTGCCGGATGCGGCGCTGGACGTCCTGCCCGAGGGCCTGGACGAGGCGCTGCGCCTGGCCGACTGGCTCGGCGGCCTGCGGGCGAACGCGAGCGGCGGGCGATGCCGCCTGCTGCTCGACAGCGGCAGCCTGGTCAAGGAAGGCCGCTACCGCCTCGACAAGCTGGTGCCGTTCTGGGTCGCGCACGTGGCCGGGCACCTGGACGGCGGGTCGATCACCAGCCGCATCGTCAGCAAGGCCGGCAGCGTCACGCTGCAGCCGCTGGACCCGGGCCACGCCCTGGCCTGCTGGTCGGTGCTGCTGGATGCCTGGCAGCAAGGCCTCGGCCGGCCCCTGCCGCTGGCGCTGCGCAGTGGGCTGGCCTGGCTGGGCCGGGGTGGCACGCCAGCCGACCTGGCCGCCGGCGCACCGCGGGAAGCCGCGCGCGCCTGCTACGAGGACAGCGATCCGCAGTACGGCAAGTTCGGCGAGCGCGACGGCAACGCCTATCTGGCACGCGCCTATCCCGATTTCGACGCGCTGTGGGCCGAGGGCGAATTCGCCCGCTGGAGCCTCGCGCTGCTCAAGCCGCTGGGCGATGCCGTGGGCCGGGCCCCCGCCAAGGAAGCCGCATGACGCTGCCGTCCCTGCTTGAACCCTTGCACTTCCCGCTGCGCGGCAGCCGGCTGATCGAAGCCAGCGCCGGCACCGGCAAGACTTTCACCATCGCCGCGCTGTACCTGCGCCTGGTGCTGGGCCATGGCGGCGAGGCTGCGTTCAGCCGCCCGCTGGCGCCGCCCGAGATCCTGGTCGTCACCTTCACCGATGCCGCGACGAAGGAGCTGCGCGACCGCATCCGCGCCCGCCTGGCCGAAGCGGCCGAAGCCTTCCTCGCCGACCCTGCGGCGGTGCCGGCGAAGCCGCCCGGCCAGGACCTGCTGCACGACCTGCGCGCCGACTATCCGCCGCCCCAATGGCACGCCTGCGCCCGCACGCTGCGGCTCGCGGCCGAGTGGATGGACGAGGCCGCGGTTTCCACCATCCACGGCTGGTGCAACCGCATGCTGCGCGAGCACGCCTTCGACAGCGGCAGCCTGTTCAACCAGACGCTGGAGACCGACCAGCGCGAGCTGCAGGCCGAAGTCGTGCGCGACTACTGGCGCAGCTTCTTCACGCCGCTGTCGCCCGCGGATGCGAAGCGGGTGCACGGCTGGTGGGCGACGCCCGGGGCCCTGCTGAAGGCGGTCGAGAGCCTGATGGGCCTGAGCGAGGTGCTGGGCGAGGGCCTGCCGCCCGCCGCCGCGCTGCAGCGGGCACGCGAGCACACCGAGCGCGAGCTCGCCGTCCTCAAGGCCCCCTGGGCCGGCGACCGGGGCTGGGCCGCCGAGCTGCTGGCCGGCCTCGAAGCCGCCACCGCCGCCAAGCAGTGCAAGCTGCCCAAGCGCAGGGAGTGGCTGCAGAAGCTGCGCGACTGGGCCGAGGGCGAGGGGCGGCTGCCCGGGCTGACCAAGACCGCCTGGGACCGGCTCACGCCCACCGGGCTGGCCGAGGGCTGGAGCGGCGACACCACGCTGCTCCGGCACCCTGCGCTGCGGGCGCTCGCGAGCTTGCAGGAGGCCGCGCGGGCCTTGCCCGACGGCCGCCAGGACCTGCTGCGCCACGCCGCCCGCTGGTCGGCCGAGCGCCTGGCCGGCGAGCAGGCCAGGCGCGCGCAGATGGGTTTCGACGAACTGCTGACCCGGCTCGACGCCGCGCTGCAGGGCCCCAACGGCGAGCGTCTGGCGGCCCTGATCCGGCGCCAGTTCCCGGTCGCGCTGATCGACGAGTTCCAGGACACCGATCCGCTGCAGTACCGCATCTTCGACGCCGTCTACGGCATCGCGGCCAACGCGCAGGACACCGCCGTGGTGCTGATCGGCGACCCCAAGCAGGCGATCTACGCCTTCCGCGGCGCCGACATCCACACCTACCTGGCGGCGCGGCGCGACACCGAGGCGCGCCACGCCACGCTCGGCACCAACTTCCGTTCGACGCCGGCGATGGTCGAGGCGGTCAACCGCGTCTTCATGCAGGCCGAGGCGCGCGCCGCAGGGCAGGGCGCCTTCCTGTTCCGCGAGCGCGGCGAGAACCCGCTGCCCTTCCTCGCGGTGCAGGCCCGGGGCCGCAGCGAGCGCTGGTGCGTGGCGGGCGAGGAGGCCCCGGCGCTCACCTGCTGGACGCTCGACGGCGATCCGCCGCCCGGCAACGGCGAGGCCCAGCGCCTGCTCGCCGCCGCCTGCGCGACCGAGATCGTGCGCCTGCTCAACGACGGCCAGGCCGGCCGCACCGGCTTCGCGAAAGAGGGCGACGCGCTGCGCCCGGTCCGGCCCGGCGACATCGCGGTGCTGGTCAACAGCGGGCGCGAGGCGGCCGCCGTGCGCCAGGCGCTGTCCCGGCGCGACGTCCGCAGCGTCTATCTCTCCGACAAGGACTCCGTCTTCCAGAGCCCGGTGGCGGCCGAGCTGCAGCGCTGGCTGGCCGCCTGCGCCGAGCCCGACGACGACCGCCCGCTGCGCGCCGCGCTCGGCAGCGCCACGCTGGCCCTGGGCTGGGCCGAGCTCGACCGGCTCAACCACGACGAGCTGCAATGGGAAGCGCGGGTGCTGCAGTTCCGCCGCTACCAGCAGGCCTGGCGCCGCCAGGGCGTGCTGCCGATGCTGCGCCACCTGCTGAACGACTTCGGCGTCCCGCAGCGCCTGCTGGCCGCGGAGGACGAGCGCACGCTGACCGACCTGCTGCACCTGGCCGAACTGCTGCAGCAGGCCAGCGCGCAGCTCGACGGCGAACACGCGCTGATCCGCTGGCTGGCCGAGCAGCGCCAGGACGGCGGCAGCGACAACGACGCGCGCAAGCTGCGCCTCGAAAGCGATGCCGACCTGGTGAAGGTGGTCACGGTGCACAAGTCCAAGGGCCTCGAGTACCCGCTGGTCTTCCTGCCCTTCGCCACCGCCTTCCGGGCCGCCAAGGCCGAGGACCTGCCGCTCAAGTGGCACGACGACGCCGGCCGGCTCGTGGTGGCGCTGCAGGCCGACCCCGAGTCGCTGGCCCGCGTCGATCGCGAGCGGCTGGGCGAAGACCTGCGCAAGCTCTACGTGGCGCTGACCCGCGCCCGCTACGCCACCTGGGTCGGCGTGGCGCCGCTGGCCGGCGTGGAGCGCACCGCGCTGGGCTACCTGCTGGGCGGCGGCGCATCCTTGCCCCCGGCGGCACTGGCGGACGCGTTGGGCGAACTGGCGCGGGGGTCCCCGGCGATCTCGGTGCAGGCCGCACCCGCGGCCGGCGACGAACGCTATCGCCCGGTCGCCACCGCGCCGCGACTCGCCCCCGAGCCCGCGCTGCCCTCCGGCCCGCGCGAGCGCTGGTGGATCGCCAGCTACTCGGCGCTGAGCCGGGCCGGCGACACGCTGGACGACGAGGCCGCGCTGGCCCAGGGCGAGCCCGCGACGCGGCTGGCCCTGCCGCCGACGCCCGCCAGCGCCGCCGAGGACATCTACGCCGACAGCCGCGCCGATGCGGCGGTGCCGGAAGACGAATCGACCGCGCCCGAGCCCCGCACCGGCAGCCTGCACGACTTCCCGCGCGGCGCGGGCCCGGGCAGCTTCCTGCATGGCCTGCTCGAGTGGGTGGGCCGCCAGGGCTTCGCGCGCGTGCCGTCCGATCCCGCGGCGCAGGCCGACCTGGCCGACCTGATCGCCCGGCGCTGCAACCTGAGCGGCTGGAGCGCCTGGACCGAGCCGCTGCGCGCCTGGATGATGGACTGGCTGGCCACGCCGCTGGCGTTGGGCGCCCTGGGGGGCGGCGCCGTGGCGCCCTCGGCGCTGGGCCGGGTCCAGATCGAGATGGAGTTCTGGTTCGCGGTGACACAGGTCGACCTGCGCGCGCTCGACGCCCTGGTCTGCCGCCACACGCTGGGGGGCGCCCCGCGAGCGCCGCTGCTGCCGCAGCAGCTCAACGGCATGCTCAAGGGCTTCGTCGACCTGGTGTTCGAGCACGAGGGCCGCTACTACGTGGCCGACTACAAGTCCAACTGGCTCGGCCCGCGCGATGCCGACTACACGCCCGCGGCGCTGCGCGACGCGGTGCTGGCGCATCGCTACGAGCTGCAGTACGTGCTCTACGTCTTCGCCCTGCACCGCCTGCTGCGCGCGCGGCTGCCCGACTACGACTACGAGCGCCACGTCGGCGGCGCCGTCTACCTGTTCCTGCGCGGCCATGCGGCGCCGGGCCAGGGGCTGCACTGCGAGCGTCCGCCGCGGGCGCTGATCGAGGCGCTGGATGCGCTCTTCAGCGGCGCGGCGCAGCCTTCGGCGGAATTGCCGGCATGAAAGCACCGACCGTGACCACCGACGTCTTCCTCGGCCCGCTCCCGGCCCGCCACGCGCCCCTGCTCGCCGACCTCGAACGCTGGGTCGCCGAGGGCTGGCTGCGCGCGCTGGACCGCAGCTTCGCCGCCTTCCTGGCGCAGAAGGCGCCCGATGCCGATCCGCTGCTGGTCCTGGGCGCCGCGCTCGCCAGCCACCAGCTCGGCCGCGGCCACGCCTGCCTGGACCTGCAGGCCGCGCTCGCCGATGCCAGCCAGGCCCTGTCGATGCCGCCCGAAGGCGCGGCGCGGGCGGCGGTCGAAGGCGCGGCGCCGATCACCGCGCCCTCCACCCTGCTGGCCGGCGTGAGCCTGGCGCGCTGGACCCAGGCGCTCGCGCATCCCGCGCTGGTGGGCCATGGCCCCGGCGCCACGCCGCTGGTGCGGGTCGGCAGCCGCCTGTACCTGCGCCGCTACTGGCAGTACGAGCAATCGGTGCGCGCAGCCATCGCCGGGCGGGTGGCGACGCCCACCGCGGCGGCCGCGCCCGAGGCTCAAGCCACCCTGGCCGCGGCGCTCGATGTGCTGTTCCCGCACCGCGACGGCGCCGCCGTCGACTGGCAGAAGATCGCCTGCGCGCTCGCCGCGCGGCAGGGCTTCGGCATCATCACCGGCGGCCCGGGCACCGGCAAGACCACCACCGTGGTGCGCCTGCTCGCGGTGCTGCAGCACCTGGCGCTGGCGGGCGGCAAGGGCCGGCGCCTGCGCATCCGCCTGGCCGCGCCCACCGGCAAGGCGGCGGCGCGTCTCAACGAATCCATCGCCGGCGCGGTCGCCCGCCTGCCGCTCGAGGGCCTCTCGGATCCCGAGGCCGTGCGCGCGGCCATTCCGACCGACGTGACGACCGTGCACCGCCTGCTGGGCAGCCGGCCCGACACGCGCCACTTCCGCCACGACGCGCGCAACCCGCTGGCGCTCGACCTGCTGGTGATCGACGAGGCCTCGATGCTCGACCTCGAGATGATGGCCTCCGTCTTCGCCGCGCTGCCGCCGCACGCGCCGCTGATCCTGCTGGGCGACAAGGACCAGCTCGCCTCGGTCGAGGCCGGCGCGGTGCTGGGCGACCTCTGCCAGCGCGCCGATGCGGGCCACTACCGCATCGACACCGACGCATGGCTGCAGGCCGTCACCGGCGAACTGCTCGAGCCCGAGCTGTGCGACGCCGACGGCAGCGCGCTCGACCAGGCGGTGGTCAAGCTGCGCGTCAGCCATCGCTTCAGTGCCGCGAGCGGCATCGGCAAGCTGGCCGAGGCGGTCAACGCGGGCGATGGCGGCGCGGTGCGGCGCGTGTTCGAGCGCGGCTACGCCGACCTGTCGCAGCAGCGCAGCCTCGACGACGCGGCGCTGCGCCGGCTGGTGATCGACGGCGCGCCCGAGGGCTTCGCGGGACAGGGCCAGGGGCGGGTCGATGGCGGCAAGGCGGTGCCGCCGCCGGCGGGCTACCGCCACTACCTGGCGCTGATGCGCGCGGGCAAGCCGGGCATCGATGCACCGCAGGCCGGGTTCGACGCCTGGGCGCGCGAGGTGCTCGCGGCCTACGGCCAGTTCCAGCTGCTGTGCGCGCTGCGCAGCGGCCCGCAGGGGGTCGAAGGCCTGAACCTGCGCATCGCGGGCCTGCTGCGCGCCGAGGGCCTGCTCGAGGCCGATCACGGCGGCTGGTACCCGGGCCGCCCGGTGCTGGTCACGCGCAACGACTACGGCCTGGGCCTGATGAACGGCGACGTCGGCGTGACGCTGGCGCTGCCGACCTCGGTGCCCGGCGAACAGCGCCCGCGCTGGACCCTGCGCGTGGCCTTCGCCGCCGGCGACGGCCAGGGCGGCATCCGCTGGGTGCTGCCGAGCCGGCTGCGCGCGGTCGAGACCGTGTTCGCGATGACGGTCCACAAGTCGCAAGGCTCCGAGTTCGCGCACGCCGCGCTGCTGCTGCCCGAGCGCTCGAGCCCGGTGCTGACGCGCGAACTGGTCTACACCGGCATCACGCGGGCCCGCCACTGGTTCACGCTGGCGGCGGCGCCGGAAGTGATGCAGGGGGCGGTACGCAGGCGGGTCGACCGGGTCGGCGGACTGGGCTTGCGCGGCGCGTGAGCGCAGCGCCGGGCCGCTCCCAAGCAAGCTCGCACCGCAGTGCGAAGCACGAAGGTACTCCAGTGACCCCGCGACGCGGCGCTCACTCCAGCCCGGCCTTGTCGAGGCCGTAGGCCCGGTCGGCGGAGCCCGGCACCGTCTTGAAGGCGACGTTGAGCCGGTTCCACGCGTTGATCGCCATCACGGAGAAACTGAGGTCCGAGAGCTCTTTCTCGGAGAGTTGGCTGCGCACGCGGTCGTAGGTGTCGTCGGGCACGCCGTGCTCGGGCAACCGGGTCAGGATCTCGGTCCAGGCCAGCGCGGCGCGCTCGCGCGGGCTGAACAGGGTCGACTCGCGCCAGATGGCCACGTGGTGGAGGCGCAGCTCGCGCTCGCCGTGCAGATTGGCTTCCTTGACGTGCATGTCGAGGCAGAAGCCGCAGCCGTTGATCTGCGAGGCGCGGATGTGCACGAGGTCCAGGATCTTCTGCTCGATGGCGCCTTTCTTCTCCAGCATGCTGAACTCGACGAATTTCTTGAACAGCTCGGGCGATTGCTGCATGGCGTTGAGGCGTTGGGTCATGGTCACTTCCTGAAGAGAGGGCCCCAGATCGGCTGAGGCATCCGCTTGCGAAACTTCGCGGCATGGACAATTTTTTTGCATCCATGCCCACAAGACGTTCCAGCTCGTCGGTTTGTGACAGACCCCGCCTCAACGCCCCCGGAAGGCCGCGGCCAGCCGCGCCAGCTTCTCGGGATTGCGCTGCACGTGGATGCGCGTGATGCGCTCGCCGTCGGTCTCACAGGACTGCGCGGACTCGAGCACGCCGTCGATGAAGCGCAGCAGCGCCCATTCGCCGTTGATCATCGCGAGCTCGATGCGCAGGCCGTCGCCGTAGCGCCGGTTCGCGGAATAGAAGAGCTGGGCGATGCGCCGGCCGCCCAGCAGCGGCTTGCCGAAGCTCGGCACGATGCCGCCGCCGTCGCCGATCAGCTCGGCGTTTTCGGCCAGCATCCTGTTCATGGCGGCGAAGTCGCCGCGCGACAGCGCTTCGGCGAAGCCGCGCATCAGCTGGCGGTGCGTGTCGGGCGGGACCGCGAAGCGCGGCCGCTCCTGGCGCAACTGCGTCTTCGCACGGTGGACGATCTGGCGGCAGGCCGCTTCGCTCTTGCCGATCGCCTGGGCCACCTCGTCGTAGTCGGCATCGAACACCTCGCGCAGCAGGAAGGCGGCCCGCGCCTCGGGCGCCAGCCGTTCCAGCAGGAACAGGAAGGCCACCGAGACATCGTCGGAAAGCTCCTTGGTCTGCTCGGGCGTGCTGGGCGCGTCGGTCAGCACCGGCTCGGGCAGCCAGTAGCCGACGTAATGCGCGCGCTGCACCTTGGCCGCGCGCAGCCGGTCGATCGAGATCCGCGTGGTGGTGGTTACCAGCCAGGCTTCGGCGTTGCCGATGCTCGCCTGCTCGGCCTCGTGCCAGCGCAGCCAGGCGTCCTGCACCACGTCCTCGGCTTCGGCCACGGAGCCGAGCATGCGATAGGCAATGCCCTGCAGGCGGGAGCGGAGGCGGTTGAAGGTGGCGGTGGCGTCGGTCGTCATATGCACTCAGACGTTCGAGGCCTTCGTGTTGTGACAGGAGCCCGACGCGCCCCCCTCACTCGATGTTCTGCACCTGCTCCCGCATCTGCTCCACCAGCACCTTCATGTCCACGCCGATGCGCGTCAGCTCCAGGGTCGCCGACTTCGAGCCCAGGGTGTTGGCCTCGCGGTGCAGCTCCTGGATCAGGAAATCGAGCCGCTTGCCGATCTCGCCGCCCTTCTTGACCAGCCGCTCGATCTCGTCGAGGTGCGAGTCGAGCCGGGTGAGTTCCTCGGCGACGTCGATGCGGATCGCGAATGCCGTGGCTTCCGACAGGGCGCGGTCCTGCGCCGCCTCGGGCGGGGTGGTGCCGCCGCCCAGGCCCATGGCGTCCTGCCAGCGTTCGAGGAAGCGGTTGCGCTGCTGCTCCACCAGCTGGGGCACCAGCGGCAGGGCCTGGGCCGCCAGCTTGCGCAGTTGCGCGAGGTGGTCCAGCAGCATCTTCGCCAGCCGGGCGCCTTCGCGCTCGCGGGCGGCCAGCAGGGATTTCAGGGTCTTTTCGGTGAGCTCGGCCAGCTCGGGTCCCCAGTCGCCGCGCGGCGCCGAATCCCCGGCCGCCAGCCGCAGCACGTCGGCCACGCTGAGGTCGCGGGCGTCCGGCAGCCACGCCTTGATGCTGTCCTGCACGCTGTTGAGCCGCTGCAGCAGCTTGGGCGAGGGGTCGCCGATGCCCGCTGTGGCGGTGGTCTCGATCGCGGCCCGGACCTCGACCTTGCCGCGCTTGAGCTGGCCGGTGAGCAGCTCGCGCAGCGCCGGTTCGTGCTGGCGCAGTTCCTCGGGCAACTTGAAGCTCAGGTCGAGGAATCGGCTGTTGACCGAGCGGATCTCGACCCCGAGACGACCCGCCGTGGAGGGGCGCGCTTCGGCGTCGGAGTGGCTGCCCGTGGGGCCGTTCTGGCCGCTGGCATAGCCGGTCATGCTGTAAACTGGCATCGCGCCTCGCTGTGGTTTGTTTGCTTTTCACCGAGGGCTCGGCACAGCGTTCGCTTGCCGCACCATCGCCTTCGGGCGAAACTCCCTGATTATGTCAAAGGTCAAACCTTCGCCCTTGCTTCCCGATACGGTGATCGGGGGATACCGCGTCGTGCGCCGGCTGTCGGCCGGCGGCTTCGGTGTCGTCTACCTGTCCGTCGACTCGAGCGGCCAGCAGGTCGCCATCAAGGAGTACCTGCCCTCGTCGTTGGCCACCCGCGCCACCGGCGAGCTGGCGCCCCAGGTGCCGCCCGAAAAGCTCTCGCTCTACCGGCTGGGCCTCAAGAGCTTCTTCGAGGAAGGGCGCTCGCTGGCCCAGATCTCGCACGCATCGGTGGTAAGCGTGCTGAATTTCTTCCGCGAGAACGAGACCGTCTACATGGTCATGAACTACCTGGAGGGGGCGACCCTGCAGGATTTCATCGTTACCGCGCGCGACCTCAAGAAACAGAAAGTATTCAGAGAGTCGACCATCCGATCGCTCTTCGACGAGATCCTGCGCGGCTTGCGCATCGTGCACCAGCACAAGATGCTGCACCTGGACATCAAGCCCGCCAACATCTTCGTCACCGACGACGACCGCGCCGTGATGATCGACTTCGGCGCCGCGCGCGAGGTGCTGTCCAAGGAGGGCAACTTCATCCGCCCGATGTACACCCCCGGCTTCGCCGCCCCCGAGATGTACCGGCGCGATTCGTCGATGGGCCCCTGGACCGACATCTACGCCATCGGCGCCTGCATCTACGCCTGCATGCAGGGTTATCCCCCGAATGACGCGCCGCAGCGCATCGAGAAAGACCGCCTGGGCCTGTCGCTCTCGCGGCTGCGCGGCGTCTACTCCGACAACCTGATCGAGGTGGTCGAGTGGTGCATGTCGCTCGACCCGCTGTCGCGTCCGCAATCGGTGTTCGCGCTGCAGAAGGAGCTCAGCCGCGAAGGCGAGCGCCGCTACACCAAGCTCACGGTCGGCGAGAAAGTCAGGCTTTCCATCGACAACATGCGCTCCTTCGAGAAGAAGGGCCTGCCTAAGGCCGCTGCTCCTACGACCCGCCCAGCATGAAATTCTCCGTATTCCAGGTCAGCCGCAAAGGCGGCCGTCTCAAGAACGAAGACCGCATGGGCTATTGCTACACGCGGGAGTCGGGCCTCTTCGTGCTGGCCGACGGCATGGGCGGGCATCCCGAAGGCGAAGTGGCCGCCCAGCTGGCGCTGCAGACCATCGCGGCGCTCTACCAGCGCGAGGCGCGGCCGGTCGTCAAGGACGTCAAGGCCTTCCTCACCGCCTCGGTGATGGCCGCGCACCAGCAGATCATGCGCTACGCCGGCAACAAGGGGATGCTCGACACGCCGCGCACCACCGTCGTGGCGGCCGTCATCCAGGGCAACACCGCGAGCTGGATCCACTGCGGCGACTCGCGCCTGTACGTGATCCGCGACGGCGAGCTGCTGACCCGCACCCGCGACCATTCGCATGCCGAGCGCCCGCGCGCCAACGCCGGCCCCGAGCCGGTCAACCGCAACCTGCTGCTGACCTGCCTGGGCTCTCCCACCACGCCGCTGTTCGACATCTCGGCCCCGCTGCAGCTGGAGCGCGGCGACCGCATCATGCTGTGCTCCGACGGCGTCTGGGGCGTGCTCGACGACAGCGTCATCGTGCACATCCTCTCGTCCGGCAAGCCGGTGTCCGATGCCGCGCCCGACCTGGCCGAGATGGCGCTGCGCAACGGCGGCTCCCACAGCGACAACGTGACCCTGATCGCGCTCGAATGGGAAACCGCCGACGAGGCGGGCCAGAAGCGCGGTGTGTCCACCGACAGCATCAGCGACGGCGTGTTCGCCTCCACCATCCAGGCCGGCATGCCGTCCGACAGCGAGCTCGACGACCTCGACGACGACGCCATCGAGCGCTCGATCGCCGAGATCAACGAGGCGATCAAGCGTTCGGCCGCCCGCAAAGCCTGAACCTTCTTACCTTTTCTCCCGGATCACCATGACAGTTTTCGTTCGAAGCGGCGGCCGTGCGGCCGACCAGCTGCGCCCCGTGCGCATCACCCGCGGCTACACCATCCACGCCGAAGGCTCGGTGCTGATCGAGTTCGGCCAGACCCGCGTGCTGTGCACCGCCTCGGTCGAAGAGAAGGTGCCGCCGCACAAGCGCGGCAGCGGCGAAGGCTGGGTCACGGCCGAATACGGCATGCTCCCGCGCGCCACCCACACCCGCAGCGACCGTGAAGCGGCCCGGGGCAAGCAGAGCGGCCGCACGCAGGAGATCCAGCGCCTCATCGGCCGCTCGATGCGCGCGGTGTTCAACCTGGCGGCGCTCGGCGAGCGCACCATCCACCTCGACTGCGACGTGCTGCAGGCCGACGGCGGCACCCGCACCGCGGCCATCACGGGCGCCTTCGTGGCCGCGCAGGACGCGGTCAACAAGCTGCTGGCCGCCGGCAAGATCCAGGCGACGCCGATCCTCGGCCACGTGGCGGCCATCTCGGTCGGCATCGTGCAGGGCACGCCGCTGCTCGACCTCGAATACACCGAAGACTCGGCCTGCGACACCGACATGAACATCGTCATGACCGGCGCCGGCCATTTCGTCGAAGTGCAGGGTACGGCCGAAGGCGCCGCCTTCTCGCGCGACGAGATGAACGCGCTGCTGGCCCTGGCCGAGAAGGGCATCGTCGAACTGACCGTGCTGCAGACGCAGGCGCTCGCCAGTTGAAGCAAACGACCCCGCGCACCCGCGCCCCGTGGCAATGAAACTGGTCCTGGCTTCCAACAACGCCGGCAAGCTCGCCGAGCTGCAGGCCCTGTTCGCGCCGCTTGGCGTGGCGCTGGTGCGGCAGTCCGAACTCGGCGTCGGCGAGGCCGACGAACCCTTCCGCACCTTCGTCGAGAACGCGCTCGCCAAGGCCCGCCATGCCGCGGCCGCCACCGGCCTGCCGGCCATCGCCGACGATGCGGGCCTCTGCGTCGACGCCTTCGGTGGCCTGCCCGGCGTCGACACCGCCCACTACGCCACCCGGTTCGGTTACGAGAAGGGCGATGCCAACAACGTGCGCGCGCTGCTCGAGCAGCTCAACGGCGTGCAGAACCGCCGCGCCGCGCTGGTCAGCACGCTGGTGGCGCTGCGCAGCGCCGACGACCCCGAACCGCTGATCGCGGTCGGCCGCGCCCCCGGCGAGATCACCCGCGAGCCCGTGGGCGACAACGGCTTCGGCTTCGACCCCGTGATGTTCCTGCCGCAGTTCGGCAAGACCTTCGCCCAGCTGCCGACCGACGTGAAGAACGCCAACAGCCATCGCGGCCAGGCGGCGCGCACCATGCTGGCCCTGATGCGCGAGCGCTGGTTGCTGCCGTGACTGCCGTCATCCCGATCGCCGCCGGCGCCGAACAGGCGGCCGATGGCGCGGCCGGCGCCAACGACGTGCTGCACCTGATGCGGCCGGGCCCGCTGCAGCTCGCGGCACTGCCGCCGCTGTCGCTCTACGTGCACCTGCCCTGGTGCCTGCGCAAGTGCCCGTACTGCGACTTCAACTCGCACGAATGGCGCGGCGGCGGCGACGCCACCGACCAGGCCCTGCCCGAGCAGCGCTACCTCGACGCCCTGGTGGCCGACCTCGACGCCGCGCTGCCGCTGGTGTGGGGCCGCACCGTGCACAGCATCTTCATCGGCGGCGGCACGCCCAGCCTGTTCTCGCCGGCGTCCATCGACCGCCTGATCGGCGACCTGCGCGCGCGGCTCAAGCTCACGCCCGACTGCGAGATCACGCTGGAGGCCAACCCCGGCACCTTCGAGCGCGACCGCTTCCGCGCCTACCGCGCGGCCGGCGTCACGCGGCTGTCGGTCGGCGTGCAGAGCTTCAACGACGAGCATCTGAAGGCGCTCGGCCGCGTGCACGACCGCGCCCAGGCGATCGCCGCGGTGGAGGAGGCCGCGGCCTCCTTCGACACCTTCAACCTCGACCTCATGTACGCGCTGCCGGGCCAGACCCTCGAAGGCCTCGACGCCGACCTCGACCAGGCGCTGGCGCTGCAGCCGCCGCACCTGTCGGTCTATCACCTGACCATCGAGCCCAACACCTACTTCGCCAAGTTTCCGCCCGTCATTCCCGAGGACGACGCGGCCTACGAGATGCTCGACCGCATCACGGAGCGCACGGCCGCCAGCGGGCTCCAGCGCTACGAGATCTCGGCCTATGCGCGCGCCGGCCACGTCTGTGCGCACAACCTGAACTACTGGCAGTTCGGCGACTACCTGGGCATCGGCGCCGGCGCCCACAGCAAGCTGAGCTTCGCGCACCGGGTGGTGCGGCAGGTGCGCTTCCGCGAGCCGCGGCTGTACATGGACAACGCGCTCGCCGGCCGTGCCGTCGCCCAGAGCGACGAAGTCGGCATCGGCGCGCTGCCCTTCGAATTCATGCTCAATGCCTTGCGGTTGAAGGACGGCTTCACGCTGGCGCAGTTCGGCGAGCGCACCGGCCTGGCCATCACCTCCATCCAGCGAGGCCTTGAAGAGGCCGAGCGCAAAGGTTTGATACAAAGAGACTTGGCGCGCGTCTGGCCGACGACGCGTGGCTTCGACTTCTTGAGCGATCTGCAGTCCATCTTCCTGCCGGACTGACGACGAGCAACAGCCCATGGACAAGAACGACACGGACAACTCAGAGACAACCAAGCGCCGCTCGCGGGGCCGGCCCAGCCCCGAGCAGGCGGCTGCGCTGCGCGAAGCCTTCCTGGCGGCGGCGCTGGAGTCCTTCCTGGAGAAGGGCTACTCGGCCACCAGCATCGAGGCCATCGCGCGCGAGGCCGGCGTGGCCAAGATCACGATCTACCGCCAGTTCGACAACAAGGAGGCGCTGTTCCGCGAAGTGGCGCACCGTGCGGTCAGCAATGCGCGCGAGACCATGCAGAACGCCTTGGTGCACCCCGGCAGCGACGACCGCCAGACGCTGATCGACCTGGTCGAGCGGCTGTACCTGAGCGCCACCGAGCCCAAGACCCTGGCCCTGATGCGGCTGGTGATCGCCGAGGCGATGCGCTTCCCCGAACTGGCGAAGTCGCTCTACGTGGAGAACAGCTACGTGATCGCGCCGGTGGTCGAGTACCTGGCCGAGGCGCACCGCGCGGGCCGGCTGCGCGTGCCGTCGCCCGAACTGGCCGCCGTGCAGCTGTCGAACCTGGCTTTCGGCGGGGTGCGCTTCTTCATCTCGAAGCCCCTGGCGGGGCCGGAGGAGCGCCGGGTGTGGGCCGAAGGCATCGCGGACCTGGTGCTGCGGGGGTGGGCGCCGGCTTCCGCGACCGGGGCCGTCCACGGCTCAGTCTAAAATCGCGACCCTGCCTTCCCGCGCGACGAAGGCAGTCCAGGAGAGTTGGGTGAGTGGTTTAAACCAGCAGTCTTGAAAACTGCCGACGGGCAACCGTCCGTGAGTTCGAATCTCACACTCTCCGCCGGATGGCGATGTCTCTCATCGACGCTCGGGCAGTTCGATATCCTTACCCATCCGTATACCCATCCGCCGGCAGTGTGACTGGGTGGTATTTACTGAGGGTGTGTGACACTGGTCAACTTCCGCAGTTGGCCCATCAGCCGACATTGCTCAACGTCCGCTCTCGAGCGTCTCATCACCGCCGTAAGTTCCGGCGTGCATTCTTCAAGAATCGCGTTTCAAGCCCAGAATGCGGCGACGCGCCCGACGAACCAGAATCCCGCTACCGCGCCGATGGCATACGGCGCAGCCTGAGCGAAGCGCCGCCCGACGGCGAACGGGACCCCTACCCGTCGCGCAAACCAAAACGCCCCCAGCAAGGTGCCGATGAAGGCAAGTTGCCCCAATTCGACGCCGATATTGAACGACAGCAGTGCAAGGGGGATGTCGCCTCGCGGCAGGCCGATCTCGGACAGGGCGCCCGCGAAGCCGAAGCCATGCAGCAATCCGAAGCAGAAAGCGATCACCCAAGGCCATCTTGCCGTCAGGCTGGATTCGCCTCGCCTTGCGCGAATGATTTCGCTGGCGAGCAGCAGCACGGAAAATGCGATCGCGGCCTCGACTGGCGGTCCTGGAACATGGACCACGCCCAGCGCGGCGAGCGCGAGCGTGATCGAATGTGCGAGCGTGAAGGCGGTGATGGACCCTATCAGCGCGCGAGTACCTCGCGCGATCAACAGCATCGCGAAGACAAACAGCAAGTGATCGTACCCGCCGAGAATATGCTCGATGCCGTGCCTGATGAACGCGCCCGCGATGGCGAGCGGCTCCTCCGCAGGCGCAGATATTTCGACCCAAGGTTGCGATGACCTTACCAATCTCGTCGTCGTCTGACCATCAGCGAGCTGGATGCGTACCAGCACGTCCGTGATCGTGCCTTGCAAACCGGTGAACTCGATGCGGCGACCCGCGAGGCTGCCCGGCACCTCGATCACGCGGCGTTCGACCAGCGAATCCGAGAGCTCCTGGGTGTGCGGCGCGACAACGTCATGCGTCCCGTCGGGAAGCTCGAGCACAACCGGTAGCCTCATGCCCGCGAGCACAGGGGTTCGCCAGAGCACGTCGTAGCGCTCGGTCGTCGTCTGCCTGAGCTCCAAGTAGGCGGGTCGCGCGTCGTGTGCGGCTGCCGGGAAAGCGAGCGCGATCAGCGAGGCGCCAAACAAAGCGAGCGCGCCCCCGCCCATGACGAGGCGACAAAGCGCGAGCATTGCCTTCACTTCGCAGCGCCAGTGGGAGGCTGAGGGTTCGGCCCATCCTTTGGTGCCGGCAGCACGACGTCGTAGCGCGCGCGCATCGCCTCGTACATCCGGCCCTTTACTTCGTCACGTCGGTCCTCGATCCATAGGGACCTGACGTTCGCCTCGACCTCCTCGTATTCAGGGATCCGCTGAGGTGTGATCGACTCTGCGAACACCACATGCCACCCGTAACCAGACTCGATCGGGCCAGCCCACTGGCCCGGCGCGAGCTTCACCAGGGCACGCGCGAAGTTGGGACCGAACTGCCGCGCGATCTCGTCGAACGGTCGATCACCGTAGTACTGCTGGTACATGAACGGATCTCCCGCCGTAGCGATGCCTGGCGAATCCATCGGCTTGCCGTCAAGTTGGGTCAATGCGCTCTCGGCATCCGCCCGGACCTTCGCGCCGCGGCGATCGGGAGAGAAGTAGATGTGGCCGAACGTGATGCGCGGAGGCAGCGCGAATCTCTCACCGTTCTTCTCGTACCACGCCTTCAGTTCCTCTGGCTTGGGCTCCTCCAGCTTGGAGACGTCCTCGGCCAGGAACTCCATCTTGCGTGCGAGCTGGCGCTGAACGATGGTGTCGCCCTTGTCGAGTCCAAGCGCCAAGGCTTCGCGATAGAGCACCTCCTGACGAATCCTGTCCTCCACGAGCCGTTGCATTTGCTCCGGCGTAGGCGGCGCGCGTCCCGCCAACACCCAGGTGGTGGCAAGCTGTTTCAAATCATCGTCGGTCAGCTCGATGCGACTCCTTCTTTCGAGGGCAGTCGAGTCGGGACTGACCGCCTTCCACGTCGCAAAGAGGAGAACGCCGACAATGAGAAATTGGAGCAAAGGCTCCCGCAACAAGCGCGCAATCATCGCGGCTCAATTGAACGGTGCGAGTTCAGTCACGTTGGGAATGATCTCGTAGTTTGCATACCCGAACTCGTTGCTCCGCGCACCGACGTATTTGTCGCCCACCTTGTAGACCGCAATCTCGATCGGGGTGCCTGCGAGCACAGTGACGATCTTCCCGTTGTTGATGAAATACGAGCTGGCATTCGCGAGATAGCTTGCGTCGGCCACATTGCCTGTCAGGCTGGGGAGCGTCATTTTCTTTCCGACGTAACGCAACTGGAACTGCGACTGATTTCCTGCGAATTGTTGCGTGATGTACCCGGGCTGAAGTGGCTCGGCCGGCTTGCCCGACGCGCTTTTGCCCGAGGCTCCATAGACGACCTGGTACTTGTCGCCGGTGACGTTGTTCTGCAGCCACGGCGACTTCGATACGAGCAGTCCTTTCAACTGAGCGTCGTTGAGGCGCACCGCGCCTTTCGCTTTCAGATCGGCCAGCGTCATTCCTGCCTTTGCATTCCTGCGCGCCTCGGGACTGGGCGTGTACCAGATGGGCGAAGTCCACGCCCGTTCTTGGACCGTAGCGGGGACCACGTCGGGAGGTGCCACGCCGACTTGCTTTGCCTGGATCGTCGTCCAGCGTGGCGTCGGGATCTCCAGCACGCGGGCGTAGTAGAAGGCATTGAGGCTCGGATCGAACTCCGGATCGGTCCACATCGTCTTGAGCTCCACGGATCCGATCGTGTTCGTGTACGTGGCGCTTTCGATGTCAACCGTGCTGCCGATCGGCGGCACCACGCCGGTCCATTTGTCAGCCTTTCGATCGCCGGCCCACGTCACATCGAATATCTTCTCGAAGCTCTGACCGCTCTTGGTCCAGCCCTTGACGATCTGGATGCGGTCGAGGTTGCCCGAAGTCGGGTCCTTCAGTGCCCAAACCAGGAATTGCGGCGCCTTGCCTTTCGCGGGAGGCAGGTCGCCGCCCATCGGCACGCCCTTTGCGTAGCCCGTCTTCACCCAGCCCGCGTCGCCCAGCGTGTTCGCCGCGTAGTCCCACCCACCGAACAGGCGAACCTTGATGTGCGGACCGCTGACCGCGAAAGTTTCCTTGCGCTGCATGGCGTCGAAGATCGAGGCGCGCGTGTTCTCTTCCGCCCAGGCACCGGTCAACCCGGCGGGGCCGACGACGCGCGGATCCATGCCAGCGAAGAGACGGCCGGTGAGGCGCTCCTCCGGCGTGCCGTCGGCCACCCCCGCCTGCCCGAAGTAGTTGTTCTGGCGATAGGACACGGCCGTGTTGTGCGAATCGGAGGCTGCGCCGAAGCCGAACTTGAATGGATTGAAGCCCTTGGTGTCCTGCATCGCAAGACCATCCTTCAGCGCCTGCCTGGCGTAGCTGCCCACGATGTGGGGAAAACGGCCTTCCGGATCGCCCAGCAGGATCGACATGACCTCGAATCCCGCGAACTCGTCGTTGGGTGAAAGCAGGGGATGCGTTTCGGACTGCCCCTTGATCTGCTTGATCTCGATCAATCGCTCGTTGCGCTCCCGCGATGCTGCATAGGCGGCGTCGATCGGCCGTCCCTTGGAGTCGACCTCGGTGGGGTACATGCGCCCGTCCGAAAGATTGGCGTTGTGCGAAATGGCCAGCAGCTCATTGCCCGCCTTGCGCTGAGCATCCATCCAGTTCCAGAGGTCCACGGGATGGTGCGAATCAAGCGCGGTGAAAGGCATGATCGGTACCTTGCTGCAGTCCTTGAAAAAGACATTGCGATGCAGGTTCATGTTGTTCGGGGTTGACGTCCACTCGTAGGAGCAGAAGGCCGTGAACTTCCCGGGCTCGTTCGCCTTGTCGGCGAGCTCGGTGTTCTGCTTCCAGACCGTGCCCGCGACCTCCGGCGACATGAGCGACTTGACCGGCGGCCCGCCCATCAGCTTCACGACGTAGGTGAAGATCCTGTTCAACTCAGCCGTCGAATTCGACTTGAGGATCATCGGCTGCGCCGCGGGCACCTTGCTGATCGGCGAGGTCGGATCATTGGCCAGCCGGATCACGCCAACATACTCCGAATGGTCGGTCACGCCGGCCCAGTCGAGCGGGGTGTCAATCTTGACGTCGTAGCCAGACGGGTGCTTGATGGCTTCGCCCTTGAAGTACTTGTACGCGTCGCCGGGATCGGTCCGGTTCCCGCCGAGCCAAGCGTCCAGCGACCAGCTCGTGTGAACGTGCGTCTCGCCGAAATACGCTTCGCGGTCGGGATTCCTCGTCTGGGCGAGGGCTGGGGCAGCAGCAAGCCCATAGCCCCCCATGGCGATCAACGCGCAGGTCAAGGCGCGGGACAAAATCGACCTCTTCAAGTTGCTCAGCATAGGGAGGCGGGCTCGGAAATTGTACTGGTTAGGGATTCGAGCTTTTAACCCAAGCAACGCTTCAGGGGAACTGCCCTTTAGGGCAGGTCCGAGGCCTACGGCCTGGCCGTCGACATGCTTCGCGTGATCAATGGGCCTCCCACCACTTTTGAGCCTTGTCGCGATCAAAGCCTGGAAGGATCGCCTTCGTAATCTTCGCGTCGGCTAAAGCTGGGAACTTCGAACGGAACACCGCTTCGTCGGACGCGAATTGGTCCGTGATCTCGACTTCAAACGAGCCCCCGGAGGCACCGGCAACAGCCTGATCCAGGAGCGGCAAGGAGGGGCCGGCCTTGAACTCTTCACCCTGACGTTCACGAACTGTTGCCGCAACATGCCCGAGGTAGTAGACCCCCGGCTCCTTCGACTCCAGGGGCGAGTGCATAGGAGCAAAGAAGAAACCGTTGATGGGGAACGAACTCGCCAAACTCGTTAGTCCACGAATTTCGTAGTGGCCTGGTTCAAGCTGCAAACGCAGCAAATAGGTGTTGCCGGACTCTGCCGAGCCCGTCTCGTTCTTGGCCTTCTCGTCCATGACGAAATTGAGCCGGTCGGCAGCCTCCTTTGCTTCGGGCTTCTCCACATTCACAACCAGCAATTTCGGCTGGAAGGAGGTCCGATATGTGTTCTTGATTGTTGCCGTCATGAGAAAAACTGGCTTGCTTTTCTCCGTCAGGCGATCGGCATCGTTCTGAAAAGGCATCTGCGTTCGAGTAGCACAGCCGGTCAACGCAAAAGCAAGGCAGATTGCCCCAAGTACTGGAAGTCGATCTTTCATCGAGAAGTATTCTGGTGATTGAGTAAGGAGGGGATGAGTCAGGCTACTGGCTCTGGCTGCGTGACTTTAGGCGCGCTCGTACCGACGGCCCCCGTCCCTTTTCAGTTTCTCGGACGTTCTGGGCAATTTGTCACGCGGCGCATTGTCGAACGAGCCGCTTGCTGTGGTTTTTTTCTTGCGGCAGCTGTATGGATGGAAACTGAGCGGCACGCCGGCAGGTTGATCTGAGTCGCCCTCTCTGCGATGAACTCGTGGTCGAAGGGGCGTAGTGGCGCAGGGGGGCGTTGGCTGGCATACGGCGGTCCGTCAGCGACCTTGATACGTGGATGACTGCCCCGTCGCCCCATCCGTCCCACTGCTCCCGGACTATGCGTTGTCCCCGACCTCATCCATGCCCCCGCGACTGTCATCGGCCGGGTTCGAGGCGACCGACTTGCTCGCATCCGACCACAAAGCGCTGGTGATGACGTAAACGGGACGTCGACTTTGATCACCGACGCAGCGATAGATCCCGTAGCGCCGCTTGCCGTGCTCTTCAAGACTATGAAGGTAGCCCGAAGCACTCAACACACGGCAGACCAAACCCAGGTCGAACCTTGTGAAGATCTCCTTCCTGAAGACTTCGGTATCGATCAAGTACTCCCGTTCGCTGCCGTCAAAGCGCTTGCGCCAACCTGCGCGGTTGTGAACGATCTTAGGCGTCGTCGGAGCGGCAGCGACTTCTCTTGCGTCGATTTCGACGAACCGCGAGTCTTCATGTCGCGAGATGAATGCGCGCAGCGTTTCGATAATCGTTCCTGACTCCGCGTTTGCCGAAGTTCCGCGAGCGGCTAGCCATTCGCCGAAGCAACGTTTGATCGCATCGTGAGCTTCCCCTGGCGACCGACCAGTCAAGCCCCACTTCGTCGCCGGTGCACCGGCGGCCGCCTTCAGGGCGAAACGCTCGGGAAGCATGGCCTGCGTGCAGGGCGTGCTTGACGGCGATCGAAACATGGCGGCGGGCCCGTCCGCCCTGCGCGTAGACTTGATGGGCAGCGGCCTGAGGGCATCCTAGACCTGGAACATGAAAATACTTGCGCTATCGGGGAGCCTGCGCGTGGCGTCCATCAACACTGCGTTGCTACGCGCCACCCGACGACTCGCTCCCGCTGGCATGACGGTGACTCTCTTCGAGGGCATCGGCGCACTGCCCTTGTTCAATCCTGATAGCGAATTGACGCCACCGATCAACGTCGAAGCATTTCGAGCTGCCGTTGCGGATGCTGACGCCCTGATCTTCGCCAGTCCGGAGTACGCCCATGGTGTAACCGGAGTCATCAAGAATGCGCTCGATTGGCTCGTGAGCTTTGAGCAATTTGCGGCAAAACCTGTCGCCGTCTTCAACGCCTCCCCTAGAGCTCACCATGCTGATGACGCTCTCCGAGAAACGTTGCGAACGATGGCTGCGGTCATTGTTGAGCCTGCGTCAATCACTTTGCCCTTGCTGGGATCAAAGCTGGATGAAGACGGAATGGTGTCTACGATGCCAGTGGCGGCATGCATCCGGGATGCGCTTGCCGCTCTTGCCGAAAGAGTTTCCCAGGTCGAAGGAGGAGTTGAGAACGCTGCATTTTCGGTTCGATGACGGGCAGCAGACGGAGATCGTTTCAAGCGCTCAAGCTCGTCGTGGGCGACGACGAAAAACAACTGGAAGCGTTATGCGACCTCATCTGATACAAGCTTCCGTAGTCCTTTGCCTCTCGGCATGGTTGAGCGCCTGCTCGACGCCCCCATCGACTCCGTATGCGCCGGTGCGCGATGGACATGGGCCATTCGGTTACTCGTCGGAAGCGATGGGAGATCAGTTGTTCCGCGTCGAATTCTGGGGATCGGCCAAGACACCCGTTCGAACAGCCAAGGCCTTCGCACTCTTTCGTGCGGCTGAGCTGGCCAACTCGCTCAACATGGCGGCCTTTACGGTGGAGCAGGGTCCGATCGACCGTTCGGTGTTGGAGGGGACGGACACCTTCTCCGTCAATGAATGGATAGCACCAGAGCTCGCATCCCAGGGAGCCGTACCTTCGGTTCAGATGCGCCGGATCCAAACCGCGACGATCTTGGTGCCGATCTATATCGAGACTCCTGAAGCCCGCGACGCGCGCACGGCTTCAAAGCTGGTGATCCTGCGCGTACGCATGCACCCAGTGCGAGTCGAGTCGGAGGATCCCCGAGTGTTCGTTACCGAGGACGTGTTGCGCCGCTTGGGACCTCGAATACTGCGCGGCCAGTCCACATGGGCGCAAGGTTCGCTCAGAACAGAAACTCATGAAGGGCAGGCCGGCTCGGAGCAAGTCGAAGGTCTGCAAAGGGCTGCACAGGTGATCTTCAGCTGACCACGTTAACTTGCTCTGGTGACCGCGAACGTCGCCCAATCCTGCATGAGCCTGTACTCGCTTCTCCAAGAGGTCGCCGCGCCGGTAGGCTGCCTCGACTTTGGAGCCGACCGCGTGAGCGAGCGCCATCTCTGCCACTTCGACTTCATGAACTCCACGCGGCTCGGTAGGCTGATCACCTTGCTATACGCGTCGTGGAGCTTGTCGATGCCTTTCTCTTCGGGCGCTGCCATGTACTCGCCGAGCTTTCGGAACACTTCGGCGCCGCTCGTCGCGGCCTCGAGTTCGCCAATCAGCGTTCAATGGGCCGGGTTGACCCTCTTGCGGGTGGCGGGCCTAAAGCTCATCGTGTTCGCCCGCTGCTGCAGGTTTTCCGCCGACGAGAAACCTAGAACCGAGGAGCGCTTGCCATGATCCGCAAACTGCACCACAACGCCTACCGCTGCCGCGATTCCGAACAGACTCGCGCCTTCTATGAGAACTTCCTGGGCCTGCCCCTGGTCGGCACCCTGGAGATCCGCGAGACCAAGACCGGCCGCGCGACCCAGGTGCTGCATACCTTCTATCGGCTCGATGACGGCTCACACCTGGCCTTCTTCGAGGCGCCCGACATGCCCTTCGACTTCAAGCCCCAGCATGACTTCGATCTGCACATTGCGCTGGAGGTCGACGCGCCGGTGCTGGCCGACATGTTGGCAAAGGGCAAGTCGCAGAGCATCGAGACGCGCGGTGTTTCGAACCACGGTTTCATCGACTCCATCTACTTCCGTGATCCCAACGGCTACGTGATCGAGTTGTGCGCCAAGCGTGCCGGCCACGATGCCTTGATGGACCCGGCGACCAATGGCGCGCGCGACGCGCTGCAGCGTTGGACGGCCGCCAAGGCGAAGGGGTCGTCCGGCGGAGCCGGACGTAGCTGAGCGCAGGGAACCCGCATGGATTCGGATCACCAGATTCGCCAGAACGGACGGCGGCGCGAAGGCGACGATTCGAGTGGGGCGCTCAGCGTGGTGGCAACACCGAAGCGTCGGCGCACCTCGACCTCGTGAAGCCGAGCACGCTTGCCCGACTCGGAATGACCGCGCAAAGCCAGCAGGCGCAGCTGATGGGCTCGGTTGAGCAGCTCTTCATTTTCGAGATTTCCTGGCTCTGTCATGTTCATTCCTCCTGCTCGCCAGTTTTTTACTTGCCCATCCCGAATCGCTGAAAGAGTGCCGTCTTCAGCCGCTTGATCTCCACCATCGCATCCGATTTGGGGGCCTGCTGCCCCGACAAGACTGCGGCGGCTTCAGCTGCGGCGTCCCTGGCAACGCGGGCATCCAGCGAGCATCGAACCAGTTGGCGCTTCCGATCCCTTGGGTCCACAGTCGCAAAATCCTTCATGAGCGCTTCTGCAACATCCAGCGCTGCAACCGCCGCGGACAGTGTCAGATGGATGCCAGCGCGCACGCGATTCCCGTAGTCGGTCTCTTCCTTCACGTTCGACTCTTTCTCCTGTTCGTCGGGAGAAAGCACGCCGATGTTGGTGGGAGCGAAGTACGGAACAGCCTGGACGCCATGCTCGCGCGCCGAGATGACCTGCTGTAGCGCAACTCTGACCCTCACAACTGTTTCGAGGTCTGGGGTTTGCATGGCCGTTCTCACCTTCCTTCTCATTCACCCTCTAGGGCAGGATCTGAAAGTACGAGCGCCGTGCGGTACGGCGCGCCCCGCGGTCTTGGCATCCGCAGCCAGCTTCTCCCATGGGTTCGCGCTCGAGGCGGGTTCTTCAACGGGCATCGCGCGACTCGTGGCGGCTGCGGGGATGCGGGACCTTTGGCCGAATGTAGCCGGGACGGAGGCGCTACCCGGAGACAGCCGAAGGAAAACCGGAGGGTCGTGGCTTAGTTCCGCTTTTGAGCCGGGTCACGGCCCTCGGCGGCGCGACCCAAGCAACCCAACGAAAGCCTTTCCAGATTGAACTCCGGAGTCTTCTGGTGGCTGCTGGGGGGCTCGTGCTCATCGTTGAGCGAAAGTGGCGACGGCCGCCGGCATCGAGGAACCGCCCTCCATGGGCGGGTGCCGAAGCGTCCTCTACCAGCGCCAGCGGACCATCTGCCCTCAGCCTACACCTTGATTGTGATGGTTGCGTGACGCTCGCGTCCGCCACTGCGCTGGCCGCGGTCTTTTTTCACATCCGCTCGAACTTGCGGCAAGCGTCGAAGGCGCTCCGCTCCTGCCGCGTCCTGTTGCCGAGATACCGCCGAGAGTTCGATCTCGCGTGTTTGCGCACATTGCCCTACGATTCGCCCAAGCAACGAGGAGTCGACGATGCGTCTGATCGTTTGTTCATTTGCCGCGATCGCACTGCTTGCAGGATGCGCAGCACCGGACACGCCGATGGCCGAGTACGGCCCGCAAGCTGTGGCCGGCGTCGCGCCCGCGCCAGCTGCCCCGGTTCCCTACGTGCGTGCATCCAGGCCCACCGGCCGGGACACCTACAACGCCGAGAAGCTCGCCAAGAACCGGGCCTGCGCCGCCCAGCCCTTGGCAAGCCTCACTGCCAAGGGCCCCGGCTTCGAGACCTACAGCGTGCCCTGCAGCGACGGCCGCGCGATCGCGATCCGGTGCGAGTTCGGCAACTGCAGGGTGCTCTAGTAATTTCTTCCAAACCTGAAGGGGCGGCCTGCGTGCCCAACTGGGTGAATCGTGCGCTCAAGAAATCTCCATGACCAAAATCGCCAAAGGTACGTTCGTCGTCTCACTCCAATCCATGCCGTTCGAAGGTGAGGACGCCGAGCCGAAGCTGCTGGGCCGCATGTCGATCAACAAGCGGATCTCCGGTGATCTTGAAGCCACCACCCAGGGACAGATGCTGAGCGCAGGGACGAGCATCAAGGGTTCGGCTGGCTACGTGGCCATCGAGAGGGTCACCGGCGTTCTGGCGGGAAAACGCGGCTCGTTCGTGCTGCAGCACACGGGCATCATGAGCCGCGGCGTCCCCTCCCTGTCCGTGACCGTCGTTCCCGACTCTGGAACGCAAGAACTGACCGGTATCGAGGGCGAGTTCAAGATCGTGATCGCAGAGGGCACGCACTTCTACGAGTTTGCTTATCGCCTACCCGGCAACTGAAAGCCCGACGATCGGAGCAGGGCGCGCGAGTGCCTTCTCGTAGGCGGCCTGCAACTCGCTGAACACCGAGCGCGCCGGACGCGGTGCGCCGAGGTGCAGGTGGCGCAGCTCGTCCATGAAGGCATTCCAAAGGGGAGCGCCGCCCTTTTCCAGCAGCTCCGCGCGCACCGACAGTTCCTTGCTCGGACGCGTGTGCCGGCGGCCCCATGCGCCCATGTGCGCGAGCAGGGGCAGGAGCTGAATGGACGATTCCGTGAGGCTGTAGATCCCCTTCTGCCGGTGGTTCGGATCGGGGCGTCGCGTCAGCAGGCCGGAGTCGGTCAAGCGCTTCAGCCGGTCTGCGAGGATGTTCGAGGCGATGCCTTCCTCGCTCTGCGCAAGCAGTTCGCCATAGCTGCGCCTGTTCCCGAACATGAGGTCGCGGATGACGATCAGGCTCCAGCGGTCGCCGAGCTGTTCGAGCGTCAGGTTGATCGGGCAGCCTGATCGTCCTGTTTGCGTCACGGCGACTCTCCTTGGATTAGTACTTGCATTATGCAAGTGGCATGAGTAGGATTCGACCACTTGCACAATACAAGTAGTATGAACAAGGAGATTCCACCATGTCGCTCGCGCTCTACGGCCATCCCTTCTCCTCGTACACGCAGAAAGTGCTCATCGCGCTGTATGAGAACGGCACGTCCTTCGAATTCCGCTGCCTCGGGCCGGATACGCCGGAGCATTCGGCCGAGTGGCTGCGCCGTTGGCCGCTGCGCAAGTTCCCGCTGCTGGTGGACGACGATCGCAGCGTCGTCGAGACCAGCATCATCATCGAGTACCTGCAGCTCGCGCATCCCGGGCCGGTGCGCCTTCTGCCTGCGGATCCGATGGCCGCGCTGGACGTGCGCTTTCTCGACCGCTTCTTCGACCTGCATGTCATGAACGTGGTGCAGCATGCGGTCGGCGGTGCGCTGACGGGCGACCCGGTGAAGCGCCAGGAAGGATTGGCGTTTGCCGCGGAAAAGCTGGAACTCGCCTACGCCTGGCTCGAAGGGCAGCTGGCCGGCAGGACCTGGGCCGCCGGTGCGGACTTCACGCTGGCGGACTGCGCGGCCGCGCCCTCGCTGTTCTACGCCGACTGGACGCACCGGATTTCCGAGGCGTATCCGGTGCTGCGCGCCTACCGCGCGCGCTTGCTTGCCCGTCCGTCCTTCGCCCGGGCGGTGGAGGAGGCACGGCCACTGCGGCCGCTCTTCCCCCTGGGAGCGCCGGACCGGGATTGAGGCGCGCTGCTGAATTCAGTGGGTCGTCAGCAGCCCCGCGATCCCCGCGTCTCCGACGGCCGCTCCCCAAACCGCGCGCGGTACTGCGCCGCGAAGTGCCCCAGGTGCAGAAACCCGTACTTCTGCGCCACCTCGCGCACACCGCTCCCGGCGACGCTGGCGGACGCCAATAGTTCGGCCCGCACCTTGTCGAGCCGGAGTTCGCGCAGGAACTCCATCGGCCCCTGGCCCGCATGCTGGCGAAACGCCAGTTGCAGGGCGCGCGCGCTGCAGCCGACCTCGCGGCACACGTCGGCCAGCGACAGCGGCTGCTCAGCATGCGCCGCCATGTACTCCTGTGCCTTGCGGACCACGCGCGGCAGCAGGCTGCGCTGCGCTTCGCCGGCCAGGGCGCGCGAATAGCTGTGGCCAGCCGACAGGAGCAGGCTCGACATCAGGTACTCCTCGGCATGCTCGGCGAGGCGGCCGCCGGACTGCAGCGCGTTGCCGGCGTCGAGCGTGAGCCGCAGGTAGTCGATGAAGTGCACCAGCGGCGCCAGCGCGGGGTTGTCCAGCGGCACGCCGAGGTCGAACACCAGGTGCTGCCGCACGGGCGCCTGCAGCAGGGATTCGAGCCGCGAGAGCAGCGCCGAACGGGCCAGCCGCACGATCAGGTGCGGACTGTCGTCGGCCCAGCGCATCGACAGCGGCTCGGTGGGCGAGGGCAGAGACGCGAGGGTGGGGGTCGCATCCACCTGCTGCGCGCCGCAGCGGATCTCGGCGCCGCCGCGCAACGGAATTTGCAACAAAAAGAAATCCTGCAGGTAGCCGGGGTCGATCTGCACGCCCGGGCCGTACTGCACGTAATTGAGGCTCACATCCCGATACAGGCGCGCGCTGTGGTGGCAAGCGTCGAGCTCGGTGCGAGGCCGCAGCATGACCAGGCCGTGCGGGCAGAACACGCGGGCCACGCTCTCGCGCGCCTCGTCCATGTCGTGGCTCTCGAACAGTCGGTAGCGCTGCAGCGGCAGCCGTGAGGTCGTGGCGGTTTCCATCGGGTCGGTCACCGTAGCAAAATCCATCCCCGCCCACAATTCGGGCCAGCCCTTTGATGAAAGCTGCGCGCCAGGGACAGCGCCTGCGTTTCCGGGATCCGCCAGCGCCCCGCTTGCCCCTAACGTTCGCCCCACAGGCCAACCCGGCCTGCCCGATCAACCGAGGAGAGCAAACGTCATGTTCAAGGGACTCGAAGGCAAGAGCGCCATCGTCACCGGTGGCTCCACACTGATAGGCGCCGGCGTGGTGCGTGCGTTGCATGCGGCCGGCGTCAAGGTCGTCATCGCCGACATCGACGCCGACCACGGCCAGCCGCTGGCGGATTCGCTCGGCGCCGGCGTGCGCTTCGTGCGCACCGACATCACCGACGACGCCCAGGTGCAGGCGTGCGTGGCGGAAGCGGCCGCGCGGCACGGTGGCGTGCACTTCCTGGTCAACCTGGCCTGCTCCTACGTGGACGACGGCTTCAAGTCGCCGCGCGCCGACTGGCTCACCTCGTTCAACGTCAACGTGGCGAGCGCCGTGGCCATGCTGCAGGCCGTGCATCCGCACATGGTCGCGGCCGGAGGCGGGGCGGTGGTCAATTTCACGAGCATCTCGTCGCGCGTGGCGCAGACGGGGCGCTGGCTCTATCCGGTGAGCAAGGCCGCGATGGCGCAGCTCACCCGCAACATGGCGATGGACCTGGCGCCGGACCGCATCCGCGTCAACAGCGTGTCGCCGGGCTGGACCTGGTCGGCGGTGATGGACCGGCTCAGCGGCGGCGACCGGGCCAAGACCGACCGCGTGGCCGCGCCCTTCCATCTGCTCGGGCGTGTCGGCGATCCGGACGAAGTGGCGCAGGTGGTGCTGTTCCTGTGTTCGGACCATGCCAGTTTCGTGACCGGCTCCGATTACGCGGTGGACGGCGGTTACTCCGCCATGGGCCCCGAGCAGGCCGTGCCCGCCATTCCCAAGTTGATGGACTAACCAGATCAAGGAGCAAGCAATGAAACGCATCGCCATCGTCGGCGCGGGCCAGTCGGGCCTGCAATTGGGGCTCGGCCTGCTCGCGGCAGGCTACGAGGTCACGCTGTTCAGCAACCGGACGGGGGAGGACATCCGCCGCGGCAAGGTCATGTCGAGCCAGTGCATGTTCCACACCTCGCTGCAGATCGAGCGCGACCTGGGCCTGGACCAGTGGGGGCGCGATTGCCCCACGGTGGACGGCATCGGGCTGGCCGTGCCCCATCCCGAGCTGAAGGGCGCCAAGGCCATCGACTGGGCCGCGCGGCTGAATTCGAGCGCGCAGTCGGTCGACCAGCGCGTGAAGATCCCGGCCTGGATGGACGCGTTCCAGAAGAAGGGCGGCGAACTCATCCTCAAGGACGCGGGCATCGACGAGCTGGAGGCCTGCACCCAGAGCCACGACCTCACGCTGGTCGCCAGCGGCAAGGGCGAGATCTCGAAGCTCTTCGAGCGCGACGCCCACAAGTCCACCTACGACCAGCCGCAGCGCGCACTGGCACTGACCTACGTGAACGGAATGACGCCGCGCGAGCCGTTCTCCGCCGTGTGCTTCAACCTCATCCCCGGCGTGGGCGAGTACTTCGTGTTCCCGGCGCTGACCACCACGGGGCCCTGCGAGATCATGGTGTTCGAAGGCGTGCCCGGCGGCCCGATGGACTGCTGGGCCGACGTGAAGACCCCGCAGGAGCACCTCGCGCGCAGCAAGTGGATCCTCGACACCTTCACGCCCTGGGAGGCCGAGCGCTGCCGCGACGTCGAACTGACCGACGACAACGGCATCCTCGCGGGCCGCTTCGCGCCGACGGTGCGCAAGCCGGTGGCGACCTTGCCTTCCGGGCGCAAGGTGCTGGGCCTGGCCGACGTGGTGGTGCTGAACGACCCGATCACAGGCCAAGGCTCCAACAACGCGGCCAAGTGCGCCGACACCTACCTGAAGAGCATCCTCGCGCGCGGCGACGGTGTGGCCGATGCGGCCTGGATGCAGCAGACCTTCGACCGCTACTGGTTCGGCTATGCGCAGTGGGTCGCGCAGTGGACCAACATGCTGCTCGCGCCGCCGCCGCCCCATGTGCTCAAGCTGCTGGGGAGCGCCGGCGCGATCCCGCCGCTGGCCAGCGCCATCGCCAACGGCTTCGACGATCCGCGCACCTTCTTCCCGTGGTTCGTCGACCCCGCGGAGGCCGACCGCTACATCGAAACCTGCGCCGCCGTCGCTTAAGGCCGAGGCATCGTATGAAGCGACGCGTGGCCATCGTCGGCGCCGGACAGTCCGGCATGCAGCTCGCGCTCGGCCTGCAGCGCGCGGGCCACGAGGTGACGGTGTTCTCGAACCGTACCGGGCAGGAAATCTTCGAGGGCCCGGTGATGTCCAGCCAGTGCATGTTCGAGACCGCGCTGCAGACCGAGCGCGAGCTGGCGCTGGACTGGTGGGCGGCCGAATGTCCCTCCGTGGAGGGCATCGGCATGGTGGTGCGCAGCCCGGAGGGCAGCAAGGCCATCGAATGGAGCGCGAAGCTCGACGGGCCCGCGCAGTCGGTTGACCAGCGGCTCAAGATCCCCGCCTGGATGGCGGAGTTCGAGCAGCGCGGCGGCCGGCTGGTGGTGCAGGACGTGGGGTTGGCCGAGCTGGAAGCCTGCGCGGCAACGCACGAGCTCGTGGTCGTCGCCAGCGGCAAGGGCGAGATCTCGCAATTGTTCGAGCGCGACGCGGAACGCTCGCCGTTCCACCAGCCCCAGCGCGCCCTGGCGCTCACCTATGTGAAGGGCATGAAGCCCGCCCTGCCGTATGCGCGGGTGTGCTTCAACCTGATCCCCGGCGTGGGCGAATACTTCGTGTTCCCGGCGCTGACCACCACGGGGCCGTGCGAGATCATGGTGTTCGAAGGCGTGCCCGGCGGCCCGATGGATTGCTGGGCCGACGTGAAGACGCCGCAGGAGCACCTGGCGCGCAGCAAGTGGATCCTCGACACCTTCCTGCCCTGGGAAGCCGAGCGCTGCGGCGACATCGCGCTGACCGACGACCACGGCATCCTGGCGGGGCGCTTCGCACCGACGGTGCGCAAGCCCATAGCCACGTTGCCCTCGGGCCGCCGCGTGCTGGGCCTGGCCGACGCGGTGGTGCTCAACGACCCGATCACCGGCCAGGGCTCCAACAACGCGGCCAAGTCCGCCGACATCTACCTGAAGCGGATCCTCGAACACGGCGATGCGCCGTTCGACGCCGGGTGGATGCAGCAGACCTTCGACCGCTACTGGGAAGGCTATGCCCGCTGGGCCACCGACTGGACCAACAGCCTGCTCGCGCCGCCGAAGCCGCACGTGCAGAAGCTGCTGCAGAGCGCCACCCACACGCCCGCGGTCGCCAGCACCCTCGTCAACGGCTTCGACGACCCGCGTGGCTTCGCGCCCTGGTGGTTCGATGCCGTCGAGGCCGACCGCTTTCTGGAGGCCAAGGCGCGCGAGGCGGCGGCCGACCGCTTCGACCGGCGCGACTTCCGCAAGGCGCTCGGCCAGTTCACCACCGGCGTGACCGTCATTACGACCCGGGCCCTCGACGGCCGCCGCGTGGGCATGACCGCCAACTCGTTCTCGTCGGTCTCGCTGGACCCGCCGCTGGTGCTGTGGAGCCTGGCCCGGCAGGCGCCGAGCGTGGCCGACTTCACCGGCGCCAGCCATTTCGCGATCAACGTGCTGGCGGCGCACCAGCATCACCTGTCGCGACAGTTCTCGACGCCGCAGGCCGACAAGTTCGGCGGCGTGGACTGCTGCGACGGAACCGCTGGCGTGCCCCTGCTGAATGGCGTCATCGCTCGCTTCACCTGCCGCAACGTGCGACAGTACGACGGCGGCGACCACCTCATCTTCATCGGCGAGGTCGAGCGCTACGATCGCTTCGACGGCGAGCCGCTGGTCTTTCATTCGGGCTACTACCAGGTGACGACGCGACATCCGGAATGCGTGCCATGAGCGCGCGGCCCGCACCCCCATCGACCCATTGAACGGAGCACATCACATGCAGGACAAGACAGCCACCTCCCCGCGCCACATCCGCATCGAGGCCACCGACGGCAGCGGAAGCTTCAACGGCTACCTCGCCGTGCCGCGCTCGGGCAGCGGGCCCGGCCTGGTGCTCGCGCAGGAAATCTTCGGCGTGAACCAGACCATGCGCGACGTGGCCGACTACTACGCCGAGGAAGGCTACGTCGTGCTCGTGCCCGACCTGTTCTGGCGCCAGCAGCCCGATGTCGAGCTCGGCTATTCGCCGGACGACTGGCAGCGTGCCTTTGCGCTCTACCAGGGCTTCGACGAGGCCCGCGGCATGGAGGACATGCAGGCCTCGATCACCGCGTTGCGCGGGCGGCCCGAAGTGCAGGACGCCAAGGTCGGCGTGCTCGGCTTCTGCCTGGGCGGCAAGCTGGCCTACCTGGCGGCCTGCCGCACCGATGCGGACGTGGCCGTCGGCTACTACGGCGTGGGCATCGACGCCGCGCTGGATGAGGCCGACCGCATCCGCTGCCGGCTCGCGCTGCATGTGGCGGAGCTCGACGGCTTCTGCCCGCCCGAGGCACGCGAGCGCATCGTGAATGCGCTGCGCGGCCGGCCGAACGTCGAGGTGCATGTGTACCCCGGTGTCGACCATGCGTTTGCGCGGGTGGGCGGCGAGCACTACCACCGGGCCTCGGCGCTGATGGCGCACGAGCGCAGCATCGCCGCGCTGAAGAGCGCCATCGGCCCGCACTACGACCTGGCCGCGCTGTGGGACAAGCACTGCGAGTACGAGTTTGCGACGCGCAACGTCGACGACACGATGGGCACGATGGTGGCCGAGCCCTACGTCAACCACATCCCGACCATGACCGGCGGCGTGGGCTACAAGGCGCTGCACCACTTCTACTCGAACCACTTCGTCAACAGCAATCCGCCCGATACCTCGCTGGTGCCGATCTCGCGCACCGTGGGCGCGTCGCAGGTGGTCGACGAGATGCTGTTCTGCTTCACGCACACCACCGAGATTCCGTGGATGCTGCCGGGTGTGGCGCCGACGGGCAAGCGGGTCGAGATACCGCTGCTGGCGGTGGTCAAGTTCCGCGGCGACAAGCTCTACCACGAGCACATCTACTGGGACCAGGCCAGTGTGCTGGTGCAGATCGGGCTGCTCGATGCGGCGCGGCTGCCGGTGGCCGGCGTGGAGACGGCGCGCAAGCTGCTGGACGAGACGCTGCCATCGAACACCTTGATGGACAGGCAGCGCCCTGAATCCTAGATCGGGGCACGAAACAGGTGCAGTTCGTCATTCCCCATGACCAGACGCGATCAGCGCAGCATCGACGACATGGCTGAACAGCAGTTCAGCATGCGCACCGCCGCTTCCACCGTGTCGGCGGTGAAACGCAGGGTGGCGCCGTCGAGGCGCTCGAACGCGGGCCACTGGCAGAACAGGTCGGCCAGCGAAGGCGACTGGGTGCGCAGCGTGACCACCTGCGGTCCCTTGAAGACCAGTGGGCTGGCATGGGAGCGCGCAGCCAGCGCCTGCGCCACGCCGGCACGGATCGCCTGGCGCGACTGTTCGGGCGAGAGCGACACGCCGCTGTGGAAGCCCGTGGCCCGCTTGGTCTGCACGAAAGTGGCATGCGGAAAGATCGGCCGGTTCTCGGCGATGAACACATCGTCCCCGCTGCCCATCACGACCGGCACGCCGTATTCGCCGGCCAAGGCGCCGTAGAGCCCGGCCTCGCCCAGCTCCTGATCGGCCAGCCAGATGCCGGCAAAGGCAAAGCTGTTGATCGTGTGCGCGAGGATGCCGCGTCCCTGGGCGCGCGAGTGGTAGCCGACCATGCAGACCGCGTCCACGCCTTCCTCGACGCCCGCCACCATGCTCAGGTAGCGCGGCTTGCCCTGCACGACGCGGGCGCGTGGGTCGAGCACGTCGGGCGGCATGTTGCGAAAGCCGCCGTGCGAGTCGTTGACCAGCACCTCGGTGGCGCCGGCGTCGAAGGCGCCGGCGATCGCGGCATTGGCTTCCTGCGTCATCAGCAGGCGGGCGCGTTCGAACTCCGGGTTGCCGGGGCGGGTCTGCTCCGAGTGGTAGACGCCTGCGACGCCTTCGATGTCGGTGGAGATCAGGACTTTCATGTGGGAACGCGCAATTGCGCGAAGGAGGAAAGGCAAGAGGGAGGCAGCAGCTCGCCGAGTGCCGCCCGGTGGTTGCCATCGCGGCCCGTCACGGGCGTGGCGCGCCAGAGCGCGTGCAGGATGGCCTGCTCCGTGCTGTCGGCTGCCGCCTGGAAGAGGCCGTCCAGCAACCCGTCATGCACCATCGCCATGGCCGGCATCGGGCGATCGACCCGGTCCGGCACCGTGTAGGCGGTGGAGAAGGCCAGCACGATGTCGCCGCTGCCATGGCCGAAGACCGAACCGGTGCGCGCCAGCCCGGCGCCCGCGCGCAGCGCCAGCCGGCGCAACTGACGCGCATCGAGCGGCGCATCGGTGGCGACGACGATGATGATCGAGCCCTTTTCCGGTTCTTCGGGCACAGCCGGACTTTGCGCCGCCAGTCGTTCGCCGACCGCGTGACCGGCAAGCACCATCTGCGGCTGGCGCCCGTAGTTGGCCAGTACCAGCGCGCCCACCGTGTGCAGCCCGCCATCGGCTGCCGACACGCGCCGCGAGGCGCTGCCGATGCCACCCTTGAGCTGAAAGCTCGACATGCCGCGTCCGGCGCCGACCGAGCCTTGCGCGAATTCGTCATCGGCGCTGGCCAGTGCGTGCAGGTAGTCGGCTTCGGTGACCGCCAACCGCTGGATGTCGTTGAGAAAACCGTCGTTGCACTCGAAGACCAGCGGATTGACCGTGGGCAGCGACCGGCCGCTCTCGGGATTGGCTGCCACGCAATGGCGGATCTGCGCCGTGGCCACCGTGCCGACCGAGAAGGTGTTGGTCAGCGCAATCGGCGTCTCCAGCACGCCGAGCTCGGCCAGCTGCACCAGGCCCACGCTCTTGCCGAAGCCGTTGAGCACCACGGCGGCCGCCGGCACCTTGTCGCGGAACGGATCGCCGGCGTGCGGCCGCACGACCGTTACGCCGGTCTGCACGTCGCCGTCGTCCAGCGTCTGATGACCGACCGTGACGCCTTCGACGTCGGTGATGGCGTTGCGCGCGCCCTGGAGCAGGTTGCCGATGCGGGGCAGGGGAGTGGATGACATGAAGAAAGAACTACTGCCGGTCGATCTTCGGATCGAGCGCATCGCGCAGTGCGTCGCCCAGCAGGTTGAAGGCCAGCACGGTGAAGAAGATGGCCAGACTCGGGAACAGCGCCACATGCGGCGAGGTGACCATGTCGGCGCGGGCCTCGTTGAGCATCGCGCCCCACTCGGGCGTCGGCGGCTGCGCCCCCATGCCGAGGAACGACAGGCTGGCGGCCGTGATGATCGAGGTGCCCACGCGCATCGAGAAGTACACGACGATCGACGAGATGGTGCCTGGCAGGATGTGCCGCACGATGATGGTCCAGTCCGACGCGCCGATGCTGCGCTCGGCCTCGATGTAGGTCTGCTGCTTCAGCACCAGCGTGTTGCCGCGCACGAGGCGCGCGAAGGCCGGCACGCTGAACACCGACACCGCCACCACCACGTTGGTCATGCTGCTGCCCAGGATGGCGACAACGCCCAGCGCCAGCAGGATGCCGGGGAAGGCGAACAGCACGTCCGAGATGCGCATCACGATGCGGTCCCACCAGCCTTCGTAGTAGCCCGCGAGCAGGCCGAAGGCCGTGCCGATGAAGCCGCCCACCAGCACCGACAGGAAGCCGGCGGCCAGCGAGATGCGCGTGCCCATCAGGATGCGGCTGAAGATATCGCGCCCCAGCGGGTCGACGCCGAACCAGTGCGTGGCCGAAGGCCCGCTGTTCAGCATGTCGTAGTCGAAGAAGTTCTCCGCGTCGAAGGGCGCGACCCACGGTGCGAACACCGCGATGAACACCAGCAGCAGGACGAAGATCGCCGCGACGATGCCCACGGGCTGCTTCTTGAAGCGGCGCCAGCATTCGCCCCAGGGCGTGCGGACCTTGCCCGCGCTTTGCACCGCGGCGACGGGGGAGAGAGGAACGATGGATTCGGCAGGCACGCCGATAGCTTGCGTCATGGCTGCTTGCTCACTTGTAGCGGATGGTGGGGTTGATGAAGCCATAGAGCACATCGACCACCAGGTTGATCAGGATGAATTCGAGCGAGAACAGCAGCACCAGCGTCTGGATGACCGGGTAGTCGCGCATCTGCACGGCATCGACCAGCAGGCGGCCGAGGCCGGGCCAGTTGAAGACCGCCTCGACCAGGATCGAGCCGCCCAGGAGAAAGCCGAACTGCAGGCCCATCATCGTGACGACCGGAATCAGCGCGTTGCGCAGGCAGTGCTTGATGATGACGGTGCGCTCGCGCACGCCCTTGGCGCGCGCGGTGCGCACGAAGTCTTCCTGGATCACCTCGACAAAAGACGCGCGCGTGAAGCGCGCCATCACGGCGGCCACCGCCGCACCCAGCGTGATCGAGGGCAGGATGTAGTGCTGCCAGGTGGCGGCGCCCACCGTGGGCAGCCAGCCGAGCTGGACCGAGAAGATCTGCATCAGCAGCATGCCGAGTGCAAATGCAGGAAAGGAGATGCCCGACACGGCCAGCGTCATGCCCAGCCGGTCGGGCCATTGGTTGCGGAACACGGCAGAGACGATGCCGATGCCCATGCCGAAAATCACCGCCCACGTCATGCTGGTGATGGTCAGCATCACCGTCGGGAAGAAGCGCTCGGCGATCTCCGTCGACACCGGCCGCCGCGTGCGGATCGAGGTGCCGAAGTCGCCTTGCAGCATGCGGGTGAAGAAGCTCGCGAACTGCTGAGGCAGCGGCTTGTCGAGGCCCAGGTCCTGGCGCACCACGGCCACGGTCTGCTCGTCGGCGTCCTGGCCGGCGGCAAGGCGCGCCGGGTCGCCGGGCAGCATGTGGACGAACAGGAACACCAGCACCGCCACGATGAGCAGTGTGGGGATCAGGCCCAACAGTCGTTTGAGAAAGTAATTCAGCATGGGGTGCGGGTGTCGCGAGCGGGCGGCAGCAAGCGTTGCCGCCCACCGGACAGTCAGTCAGAGAACGAAGGACCTGCGATCAGTTCGACACGGAAATCGCGTCGATGTTGATGTTGGCGTCAGGCATCACGAACACGCCCGACAGACGCTTCGAGTGCGCCGACAGGTTCTGCTCCGTGACCAGCGGCACGCGCGGCAGGTCCTTGCGGATTTCGTCTTGCGCGGTCTTGTAGAGCGCGGCCTTTTCCTTGTCGTCCACGGTGATCAGCGCCTTGGCGATCGCGGCGTCCACCACGTCGCTCTTGTAGAACGACATGTTGTTGAGCTTCGGCGCCCACGACTCGGAGGCGAACAGCGGGCGCAGGCCCCAATCGGCCTCACCCGTGGACGAAGACCAGCCCGTGTAGTACATGCGGACCTTGGCCGTCTTGGGATCGGGCCAGGCATCGACCTGCTCCGTGCGCTGGCCCACTTCGAGCGCCAGCACCTGCAGCTTGATGCCCACCTGTGCGAGCTGCTGCTGCACGAACTGGATGGTCTTCTGGCTGGTCGTGTTGTTGTAGGCACTCCACAGCACCGACTCGAAGCCGTCCGGGTAGCCGGCTTCCTTCAGCAGCTCCTTGGCCTTCTTTACGTCGTACGGAATCGGGGCCATCTTCTCGGCGAACTTCACGCCCTGCGGCATCACGCCCTGCGCGGGGAAGGCATAGCCGCCGAAGGCGACCTTGGCGAGCGCTTCCTTGTTGATGGCGTAGCCGATCGCCTCGCGCACCTTCGGGTTGTCATACGGCTTCTGCAGCATGTTGAAAGCCAGGAAGCGCGTGATGATCGAGGGCGACGCCACCACTTCGAGCTTGTCGCTCTTCTTCAGCAGCTCGGCCTGCTCGTAGGGAATGGGGAAGGCGAAGTCGGCCTCGCCGGTCTGCAGCATCGCGGCGCGCGTGTTGTTCTCGAGCACCGGCTTCCACGAGAGGTTGTCGATCTTCGGGTAGCCCTTCTTCCAGTAGCCGTCGAACTTCTTGGCCTTGACGGCATCGGTCTGCTTCCACTCGACGAATTCGAAGGGGCCGGTGCCCACGGGATGGAAGGCGATGTCCTTGTTGCCCCACTTCTGCAGCGCGGTGGGCGAGATCATGGCAGCCGAGGCGTGGGCCAGCGAGTTGATGAAGGGGCCGAAGGGCTCCTTCAGCGTGATGCGCACGGTGCTGGCGTTCACCGCCTCGACCTTGCCCACGCGGTTGAACTGGTTGTAGCGCAGCAGCTTGTTGTCCTGGTTCAGCACGCGCTCGAGCGTGACCTTCACGGCCTCGGCGTTGAAGTCGGTGCCGTCGTGGAACTTCACGCCGGTGCGCAGCTTGATGGTGTAGACCAGGCCGTCCTTCGACACGTCGTAGCTCTCGGCGAGCACGTTCTGCACCTTCAGGTCCTTGTCGAACTGGAACAGGCCTTCATAGAAGGTCTTTGTCACCGCCGTGGTGATGGTGGTGTTGGTGTTGTACGGGTCCAGCGTTTCCGGCTGGTAGCCGATCGACAGCACCACGTCGCGCGCGGCGAGTGCTGTGCCCGATGCGGCCAACGCGGCCAGGCCCAGCAGTGCGGATGCCCATCGCAGGGAGGAAGAGGATTGCTTCATGGAAGAACTCCGGTCGGTTCGTGGAAAGAAAGCAGGAGGGCCTGCGGGATGAAAAATCAGAAAGCGCCGCCGATGGCGTCAAAAATCAAAAGGCCCCGCCGATGGCGTGGCGGGCAACGAAATGGCCGGGTGCGACCTGCACCAGCGGCGGCACGTCGGGCTCGTCGCCGACGGCGCGGATCGGGCTCGGGATCTCGCCTTCGAGCAATGCGTGCGGCTTGTGGCGGCGCGACGGATCGGCCACCGGCACGGCCGCCATCAGCTTGCGGGTGTAGGCGTGCTGCGGCGCCTCGAACACCGCGCGGCGCGGGCCGATCTCGACGATCTGGCCCAGGTACATCACGGCCACGCGGTGGCTGATGCGTTCGACCACGGCCATGTCGTGAGAGATGAACAGGAAGGCCACGCCCAGCTCGCGCTGCAGATCAAGCATGAGGTTGACGATCTGTGCCTGGATCGACACGTCGAGCGCCGACACCGATTCGTCCGCCACCACCACCTTGGGGTTGAGCGCGAGCGCACGTGCAATCGCAATGCGTTGACGCTGGCCGCCCGAGAACTCGTGCGGATAGCGCTGTGCCACCTCGGGCGGCAGGCCGACCTTCCGCAGCAGCCAGTCGACGCGCTGCTGGGCCTCGGCGCCTTTGGCGATGCCGTGGATCAGCAGCGGCTCCATGATCGAGAAACCGACCGTGACGCGCGGATCGAGCGAGGCGAACGGATCCTGGAAGATGAACTGGATGTTGCGGCGCAGGGCCTGGAGTTCGCGCGTGGGCAGCTCGCGGATGTTCTTCCCGCCGAACTCGATCGCGCCGCTCTGGCTCTCGACCAGGCGCAGCAGCGAACGACCGGTGGTCGATTTGCCGCAGCCCGATTCGCCCACCAATGCCAGCGTCTCGCCGGGGTAGAGATCGAAGCTGATCTTTTCCACCGCATGCACGCGGCGCTTCACGCGGCCGAAAATGCCGCTGCGCACGTCGAAGCGCGTGACCAGATCGCGCACGCGAAGGATCGGGCCGGCCTCTTCGCGCACGGTGGTCTGCGGCGTGGTGTTGGTGCACGGCACGGTCTCGGGCCTGCCCTCGGTGCGAAGCAGCTCGAATTTGGCCGGGAGATCGGTGCCCTGCATCGCGCCCAGCTTCGGCACCGCCGACAGCAGGGCCTTCGTGTAGGGGTGCCGGGGCGCCGCGAACACGGCGTCCGAGGTGCCCGCTTCCACCTTGTCGCCGCGGTACATGACGAGCACGCGGTCGGCAATCTCGGCCACCACGCCCATGTCGTGCGTGATGAAGAGCACGCCCATGCGCATCTCCTTCTGCAGCTCGCGGATGAGCTGGAGGATCTGCGCCTGGATGGTCACGTCGAGCGCGGTGGTGGGCTCGTCGGCGATCAGCAGCTGCGGCTTGCACGACAGCGCCATCGCGATCATCACGCGCTGGCGCATGCCGCCCGAGAGCTGGTGCGGAAAGCGGTCGAGCACGTTGCGCGCTTCGGGAATGCGCACCAGCTCCAGCATGCGCAGCGCTTCGGCGCGCGCGGCCGAATTGCTCTTGCCCTGGTGGATGCGGATGGCCTCGGCAATCTGATCCCCGGCAGTGAACACCGGGTTCAGCGAGGTCATCGGCTCCTGGAAGATCATCGCGATGTCTGCGCCGCGAATGCCGCGCATCGTGCCGTCGCGCGCCTGCGCCAGGTCGAGCACCTCGCCATTGCGGCGGCGAAACGCCATGCGGCCGCCGAGTATGCGGCCGCCGCCATGTTCCACCAGCCGCATCAGCGCGAGCGAGGTGACCGACTTGCCCGAGCCTGATTCGCCCACCACCGCGAGCGTTTCGCCATGGTCGACGTGGAAGGACAGATTCTTGACGGCATCGACGGTGCGCTCGGAAGTCGAGAAGCGCACGGTGAGGTCGTCGACGGCGAGAACGCGACCGTCCGGGAGGGCGAGGGCAGGGGTGGACATGCGAGTGCGAGGGGAAGAGGGCGTGTGCGTCAGGCGAAGATGGCCGTGACCGGCGCTTCATCGCCGCGGGCGTGGCCGCGGTACATGCCTTCGGTGTTGAAGGCGAGGCTCAGGTTGCCGTGGCGGTCGACGGCGATCAGCCCGCCGCTGCCGCCGATGGCCGGCAGCGACTGCTGCACGACGGCGTGCGTGGCGGCTTCGAGCGTTGCGCCGCCGTAAGCCATGCGGGCGCAGACGTCGTAGGCCGCGGCAACGCGGATGAACGTCTCGCCGCTGCCGGTGCACGAGACGGCCGCGGTGCGGTCGTCTGCGTAGGTGCCGGAGCCGATGAGCGGCGTGTCGCCGATGCGGCCGACGCGCTTGTTGGTCATGCCGCCGGTCGAGGTGGCTGCCGCCAGGTGGCCGTGCATGTCGAGCGCCACGGCGCCCACGGTGCCGAACTTGCGGTCTTCGTCGAGCGGTGGCGTCATGGCCGCGCCCTCGTGGTCCACGACCACGCGGCCGGTGTCGCGTACACGGTAGAGCTGTTGGCGGCGCGCCTCGGTGGAGAAGAACGAAGGCTCGACCATGTCCAGCCCGTGTTCACGCGCGAAGACTTCGGCGCCCGCACCGGCCAGCAGCACGTGGGCGCCGTCTTCGAGCACGGCGCGCGCGGCATGCACCGGGCGGCGGATGCGGCAGACGCCGGCAATCGCGCCGGCGGCGAGCGTGGTGCCGTCCATCACGGCAGCATCGAGCTCGTGCGTTTCGTCGTGCGTGAACACCGCGCCGTGACCGGCGTTGAAGAGCGGGCAGTCTTCGAGCATCTCGACCGCGAGGCACACGGCGTCCATGGCGGATGCGCCCTCGAGCAGCATCGCCTGCGCGGCGCGCGTGATGTTCTGCAGGGCGTCGTGGTAGCCCTGAGCCTGCGTGGCGTTGGTGGTGGCTGCGCTGATGGTGCCTGCGCCGCCGTGAATGGCGATGACGGGAATGCCGGGGAGTTTCATCGGGAAGATTTGTTCTTTTGCTTGCGGGTGTCGGCCTCGTCGGCCGCGCCGTTCAGGCCGGCGCGGTGCGTGCCGGTTTCGGCGCGCGGCAAGCCGTTGGCACCGTGCAGCCACGGTCGCACGGCCTGCAGGACGCGGCTTGCGGACTGCACCGCGCCCGGCGCACGCAGCGCGACGGCGCTGGTCAGGGCCTCGATCAGCGCGAGCACGCTGGTTTCGCAGTTCGGGCGGTAGCTGGTTTCGGTCTGGCAATACAGCGCCACGTCGGCCAGCGGCGCGAGTGGCGAGCTTGGCCGGTCGGTCAGCGCGAGCACGGCGCAGCCCTGGCCCTTGGCGATCTGTGCGAGCGCCACGGTGTCGGTGAGGTAGCGCGGAAAGGTCAGGCCGATGAACAGGTCCTGCGGCCCCGCATGCATCAACGTGCGCGCCGCATGCGTGACGCCGCTGACGCTGGACAGCATCCGAACGTCGTTGCAGCTGCCGTCGAGCCCGTGCTGCAGCAGGCCCGCGAGCCAGCCGCTGGCGCCGAAGCCCGCGATGTAGATCGAGCGCGCCCGGCCGATGCGCTGCACCGCGGCGTCGCAGGCGGCGTAGTCGAGCGTCTGGCGCGTGGCTTCGATGTTGCGGCGACTCTCGTCGAGGGCGGTGGCGAACACCTCGGCCACGGTGGTGGGGCGCTCGAGGTTGCCGCGCAATCGCTCCACCGGCGCCACGAGCGGCTCGAAGCCTCGGACGAGCTCCGCGCGAAAGGTGGCGTAGCCATCGAAATCCAGCGCGCGAGCAAAACGGTTGGCCGTGGCGATCGACACGCCCACGGCGGCGGCGAGTTCGTCGATGGGCAGCGTCGCGACCTGCAGCGGGTGTTCGAGCACGTAGTCGGCCACTTGCCGGTGCGAGCGGGTCAGTCGCGGCAAGGCCTGCGCAATGCGCTGGGCCACGGTGGTGCCCGGGGTGTCGACGTTGGTGCTCATGCGTGGGTTCGTGCACCTTGGAAGGCGCGTCCGATGTAAATTAATTTACAAAACTAAGTCAGTGGGGAAATTTTCGGTCATTTTTGATTGGAACTGCAAGAACCGGGCCGGAAAGCAGGGTTTGTCCGGATGCCGCCGGGTGATAGGAGCCTCGCTCGGTTCGTCATCTCTTCCGATGACGACGCGCCGAGGGCGATCACCTAATCTCGCGGTGTAGCCCTGGGAGAAACGTCATGAAGCCCATCAGCGCAACTCGCGCAGCGATGTTTTTCGTTTGCATCGCGTTCGCCGTGTCCGGGTGCCACGAACTCGGCAGCCCATCGATGGTGCTGCCGGCCAAAGCGGTGGTTGACCAATTTGCGCAAGGGCCGGCCGGTGCCTACATCGGTGACGTTTTCTCGGAGGCCGAGAAGGTGCTCGCGGCCCTGCCTCCGAGCGAGCCAATGCCGAACGGATACTGAATCGAATGGGAGATGCCCCACAGGCTCAGGCTTGAACGGCCCGGCCTTCAGCGCGATCAGATCGGCGCCAGGCCAGGCCCATAGCGATCCAGCTTGAGCGTTTTCATGAGGGCCGCAAAGCGTGGCTCCGATCGAAGGGGGGTCCAGTGCGGATCGTCCTTCAAAAAGATCATTCGGGTGTCGCGCGTCATGAAGCCCTGCTCCAGTGCCGCGAGCGCCGGCGCCGCCTCACCCAGCGCGGCGTGCAGCGATGCGATCGACGTCGGTGTGACGTACCGCGTCTTCGATTCAGCAAGCAGCTGGATCAGGATCCGTCGCGTCTCTTCGGTTTCGCCGAGACGTGCCAGTTGCACGCCCAGCACGGAGCGGGGCCGGGTGGTGCCGTCGGACAGCGCCACGGCCCGCCGGATGGCGGCAATGCCTTGGTCCGGATGCTGCTCGGCCATGTGCAGCAAGCCGATCGCCAGATGGGTCAGCCACAGGTTCGGCGCAATTTCAAGCGACCGGTTCAGCCTCGCCCGAGCCTCTGCCAGCTGCCCGTTGGCCAACAAGCAACTCCCTTCCACCGTGTTGAACATCGGGGACATGGGGTCGAGCGACCGCGCCGTGCGCTGATGCGCGAAGCCCTCGGCGAGGCGATCCTGGCTCAGGAGCAGGGTTGCCAGGCCCCAATGGCCGGCCGCCGTGTTGGGGTTGAACGTCAGCGCGCGGCGATACGCCTGCTCGGCGCCAGGCCAGTCGAAATCGAACCAATGGCGGCTGAAGGCGAGGCCGGCATGGGCATCCGCCAGATCGGGGGCCAGTGCAAGCGCACGCCGTAGCGCTGCGTTGCCCGGCTCGAAAACCTCCGAGGCCAATGCATCGGCGATCCATATCTTGCGGCGGTAGAGATAGGCCAGTTCCACCCAAGCCAGCGCATAGGCGGGGTCGATGCTGAGCGCCTGGTTGAGCAGCGCGATGCCTTTCTCGATTTCGGCGGCGCGGCCACCCCGAGCCTGCCACCGGGCAGCCACGTAGAGCTGATAGGCCTCCATGTCGCGCGTGCCGCCGATCTCGGACAGTGGGGGGGCGGCGCCGACTCGCGGGTGCAGCACCGGCAGCAACGCCTGCACCACCCGATTCGAGATCTGATCCTGCACTTCGAAAACGCTCGTGAACGTCTCGTCGAATCCGCCGCTCCAGGCGGCGACGCCATCGGACGCGTGCAGCAGGCGGGCGGTGGCGCGTACCAGATCGCCGCGCCGCTGCAGCGAGCCGTCGACGATCCAGGTCACCTCGAGTTCCCGCGCGGCACGCACCGGGTCTTGGCCTGCGCCGGCATAGCGCAGCACGGAACCGGTCGAGCGCACGACCAGCCCGGGTACGGTGGAGAGCCTGGCGATCAGGCTGTCGGCCATCCCGACCTCCAGCAGTTCGTCCCGGTTGGTCGCTTCGAGCGGTTTGAAAGGCAGGACGGCGAGGGTGGCGATGGAGGCTGGCTCGGGCGGCGGGCGGTGCCAGGCCCACCAACCGGAGCCGCCCAAGGCGATCGCCGCGCCGGCCCCCAGTGCCAGGCGCAATCGGCGGCGCCGCGCGGGATCCGCTGGAGGCGAACCGGGCGCCGGCGCAAGCGCCTCGATCTTTGCAGCGACCTTCGTCGCGTCGGCGTCGGCCTGCCTGACGACGGGCGCAACGAAGCGGAACCCGCGCCGAGGCACGGTCTGGATGAAGCGGCTGCCCTGCGTGTCGTCGCCCAGGGCCCGCCGCAAGCCCGCCACGACCTGGCTCAGGTTGTTTTCCTCGACCACCAGGCCAGGCCAGAGCGCCTGCAACAGGCGCTCCTTGTCGAGCAACTCGCCGGGATGCTCGACGAAGAAAAGGAGGGCGCTGAACAGGCGCGGCGTGAGCTCGACCGCCGTGCCGTCGCCGCGCAGCACCCGCTGCTGCGACCGTTGCAGCACGAACCCGCCGAACTCGTAGGCGTCTGGGTCGAACATGGCTGAATTTCAGGCCTTTTTCAGGAATCTTTCAAGGATTGCTTCGTGACGAGGAGCCTGAAAGCGCCGAAGGTGCAAGACGCTGGTCGGCGTTGCCGGCCAGGCAGCCCTCAACTCCTGGAGGCAGTCATGGTCAAGCTCCTCGAACGCCTCAAGCGCCTCAGGCCCCAAGCCCTCTACACGTTCACCCTCGTGAGCACATCGGTCGCCGTGACCATGATGCTGATCCAGACGTGCAGCGGCGGGGACGGTTTCGGGAACGCCTTTGCCGCCGCAGGCGCCGGGGGCCATCCGGTCGGCGCGACGGACCCCATCGTCGGCGTATGGGAGTCGACGGCCGCCGCCAAGGACTGCCACACGGGTGCCGTGCTGACCCGCCTCAAGGGGTTGTCCGTGTTCAACAGCGGAGGCACGGCGTCGTTCGAAAGCTCTCGCCCCGCTGCCACCGGAACCTCCGGACTGGGAACCTGGCAGCGCGAGCCCGGCGACAGCTACAGCTTTACCCTGGTGCTCATGCGCTTCAATCCCGACGGCACGTTCGCCGGAACGCAGAAGGCCAAGGGAACCCGCACCTTGTCTGCCGATGGCAACAGCTTCACCAGCACGATCGCCGGTCAGGTCATCGACTCGGCGGGCAACGTGGTCTCGTCGACTTGCGCGACGGATACGGGTTCGCGAGTGAGTTGGTAATCGCTGCGTAGGGGGAGGGGGCGCGCAGAAATCCGGAAACTCCCGCGTTCCCTTCGCTACGATGGCGGCACTTCGTTCGTCATCCATCCCGCGACCCGATTGCCCGCCTCTCATCACCCAACCCTGACCACACCCGGGTCGCCATGGCGTCGACGCACAACCAAGTTGCTGCTGTGGACGCTAGGGCTGCTGCTTGCCGCGGCTGCCGGCGTGATGCTCTTCCTGAAGACACTCGACGCCGAGGTCTACAAGCGAGCCGTGGAGCGAGAGCTTTCATCCGTCCTGGGTCGGGAGGTGTCGATAGGCAGTCTGTCGTTCGAACTTGCCTTGCGGCCGACCTTTTCCGTGCGCGATCTGCGCATCGCCAACCCTCCCTGGGCATCGCGACCGGACTTCGTGACCGCTGCGAGCGGCGAGGCGCGCCTCGATCTCATCGCCCTGTGGAAGGGTCGGGTCGAAATGCGCGCCGTGCGCCTGGAGGGCGTGGACCTGCTGCTCGAGCGCAATGCGCAGGGCGAAGGCAATTGGTCGTTCGGCACGCCCGATCGGGGCACCCAGCGCGCGGCATTGCCTGACTTCGGCACCGTGTCGCTGACCGACGCACGCATTGGCTGGCGGCCAGGCGGCGGCTCCGTCGAGCAGGTTCGTGTCGATACCGCCGAGGCCACGATCAGCGACGGCGTGCCGTTTCGGGTTCAAGCGCTTGCCGACTATCGAGAAACTCCGATGCAGGTCACGGTGGAGGCCGACGCCTCGCTGCAGGCTGCACTCCACGGCGAGCCCTGGCGTCTGTCCGTCGGCCTGCGACCGAAGGGGGCGTCCCTCACGCTCGACGTGCGATTGGCATCGATCGCATCGCTCGAGGGCGTCGAACTCGGCATCGAGGCGACGGGCGAGCATCTCGACGCGTGGTCCGGCGTCCTGGGGCGGACATTGCCGGGATGGGGCCCCTATCGCCTGTCGGCGCAGACTCGCTACGGCCGAGGCAGCCTGCAGGTCGAAGACTTGAGCCTGTCGCTCGATGGACTGCCGATGCAGCCGTCGCGCCTCGAGATCGGGTCGGGCAAGGCTCAGTTCGGCGCGAGCGTGGACACGCGGCTGACGGTCGAGGGAAAGATCGGCGAAGCGGCGTTCTCGCTCGAGGCCAGCAGCGCGCCATGGCTCGAGCTGCAAAAGACCGATGGCGTCGCGCCACTCGCGCTGCGCGCCAAGCTTGCGGACTTCACGCTGAGCGCCGATGGAAGCATCACGCCCGCGGCCGAAGCCACGGACTTCGACCTGGCGCTGACCGCCCGGGGCGACGCGCTGGCGCCGCTGCGCCTGCTTGCGGGCCTGCACCGGAGCCAACCCTTGCCGGTGGATCTCGCGGCGCACGTGACGCATTCCAAGGAAGGCTATTCGGCCAGGAACATCCGTGGCCGGGTGCTCGCCTCGGCGGTGTCAGGAGATCTCGCGTACGCAAGCGCGCCGCGTGCGCTGCTCAGCGGGGCGCTGAACCTCGGCCGGTTGGACTTGGATCAGCCCGATGTCAAAGCGCTCGAATCGGCCGCCCCTGGGTCACGACCACGGGACGCCTCCGGTGCGGGTGCGCCGGCGTGGCTCCAGCGCGTCGACGCGGATCTTTCCCTGCGGATTGCAGCGATCACCGGCCTGCCGGTCCCGGCCAGCAATTTGTCCGGCCGGGTGCGCTGGCGCGACGACGCAGTTCGGCTGGAAGCGCTTGCCGCCACACTGGCCGGCACGGTGGTCACGGGAGACGGCACGCTTCGCTGGCGCGATGGCCGGCCGCAGATCGATGGCCATGCGAGCATTGCGGTGCTCGACTTCGCCAAGCTCGGCGGCAGCGTGGCGAAACCAGGACCGCGCAGTGCATTCGACGACCCACTGCCGCTGGCGCCGCTGCGTGCGTTCGATGCCAGGCTGGATGTCGACATTGCCCGCATTGCGGGCGCACCGGTGCCGATCGGCAAGGTCGCTGCGCTCGCGCATCTGCGGGGCGGCAAGCTCGCCATCGACCTGACATCTGCCACGGTCGCCAACGCGCCGGTGCAGGGCCATGTCTCGCTCGATGCGAGCGGGCGGGCATGGCGCGTCGATGCCAACGCGAGGGCCGACCGCATCGACGTGGCGGCGCTGCTGCGCTCGCCGAATCGGCCGGACACGACGAGCGGCGCGATCCAGGGACTGCAAGTCCTGTTTGGCTCGCGGGGTACGAGCGTGCGCGAACTCATGAAGCAGGCGAAGCTTTCCGTTCGCACCGCTCCCTTCTCCCTTGCGGTGGGTCGCGACCGCTCCCCGGTCCAGGTGCAGCAGGCGAACATCGAGGTTGAGCCGGGCGGCCCGGTGCGCGCGAGCGCGGTGGGCCATGCGCTCGGCGCGCCGATGGATCTGACGGTGGTCGCCGGGCCGCTGGCCGAACTGCTGAACCCCGAGACCGCGTGGCCGAAGATGGAAGCGAATCTGCGCACGGCGCTGGAAGGAGACACACTCCACGTCCTTGCGACCAGCGGGCCGCTGCAGCGTCTGATCGGCCTGCGTGACGTGCCGCTGGCGTTGCAGGCGACGCTGCCTGGCGCGCGCGCCACCCTGGAGGGCAACGTGGGCAACCTTGCGGCGCCCACGGGCACGCGGCTCGCCGCCCGGATCGAGATCGACAACCTGGCGCAGACGGCGAGGAAGTTCACCGCTTCGCGCCTGCCTGCCCTCCCGGTCAGCGCCTCGGGACGGATCACGCTGGGAGACGGGGAGGCGGCCGTTGACGATCTCAGCGCGCAGGCCGGCAAGTCGGATGCGGCGGGGCGGCTGCGAATTCGGTGGCGCGACCGGCCGGATCTGTCGGCGGATCTCACGTCCAGACTGATCGATGCCACACAGTGGGAAGAACCCACGGCCAATGAGACACCGCTGCTGGACCGGCCCATTCGCATGCCGTCCCTGCTCTCACGCGACGCGCAGCTGCGGCTGCGAGCCGAGCGCCTCCTTTTGCATCGATACGACCTGGCGAAGCTGCAACTCGATGGCACGCTCACGAACGGACTGATCGAGGTGTCGACCGCAGCGGCCGAAGGCGAGCTGCGCGGGGAACTGCGCCTCGACTTGCGCCAGGAAGTGCCTGGTGCGGCGTTGCGTCTGTCGCTCAAGAATGTCAATACGGAGGCGCTGTATACGGCGCGAGTGGAGCCGCCGAGCGGGGCCGCCAGGCCGCCGCTGTCGATCAGCGCGCAGTTCGCCGGCGCCGGTACCACGCTGCGCAACATGCTCGCGGCCGGGCGCGGCGAGTTCCTGCTGACCGCCGGCGCGGGCACATTGCCCATCAATTCGGGCTATGGCTTCGAGAGGATTGCCGGCAACCTCCTCCTGACGCTGGTGCCCGGCCGCAGGGCGGCGGACCACGCCCAACTCGAATGTGCGGCTGCGCGCTTCACCATCGCCGACGGCGTGGCCACCTCGAGCGACGGCGTCGCGCTGCGCCTGAAGCATCTGGACATCCTGGGCGGTGGCGCGGTGAACCTGAAAACGAGCGAGATCCTGTTCGGGTACCGGGCGGTGCGACGCGAGCTCTTCCAATTCAGCTTGATAGGCCTGACGAGCGGCGTCGCGAAAATCACCGGAACGATCAGCCACCCGACGGTCGAACTGGACCCCAGCGGCATATTGCTCGTAGGGACCGCGGCCTGGGCCACCGCCGGGGCGTCGCTGTTGGCGGGCGACTTGTGGCGCAAGCTCCAGTCGACCGCCGACCCCTGCGCCCGCATCGCTGCCGGCGCCCAGCTTTCGGGCGACCCACTCGACGTGCTGATGCGATCGTCGCCATCGGTCGACTTGCCTTTCCGCATGTCGACCAAGCAATGATTGACGGTGACGACACGCACGCCTTGGATGCCAGAAAGCAGCCGCTCGACGCCGCTCTCGATCCGTACCAGCCCCATCGCACACCCGAATTTCGCCAGGTGCCTCAGTGCTCCACCGCGAACAGTCGCCACTCGCCAGGGATGCCCTTGAGGCTTTGCACGCCTCGATCCTGAAATACGAGCCCGGAACCTGCGACAAGATCCTTGACTGTGCCCGAGACCAGCACTTCGCCGGCGCGCGCCTGTGCAGCCACGCGTGCGCCGGTGTGCACAGCGATGCCGCCGACCTTGCCTCCCATCCACTCGCACTCGCCGGTGTGTAGCCCGGCGCGGATTTCGAGCCCGAGCGCACGCACCTCCTCGGAGATCGCACAGGCGCAACGCACGGCGCGCGCCGGCCCATCGAAGGCGGCGAGGAAGCCGTCGCCGGCGGTGTCGATCTCGCGGCCGCGAAAGTGCTCCAGCTCGTGGCGAATCAATGCGTGATGGCTGTCGAGCAAATCGTGCCAGCGGCGGTCGCCGAGGCGGACGGCGCGCTCGGTGGCGCCGACGATGTCGGTGAACAGGACCGTGGCCAGGAGCCGGTCGGGTTCCGCGTCGTGTCGGGCGCCGGTGAGGAATTCTTCGATCTCGTCGACGATGGTGTCGCAGTCGCAGCCCCAGGGAACGTGATCGATGCCGTGCAGTTCGACCAGCTTGGCTCCGGGGATGTGCTCGGCCATGTAGCGGCTTGCGCCGAATTCGATCGTGCGGTCGTTGCTGCTGTGCAGCAGCAGCGTGGGCACGCGCACGGCCGGCAGGACATGCCGGATATCGATCTCCATGTTCATGCGCACCAGCGTTGCCGCGGCCGCCGGGCTGGCGCTGGCGCGCAACCAGCGGGCCCACCACCGTCGGTAGCGCTCGTCTTGAGCCAGACTAGGGCACCGGGCATCGATGCCTACCGGTCCGCCCCAGTCTCGTTCGATCTGGTCGGCAAATGCCAGGTGCTGCTCGGCCGTCGGCCCCCAGGGGTAGTCGGGCGCCCGCGTGCGTCGCGCGAAAGCGCCGCCCATGATGAGCGCCGAAGACCGTTCCGGATACGTGGCGGCGAATAGAGCGCACATCGCGCCCCCCTCGGAATAACCGAACAAGGCCGCACGCTGCGTGCCGACCGCATCCATCACCGCGCGCACGTCGTCCATGCGAACCTCGAGGCTTGGCATGTCGCTGACACGGTCGGACAGGCCGGTGCCCCGCTTGTCGAACAGGATCAGTCGGGAGAACGAGGCCAGCCGCGTCAGCAGCCGGGCCAGCGTCGGCTCCTCCCAGAAGACGTCGATATTCGACACCCAGCCGGGAACCAGCACCAGATCACGCGCACCGCTGCCGATCACCTGGTAGGCGATGTTGACGCCGCCGCTCCTCGCATATCGGGTTTCGGGAGTCATAGAGGGTTGAGCCTCCACACGCCGGTCCACCGGCACTTGTCCACGAGCAGGAGCTTGCCACAAAACGCACCATCGCACCCTTTGTGTTTAGTTCCCGCGCCTGTTACGTCTTGCTGCGGGCGTTTCGGTGTCATCCTTTGACGCTGGGCGATTGTTGCGTCACAGTGCCAAGTCCGTCACACCAACCTCGACAAGGAGCTTCCTCATGATCAGGTCCATCGTTCGCACCCTGCCGGCCGCCGTGGCCCTGGCATTCGCGTGCATTGGCGTGTCGGCCGTCGCACAAAGCGAAACCAAGAAACTGGAAAAAGACGCCGAGAAAGCTTGGGACGCGACCAAGACTGACACCAAGAAGGCCGAGAAGGCGACCGGCAAGGCGGTTGACAATGCGGCGTCCGGCGCTGCATCAGACACACGCAAGGTTGGCAACAAGATCGGCGAGGAGATTCCGGGCACGCCCCAGAACGAAGCCGACAAGAAAAAAGCTGCCAAGCCCTGATCCTGGCATGGTTTGGCGTCACGCGGACGCGAACTAGACCCCGGGTGCCTGCGGAGCCCTCTTTCTTCGCGCCCCACTAGCGCCAGACGCGGTGGCCCGCAGGATGCGACGGAAGGTGGGGCATTCCATTTGGCTCGTGCGGGGCAGGCAGCGGCGTGGCGCGATAAGCCTTCATGCCCGGAATAGAACCTCGTCAGAAAGACGTTTGATACGTCTCAAATTCGAGTCCGGCTTCAAGGAATACATTGGGTGCTTCTTCATGGGCATCCATGCGTCTCGCCGAGTGCGCCGACGAATCGAAGCCCAGTACGCTGAGTGCCCCGCCGTGACCAAGAAGTTCCCGATCCATCCCAAGCATCCCGAGCGCGTCTGCTGGGGTTGCGACAGGTACTGTTCTTCGGACGCGCTGGCGTGCGGCAACGGCAGCGTGGCGACGCCGCATCCGTCCGAACTCTTCGGCGAAGACTGGATGTCTTGGGGCCTGGATGCCCGCGAAGCAGACCCGGTCGATGAGCCCGTTCGTTCACACATGCCGAAATACGCACGCACCGAGGGCGCCATCGACGGTCCGGACGAGCCCGACACCCAGCCGCCCATCGGGTGACGCCTTGCCCCGACCGCGTGCGATGAGCTCGCGGCGCTGCATGATCAAGTAATCGTCGGCCAGTCCCTGCGCAAGTCATCGTCGATACCGAAGGCAACGCGCAGCCCGCCTTCAGGTGGAGTTCCGACGTAGCGCCGTATGAATTGCGTCCAGCAGTTGCTGCTGCGGGTAGGGTTTCTGCAGGAAGTCCACGGCGCCGTCCCTGACCGCTTGGACGGCTGTTGGAATGTCGACACTACCGCTGATGAACACAATCGGGAGGCGGACACCCAGCTCGTGCAGGTGCGCCTGCAGCGCGCGACCGTCCATGCGCGGCATGCGCAGGTCCAACACCAGGCAGCCGCGCCAAGTAGCGTCAAAGGCAGCCAGGAACTCGAACGCCGAGCTGAAGACCGCGGCCGTGAGTCCGACCGCAATGACCAACTCGCGGATCGAGTCACGACAAGCGTCGTCGTCATCAATGATGAATACAGTAGGTTCTCTCACGGTCCCAACTCTGAATCCGTCCTAACTGAGCGGCGTGCCGCCCGCACTTCACGGCTCCGGCGTCCAAAGGGCACCAACCTAACCTTGGATTGAGGTTTTGAATACTGCCCTTTGGGGCAGTGCACCCCGTTTTGTCGACGCGCTTCGACGGAATTTGCCCCGCCCAAGTCTGCGGCATGCCGACTTGCCAGGTCGACCGGCTACAGTCGGCCAGACCCCGTTCAAGGACAAGCTGGGCATCCAGGCCACGATGCGATGGCGCACCTGGCGCCTCGCTTCGCCACGGCAAGCCCAAGCCGGGGCGGTCTTCTGGCGAGCAACAAGCTAGGAGGTCAGAATGCGCGCCATGAGCAGACCTTCCCCTTGCGTCCCGCCAATCTGGCGAGAGTTCTTGGGGACGACGCAAGTAGTACTTAGAACAGCTTCACGTCTTGCGATTGTGGAGAATCAAAGCCCCAAGGCCGAGCGCAGGGTCAAGAATCGCAAAGGCTACGAACGTATGGGGAAATATTCCAGCGATCACCAGGGGCACGAGCACCGCGGGAACCAGTATCACTCGATCGAGCACGGAAGCGGGGCCGAAATTTCGCCCACCGGATCGACCACCGAATACGTAGAGCCAGCCAATGACGGCGACCGTCATACCTAGTGCGCGAAAGAGTGCTCCCTCGTGTCCAGCGAAAGGCGGGTCCATGAATATCGTCTGCACGGCACCCGGCCACACGATGAGCAAAGCTCCGAACCCAAGATAGATGTAGCCGTTCGTCACCGCCCATTTCGATTGGGCGGACAAGTTAGCGGGTTTCTCAAGAAGATCGCCAAAAAATGACATATCGGTCCCTCTTGGGTGGTGTACTTCTGGAAGGGAGAGGCTTCGGAACCCGTCTTGGCATTGAAGAAAACATGTTGGGCCCAATCGCTGCGGTTGACAATCCCGACGGCCACGCGTGCCCTCGTACGTGGAGAGACCGGGGAGTGACCTGCTGCTCGAAAGGGACCACCGACAGCTCGATATTCGAATGACGCTTTCGGGCCCTAACGGCTGTTCGCGCCCTGGCGCCGGCGGCTCGTCCCCCGCCCGCGGGTATCGGCACGAGGGACGGCGCGGTTGAGCGCAGGTACGGTCCTGGTCCAAAGTGTCTCAGCGCCTTGCGGTCACCGGACGTCACCGCCCACCAACTCCGTTCGCAACGCTGATGGCGGCATACCAAACCAACGTCGGCAAGACCGCGTCAGCGCGGAGTGCTCCGAGAAACCGAGAATGTCTGCGAGTTGGCCGAGTGGAACATCGGTCGTTCCCAGATAGTGCAGGATGGCGCTCTTGAGCGCTTCCTCGCGGATCATCTCGAATGTGCTCCCTTCGGCCGCCAGGTAGCGTTGGAGCGTGCGCGGATGCATGGCCAGCAGCGCTGCCACGTCGGTCTTGCCGGCCTGCGGCGTGCCAAGTGTGTGTCGCAACGCCAGGCGGACCCGGGAAGTGACGCTCTCGCCAGGAACGCGGAAGTGCCTCGCCACATAGTCTTCAGTGATCTTGCGCATCGCATGGTTCGCGCCCTGCAGATCGGCGTCCAGGGTCCCCTGACTGACGTGCAGGGCGGCATGCGGTTGCTCCACGAAAACGGGCGCGCCAAAAAAGCGCCTGTACACCTCGAGGGTCGCCAGGGGCTTGTGCGGCAGCGTCACGGCCAGCAGTCGATATTGTTCCGCGGCCAGCAGCTTGGTGATGTTGTGAAGGTCCGCCAGACACAGATCGATCGTCTGCCGTTGCGCGGGAAGCCTGTCCAATCGAACCTGCGCAGTCAACTCCGATGCGCCTTCAATGACCGAACTCTTGTCATGAATACCCAGCACGAGGCCTGGGCTTTGTACAAACAGGTGGCGAGAGGTGTAGTCCCACGCCTCCCTGACCGTTGGCGCGTTCTGCAGAACGATGCTCAGTGGACCGAGCACGCTGATGTCCTGAACCTGTGACAGGCGCAATCCGAAATCCGGGCAGCCGGTCCGCACGGCGCTGGCCTCGAGAAGTTGGATACAGGAACGCAACGACAGCATCGCGTCGTCGTCGGCCAATGACGCTGCAGGAATGCGAAAGCGCCGCAGCAACGGCGCCGGATCGGCCCCCAGACTTCGCATGAGGGTCGTGTATCCCTGCAAACCGCTCGACCTGAGCATTGCTGTCATGTCTCGCAATGTCAAGCAGATGTCTCGCATTGTCAAGCGCCGAAGCGTCGGCTTGGGAATACTCCAGCACCGTATCAACCCCTAGAGGTTTCGAAAATGGAGACAAACTACGACGTGCTGGTCATCGGCGCTGGCCTGTCGGGCATCAGCATGGCCTGCCACCTGCAGATGGAGTGCCCCGGAAAGCGAGTCGGCATTCTGGAGCGGCGCAAGGCGATCGGCGGCACCTGGGACCTGTTCCGCTACCCGGGCATTCGCTCCGACTCGGACATGTTCACCTTCGGCTACAAGTTTCGGCCGTGGCACGAACTGAAGGTGCTGGCCGACGGTCCGTCGATCAGGCGGTACGTCACCGACACGGCGCGCGAATATGGGATCGACAAGAAGATCCGCTTCGGCACCAAGACAACGCAGGCAGCCTGGTCGAGCGAGCGACGGCGTTGGACGATCACCGCTGTCGATGAAGACAGCGGCGAGCCACTCACGTTCACGTGCAGCTACCTCGTCAGCTGCACCGGCTACTACAACCACGACGAAGGTTACTTGCCGAGCTTCCCCGGCGTCGAGAGATTCAAGGGGCAGTGCATTCATCCTCAGAAGTGGCCCGAAGGACTGGACTACCGCGGCAAGCGGGTCATCGTCATCGGAAGCGGCGCCACTGCGGTGACGCTGGTGCCGACCATGGCCCGGGACACGGCGCACATCACGATGCTCCAGCGCTCGCCCAGCTACGTGTTTTCCGTACCGGGCTACGACACGATGTCCGCCGTATTGAAGCGGGTCCTTCCGGATCGCTGGGTCTATGCGATGGCGCGCCGGCGCAATCTTTTCCTGCAGCGGACGATCTACAAGCTTTCGAGGCGGTGGCCCGACCTGATGAGATGGTGGCTGCTCTCCGGCGTCAAGAAGCACGTGGGCAAGGATTTCGACCTTGCCCACTTCTCGCCGCGCTACAAGCCATGGGAAGAACGCCTGTGCGCGGTCCCCGATGCCGACCTTTTCAAGGTGATCCGGGAAGGCAAGGCCTCGATCGTGACCGACCAGATCGACACCTTTACCGAGACCGGAATTCGCCTGAAGTCCGGCAAGGAGTTGCAAGCCGACATCATCGTCACCGCGACCGGACTTCAGCTCCAGTCCTTCGGCGGCATGGAACTGCGTGTGGACGGTCGCAAGCGAGCCGTGAACGAGTTGATGACATACAAGGGCGTGCTGCTTCAGGACGTGCCGAACATGGCCTGGGTCTTCGGCTACATCAATGCATCCTGGACGCTCAAGGTAGACATGGCGGCCAGCTACTTCTGCCGCCTGCTCAATCACATGGACCGCAGCAAGGCCGATGTGGTGACGGCCCGCGCACCTGAAGGAGAGATGCTGAGCGAGAACATCGTCGCGTCGCTCCAGTCCGGCTATGCGCGGCGCGGCGAGGCCATGGTGCCGCGGCAGGGCCGTGCGCTGCCATGGCGTGTGCTGCACAGCCCCGAGAGCGACCATGTGATGCTGATGAAGGACCCCGTGGAGGACCCGGCGCTCGAGTTCCGCGGAACCTCGCTGGGCGGCACGCTGCGCCCTGCCACGGCCTGAGGCGACCGCCGATGAAATCCGTGTCGTCTTCGTTCGTCAGCCGGGGCCTGCGCTGCGCGGGCACGCTGCTGTCGCCCGACCGGGGCGAACCGCCGCCCGTCATCGTGATGGCGCACGGCTTTGCCGGTGTGCGCGCGATGCTGCTTCCGCATGCCACCCGCTTCGTGGAGGCCGGCTACGCCGTATTCCTGTTCGACTACCGCAATTTTGGCGACAGCCAGGGCGAGCCACGCCACTGGGTGGACCCGGGCCGGCATCTGGATGACTGGGATGCTGCCATCCGCCACGTTCGCACGCTCGAGGGCATCGACGCCCAGCGCATGGTGCTCTGGGGCACGTCCCTCTCCGGCGGCCACGTGGTCTGCATGGCGGCGCGGGGATATCGGCTCGCCGCGGTCATCGCAGCGCATCCTCTCATGAGCGGTTGGGGCGCGATCACTTCTCTCCGCCCGATGGTGGTCCTGCGCCTGACCCTTGCGGGCCTGCGCGACGTGGTCGGCAGCCTGATCGGCAGGCCGCACTACGTGCCCGTCGTGGGTCGGCCCGGAGAACACGCCGCGCTGACGGGCGCCGAAGCCTGGAGCGGGATGGAAAAGTTGAAGGCCATCGCCGACGTCGAGTGGGAAAACAAGGTGCTCGCCCGCGTATTGCTCAAGATTCCCCGCTACAACCCGATCCGGCTCGCCCGCAAGGTACGCGTGCCAACGCTCGTGATCGCCGGATCCCACGACACCATCGTTTCCGCAGACGTCGCACGCCAGGCGGCGAGCCGCATGCCGAACGCCGAGTTCGCGCTGCATGCCTGCGACCATTTTCAGCCCTACTACGGCGAATACCTCGACAGGAACGTCCAGGAACAGCTCGCCTTCCTGCACAAGCACGTAGCGGTCTGAATCACCCCTCTCGAACCATCAAGCATCCTCTCATGAACTATTCCTTCAAAGACAAGGTCGCCGTTGTCACTGGCGCCGGCTGCGGCATCGGTCGCGCCCTGGCGCTGCAACTGGGCGCAGCCGGCGCGCGCCTGGCGCTGTCGGACATCGACGCTGCCGGACTGGCGCAGACGATTCGGCAACTGCCGGTCGGCACCGAGGTCCGGGGCTATTCCCTGGACGTCTCGTCGCGGGAAGCGGTCTTCGCCCATGCCGACGCCGTGCGTCGCGACTTCGGCACTGCCCATTTCGTGTTCAACAATGCCGGCGTCGCCATGGTCGGCACCTTCGAACACACGGACATCGACGAAATCGAGTGGCAACTCGGCGTCAATCTATGGGGCGTGATCTACGGCAGCAAGGCCTTCCTGCCGATGATGCTGGCGCAACGCGAAGGCTGCATCATCAATATCTCGAGCGTCTTCGGCCTGGTCGGCTTTCCGTCGCAGAGCGCGTACAACATCTCCAAGTTCGGCGTGCGCGGCCTCACCGAATGCCTTTGGCGTGAACTCGAAGGCACGGGCGTTCGTGCACTCAGCGTTCACCCAGGCGGAATCAAAACCAATATCGAACGCGCCGGCCGACGCTGCAGGCTTGCCGGCGAGCAGGAAGCGCGCTTCGCCGCGCTGGCTGACAAGTTGCTCACGACCCCGCCCGAGGACTGCGCCGCCGCCATCCTCAAGGGCGTGCGGCGAGGCAAGAAGCGCGTGGTGACGGGCAACCAGTCCTCGTCGCTGTTCTGGCTGTCGCGGTTGCTGCCGAACAGCTATCACAACGTTGTCAAGCTGATCGCCTGAGCGGGCCTCTTCGCCGCCATCTCATCAGAAAAAGAATTCAAGAGACAACTCCATGCCCCAGCACTTCACGCGCACGCCGGTCACCAGGCACCGCCTCAGCGCATTGACTTCCGCAGCGCTCGCGCTCCTCGCGATCGCCTCAACCTCACGCGCCATGGAGATCGATACCGGGAATCCGGATGTCGTGCTTCGCTGGGACAACACGGTGCGCTACAACCTGGGCTATCGCACGCAGGACCAGTCCAAGGCGATCCTCGGCAATCCGAACAACGACGACGGCGACCGCAACTTCGGCAACGGCGCCCTGATCGCCAGCCGGCTCGACCTGCTGAGCGAGTTCGACATGGTGGTCGACAAGAAGTACGGCTTTCGCGTGAGCGGCGACGCCTGGGCCGACGGTGCCTACAACAGCCTGGACAACCACAACAACGCCACCGCCAACACCCTGTCGTACGGCCTGCCGACCGCGGGCATCCTGTCGCCCTACACCAGCCGCTATGCCAAGGGCCCGTCGGGCGAACTGCTCGACGCCTTCGTGTTCGGCAGCCGCGACTTCGGCGACACCAACGTCGGCCTGCGGCTCGGCAAGACCACCGTCTACTGGGGCGAAAGCCTGCTGGGCGGCGGCGCGATCCACGGCATCTCCTACGGCCAGTATTCGCTGGACCTCTGGAAGGCGCTGGCGACGCCCGGCATCGAGGCCAAGGAGCTCTATCGCCCGCGCACGCAGATGACCCTGCAGGTGCAGCCGGCCCCGGACCTGGCGCTGTCGGCGCAGACCTTCTTCGACTGGGAAGCGGCGCGCTATCCGGAATCGGGCAGCTACCTGACGGTCAACGACGCACTGCTCTATGGCGGCCAGTCGCTGATCACGGGCCCGGGCCAGCGGCTGCTGCAGGCCACCGCGGGCGAGCCCAACAAGAACGGCGACTTCGGCCTGTCGGCACGCTGGAGCCCCGACTGGCTCGACGGCACCGCCGGCCTCTACGGCCGCCGCACCGCGGACATCCAGCCTCAGCTCGCGCTGACGCCGGCAGTGGCCGCCGTGCCGGCCGCCGCCTGCGCCCGTGCCGGCGCGACCGCCATCGGCCCGACCACCTGCTACATCAACCCGGGGGCCGCCACGCTGCAGCAGATCCGCGCCGGCTACCTCGGCCAGTACCAGGCCTTCTACGGCCGCGACATCGACATCTACGGCCTGAGCCTGGCGAAGAACATCGCCGGCCTGAGCTTCGGCGCCGAACTGAGCTACCGCCACAACATGCCGCTGCAGAGCACGCCGGTGCAGGTACTCCCGGCCGGCCTGGCGAATCCGGCGCTCGGCCAGATCACTCCCGCGCAGCTTGCCAACGGCGGCGCGCCCGGCGCGGTGGGCAACACCATGCACGGCGTGTTCAATCTGATCGGCTCGGTCTCCAGGACGCCGCTGTGGGACAGCGCCACCTGGATGGCCGAAGTCACCTGGAACCGCTGGCTGAGCGTGGCGCAGAACCCCAATGTCTTCAAGGGCAGCGCGGCCTACCGTGCGGTCGCCGCCAACGTCGATGCGGTGACGCGCGACTACTTCGGCCTCGCGATCAACTTCACGCCGACCTGGTTCCAGGTCTACCCCGGCGTGGACCTGTCTTTGCCGCTGAGTTGGGGCGGAGGTCTCTCGGGCATCTCGGCCGTGACGACGGGCGGTGCCAAGAACAACGGCTCCTACTCGCTGGGCGTCGCCGCGGATGTGCGAAACAAATACAACTTCGCGCTGCGCTATGTCGGCTTTTATGGCAACTACAGCACCACGGCGGCCGGTGCGATGAACGTCGCCGAGAGCGTCAACGCGCTGCTGTCCGACCGCGGCCACGTGCTGCTGACTTTCAAGACGACCTTCTGAGGTCGACCGATCCCCTACCGAACGGAGACATTCCCATGAAGAAACTCACCCTCGTGGCCGGCGCAGTGATCGCGCTCGCCGCCCAGTCCGTCCTCGCTGCCGTCGGGCCCGATGAAGCGAAGAAGCTGGGCACCACGCTCACCCAGACCGGCGCCGAGCGCGCCGGCAATGCCGACAAGACGATCCCCGAGTACACCGGCGGCCTGACCACGCCGCCGGCCGGCTACGAGAAGGGCTCGGGCATCCGTCCCGACCCGTACGCCGCCGAGAAGCCGCTCTACGCCATCACGGCGCAGAACATGGCGCAGTACGAATCCAAGCTGACCGCCGGCACCAGGGAGATGCTGAAGAAGTACCCGACGATGCGCGTCGACGTGTACCCGTCGCATCGCTCGATGGCCTTCCCGAAGTACGTGCTCGACAACACGGTGAAGAACGCCACCGCCGTCAAGACCACCGACGACGGACTGGGCCTGGAAGGCACCTACGCGGGCATTCCCTTCCCGATCCCGAAGACCGGCAACGAAGCGATGTGGAACCACCTGCTGCGCTTCACCGGCCAGAGCTCCTACACGCAGTACGACTCGATCAATGTGGATTCGTCCGGCAAGGCGGTGCTCGCCACCACCGGCCAGATCCACATGGACTATCCRTACTACGACCCGAAGCGCACCGGCGCCTCGAGCGACAGCGACATCTACTTCCGCACCAAGATCGCCTACACMGCGCCGGCCCGCCGCAAYGGTGAAGCGCTGCTGGCGCAGGACTACATCAAYCCGATGAAGTACGGCCGCCGCGCCTGGCAGTACCTGCCCGGCCAGCGCCGCGTCAAGCTCGCACCCGATATCGCCTACGACACGCCGAACCCCGGCTCGGCCGGCGCATCGACGTACGACGACGCCTGGGTCTTCAACGGTGCGATGGACCGCTACGACTTCAAGCTGGTCGGCAAGCAGGAGATGCTTGTCCCCTACAACGCGTTCAAGCTGATCTACGCGAAGGATCCGTACGCGACCACCACGCCGAACCACCTGAACCCGGACTACGTGCGCTGGGAACCGCATCGCGTGTGGGTGGTCGAGGCCACGCTGAAGGCCGACAAGCGCCACATCTACGCCAAGCGCACCTTCTACATCGACGAGGACAGCTGGATCGCCGTGGCTTCGGACGAATACGACGCACGCGGCCAGCTCTACCGCGCCGGCTTCGTGTACTCGAACCCCGCCTACGAAGTGCCCGCACCGACCAGCGTCGGCCAGTCGTTCCACGACTTCACCACCGGCGGCTACAACATGACCGGCCTGATGGGCGCCTACAACGTCGGCCTGAAATTCATGGAGCCGCAGTCGGCCAACGCCTGGTCCGCGGACGCCCTGGCCGGCTCCGGCGTGCGCTGACGGGAGAAGGCATGCAGCGTCGCAGCATCCTCCTGGCCGCCCTGGCTTCCGGCGCGGGCGTGTCCGCCCGCGCCGGCGAAGCCGGCCGAGCCCATAGCGGCAGCGAGATGCTCGACCTGCCGGCACGCATGAGCGCGGTGGCCGACCAGCGCCTCATCACCGGCATCGCGCGCGCCGGCAACCGCCTGGTGGCCGTCGGGCAGCGCGGCCACATCGTGCATTCGTCCGACGGCGGCCGCCAGTGGTTGCAGTCCATGGTGCCGGTGAGCATCGACCTCACCGCCGTCGGCTTCGTCGCCGACAGCATCGGCTATGCCACCGGCCACGACGGCGTCGTGCTCGGCACGCGCGACGGCGGCGTCGGCTGGACGCGACTGCTCGACGGACGCCAGGCCAATGCACTGGTGCTCGACCAGATGCAGCAACGCACCGCCGCGCCCGATGCCGGCGATGCCGACCGCAAGCTGCTCGACGAAGCCAGGCGCAACGCCGAGGCCGGCCCCGACAAGCCCTTCCTCGACCTGCATTTCCACAGCCCCAGCCAGGGCTTCGTGGTCGGCGCCTACGGGCTCGTGCTGCGCACCGCGGATGGCGGCAAGCGCTGGGAGTCGTGGTTCGACCGCGTCGACAACCCCGGCTTGCTGAGCATCTATGCCATCTGC
>NZ_JBFUBW010000029.1:0-107615 GCF_056405555.1 Variovorax sp. P1_G12 | reverse complement strand
CGGGCAACCTGGGGGCGAGCAACTCATGCAGTGCGGGCGGCGGCCTGCGCGATGCAGAAGTCGATCAGGCCGTCGATCTCGTTCGACTTGTCGAACACCGCATCGACGCCGAACTGGGCGCAGCGTTTGCGGATGTCGGGGGTGGCGTAGTTGCTGAGCACCACAACCTTCTGATTCGGCCGGCGCGCCAGACAGGTCTGCAGCACGCCAAGTCCGCTTCCCTGCTTCAGGAACAGATCGACGATGGCCAGTTCCCACTCGTCGGCATGATCGACGAGCCATTGGCTGGCCTCCGCCTCGGTCTCGGCATAACCGATGGCCGCGATGCACGTGAGCTCCTCCAAGGTACCGACGAGATTCTCTCGGATCGTGACGTTGTCTTCGACGATGTAGGTTTTCAATCTTGGGTCCATGAGAACCGCTGCCCCTGGTGCGCCCTTCGGAGCCAGGCTTACCCCTAGGGAAGCAGGCCTTCGCGATGCTAGTGAAGATCTGCCTGCATCATGAAGGCTTGCGCGATCGGACGCTGTAGGCTGGTTCTTACGACCGAGTACGAGACCCCCGTAGGCCGCGCCCCACAGCGATATCGGCCGGTGGCCGACTCCGTCGGGCGGACGGTTGTTCTAAGCTGTGGCACGGCTGCGGGGCACTCGCCCGCGCAGTTCTTTTTTCGGTGATTTGTCCGTCCATCCGCAAGGTGCAGCATGAACATCGTCTGGAGCTATGTCGCCGCATCGATCCTTGCCCTCGTCGCCGGATTCGTGATCGCGGGCGGCGAGCCGGCTGTGGCTGAACTGCGGCTGGCCGAGGCTGCCACGACCGCGGCTGCCGCCGGCGTGTCCGTCGTCTGCCTGCTCGCCAAGCCGGCCGGGAACGGGGTGTCGGCGCGCGCAGCCGCTCCGATCGAGTGAAGGGCGCGGGTGCAGACTGCGACCGCCGCAATCTCGTCGCGCCGCCGGATGGGGATCAAGCTCGGCGCCGTCGTGCTGAGCTTGCTCGCGGCGCTGTGGCTGGCGCTCAGCTTTTTCCCGTGGGACCAGTTGCGCGAGCCTCTCAATCGCTATGTCAGCGAGCGCACCGGGCGCAAGTTCGAGATCGTTCGGCGGCTCGACGTCGACCTGGGCTGGCGGGTTGCCACGGTCAGGCTCGACGGCATCGAGTTCGCCAATCCCCGCTGGGCGCGCGACCCCTACCTGGTCCGTGCCGAGCGGGCTGAATTCGACATCCGCTTCTGGCAGCTCCTGGCAGGCCGTATCGTGCTGCCGCGGCTGGCGTTGAGCTCGCCATCGCTCGGACTGCAGGTGGAGGAGGACGGCCGCCGCACCTGGGCCCTGGGCAAGGACGGTTCGGACGCCGGCACGGTGCCGAGCATCGGACGGATCGAGGTCGATGGCGGCACGATCGATTTCCGCGCGACCTCGCTCGACCTGGATCTGCATGCCGCGTTCAGCTTCGACAGCCGCCGCGGCGAGATGCCGTTGAGCTATGAGCTCGAGGGTCGCTACCGGAGCGAGCCGCTCACCGCCTCGGGTCGCACCGGCAACGTCTTGCAGCTCGATGCCGTGGGGCGGCCGCCATTTCCGATCGAGATCGATCTGAAGACCGGCCAGACCCGGCTCCAGGCGCGTGGCACGGTGGTCGCGCTGGCCGACCTCGACGGTCTCGACGCCGAGGTCGAGATGAGAGGCCAGAACCTGGGCCGCCTCTACCCGGTCCTGGGCATCGCACTGCCCCAGACCCCGCCCTACGTGTTGAGCGGCAACTTGCGCAAGAAGGCCTCTCTTTGGGAGGTGCGCGGCCTGAAGGGCCGACTGGGTCTCTCGGACATCCACGGGGACATGCAGTTCGACAAGTCACAGAAACGTCCTCACCTGAGCGGCACCCTGCGCTCGCGCGTGCTGGACATGGACGACCTCGGCCCGTTCATCGGTCTGCCGCCCACCGCGCGGTCGGCCAACGCGGTCGAAGGCGTGGCACCGCCGCCCGCGATCCTGCACGCCGGCAAGGGCAAGCCGGTCGACCCCGGACGCAAGGTGCTGCCGGACGCGACGCTGGACTTCGAGCGCCTTCAAGCCATGAATGCCGACGTCTCGTACACCGCGGATCGGATCCAGAACGTGCGCGAGCTGCCGATGGACAAGGGCAGCGTGCAGGTGGCACTCAAGGACGGCGTGCTGACGCTCGACCCGCTCGACCTCGGCGTGGCCAGCGGCAGGATCGCCGGGTCGATCCGCATCGACGCGACCCAGAACCCGGCCGACATCAGGGCGTCACTGGACATCCGCGCGATGCAGCTCAACCGGCTGATCCCCAAGATCGAGACCCTGAAGACGAGCTTCGGCAGGCTCGATGGGCGGATCAATTTGTCCGGCCGCGGCAACTCGATGGCGCATTGGCTGGCCGGCGCCTCGGGCGATGTCGCGGCCATCACGGGGCGCGGCCAGTTCAGCAACCTGCTGCTGGAATTCCTCGGGCTCGACGGCGGCGAGATCATCAAGTTCATGCTCGAGGGCGATCGCGCCGTCGAACTCCGCTGTGGCGCCATGGCCTTCGATGTCGACAAGGGCGTGATGAACGGTCGCAGCCTGGTCCTCGACACGTCCGACACGGTGTTCCACGGCAGCGGCTACATCAACCTGGCCAGCGAAAGCATCGATCTCGTGGTGAAGCCGCAGCCCAAGGACAAGAGCATCCTGGCCGCGCGCTCGCCGCTGCGGATGCATGGCAGCTTCGCGGCGCCGAAGGCGGGTGTCCAGGTCGGTCCGCTGGCGGCGCGCGGTGCCGCGGCGATCGCACTGGCCGCGATCAATCCCCTGCTGGCGTTGGCCGCGACCGTGGAAACGGGGCCGGGAAAGGACGCGGACTGCACGCAGGTGCTGGCCGAGGCGAAGAAGCCGTCCTCGCGCGCTGCAGCGGCCGGCGCGGCCAGAGCCAGGCAGCGTCCGTCCGGCGGAGGCTAGGGCGGGCGGTGCCCGCACACGCCGCAGGCCGGATCGCGCGCGACACCGAGCGTGTCAAACGCGCTGCGGCGGCCATCGAACATCAGCAGGCGGCCGGCCAGCGAGGGCTCGATCCCGGCGAGCAGCTTCAGGGCTTCACTGGCCTGCAGGGTGCCGATGGTGCCGACCACCGGTGCGAAGACGCCGAGCACGGCGCAGCGCGTTTCCTCGAATTCGGCCTCCGGCGGAAAGAGGCAGGCGTAGCAGGGCGAGGCCGCATCGCGTGTGTCGTAGACGCTCAGCTGGCCGTCGAAGCGGATCGCCGCACCCGCCACCAGGGGCCTGGCATGGGCGACGCAGGCGCGGTTCACCGAATGGCGCGTCGCGAAGTTGTCGCTGCAGTCGAGCACCACGTCGGCGGTCGACACCAGCCTGTCGAGCAATTCGTCGTCGGCCCGCAGGCGGTGAGTCTCGATGGTGATGTCCGGGTTGATCGCCTGCATCGCGGCGGCCGCGGACTCGACCTTGGGCATGCCGACGCGCGCCGTGGTGTGGGCGATCTGGCGTTGGAGATTGGTGAGGTCGAGGTCGTCGTCATCGACCAGCGTGATGCGGCCGACGCCGGCCGCGGCCAGGTAGAGCAGGGCGGGCGAGCCGAGCCCGCCGGCGCCGATCACGAGCGCGTGCGCGGCACTCACGCGCGCCTGTCCGTCGATGCCGAATTCCTCCAGCAGGATGTGGCGCGAGTAGCGCAGCAGGTCCTGGTCTTCCATGCGCCGCGCCTGTCGCCGGGGCGTGGCTCCCGCGGGAGCCGCCCGGGGATCAGTTGTCCTTTTTCTCTTCCTTGTTGTCGATGATGACCTGCGTCTTGCTCACGAGCACCGGCTGGCCCTTCAGGCTCTTGACGGCCTGCGCCAGAGCGAAGTCGTCGGTCGCGCCGAATTCGGGCACCTTGCGGTCCTGCGGCGGCTTCTTGGCTTCTTCCTCGAGGCGCTTGCGGGCTTCGTCGCGGGCCTTCTCGCGCTCGGGGTCCTTGCTTTCGGGGCCCTGGCCGCTGGCCAGGTGCTTCTCGAGGTCGGCCTCGCGCATGCGCAGCGCGGCGAAGGGGCTGCCCTCGGCGCTTTCGTCGACCAGCACGTTGGGCACGATGCCCTTGGCCTGGATCGACGTGCCGCTGGGCGTGTAGTAGCGCGCGGTCGTGATCTTGAGGCCGGTGTCGGGGCCGAGCGGGCGCACGGTCTGCACCGAGCCCTTGCCGAAGGTCTGGCTGCCCATGATGGTGGCGCGCTTGTGATCCTGCAGGGCGCCGGCGACGATTTCGCTGGCCGAGGCCGAGCCTTCGTTGACGAGCACCACCAGCGGCACGGTCTTGAGCCCCGCCGGGAGGTTGCGCAGCGGATCGCTGCCGGCACGGCGCTGGTAGAACTCGGGCGCGGCCTTGTAGATCGACTTGCTCTCGGCCAGCTGGCCGTCGGTCGACACCACCGTGACGTTCTCGGGCAGGAAGGCCGCCGAGATCGCCACCGCGGCGTCGAGCAGGCCGCCCGGATCGTTGCGCAGGTCGAGCACCAGGCCCTTGAGGTTGGGGTCCTGCTTGTAGATCTCTTCGACCTTCTTGACGAAGTCGTCGACGGTGCGCTCCTGGAACTGCGACAGGCGGATCCAGGCGTAGCCGGGCTCCATGACCTTGCCGCGGACCGACTGCGTGCGGATTTCCTCGCGCGTGATCGTGACCGGGAAGGTGCGGTTCTCGTCCTTGCGGAAGATCGTCAACAGCACCTTGGTGTTGGCCTCGCCGCGCATGCGCTTGACGGCCTCGTTGAGCGACAGGCCGCGCACGGCCGTGTCGTCGATCTTGGTGATCAGGTCGTTCGGCTTGAGGCCGGCGCGAAACGCCGGCGAACCCTCGATCGGCGACACCACCTTGATCAGCCCGTCTTCCTGGGAGATCTCGATGCCGACGCCGACGAAGCGGCCGGTGGTGCCTTCGCGGAATTCCTTGAAGGACTTCTTGTCGAAGTACTGCGAGTGCGGATCGAGCCCGGCAACCATGCCCGAGATCGCATCGGAAATCAGCTTCTTTTCGTCGACCGGCTCGACGTAATCGCTCTTGACCATGCCGAAAACCGCAGCCAGCTGCTGCAGTTCCTCGAGGGGCAGGGGGGCCAAGGAGCCTCGTGCGACGGTCTGCAACGAGACGGTGGTCAGTACGCCGGCGAAGGCGCCTGCGGCGACCCAGCCGGTGATCTTCATTTTCTGGCCCATGTAATAGTGTCCTTGTCGCCTGTCAAACCAATATACACAGCTTGGAAGCAAGTTGTCTGCCGGGGTTCCGCGACCCTTTGAACAAATTAAGAATTTTTGTTACGCCTTGCCTTGCGCGGCGACTGCGGCTAGGGCCTTCTCGGCCGCGTCGGCGTCACCGAGATAGTAGTGGCGCAGCGGCTTGAGCTCGTCGTCGAGTTCGTAGACCAGCGGGATTCCATTGGGAATGTTCAGGCTCACGATGGCGTCGTCGGAAATGCCGTCGAGGTACTTCACCAGCGCGCGGATCGAATTGCCGTGCGCCGCCACTACCAGCCGGCGGCCGGCGCGGATCGCGGGTGCCATCGATTCGTTCCAGAACGGCAGCACGCGGGCCACGGTGTCCTTCAGGCATTCGGTCAAAGGCACCTGCTCGGGCGCCAGCTTGGCGTAGCGGACGTCGCCGCGCTCGCTGCGCGGGTCGTTCGGCTCCAGCGGCGGCGGCGGCGTGCCGTAGCTGCGGCGCCAGACCAGTACCTGCTCGTCGCCGTATTTCCTGGCGGTTTCGGCCTTGTTCAGGCCCTGCAGGCCCCCATAGTGGCGTTCGTTGAGGCGCCAGGAGTGGACCACCGGCAGCCAGGTGCGGTCGAGTTCGTCGAGCGTGTGCCAGAGCGTGCGGGTGGCGCGCTTGAGCACGCTGGTGTAGGCGACGTCGAAGTCGTAGCCTTCGGCCTTCAGCAGCCGGCCGGCCAGCTTGGCTTGCTCGACGCCGGTCGGCGTCAGGTCGACATCGGTCCAGCCGGTGAAGCGGTTTTCGAGATTCCAGGTCGATTCGCCGTGGCGGATCAGTACCAGTTTGTGCATGGGAGAGGCCTTTGGGAACGCGTGCGGAAAGCCGACATTCTAAAATCCGGGGTTTGCCACTCAAGGAACACCGTGAAATTCATTGTCGACAACTGGATGCTGATCCTGATTGCGCTCAGCTCGGGCGGCATGCTGGCCTGGCCGATGGTGCGCGGCGCGAACACCGGCTCGCTCACGGCCCAGGGCGCGGTGCAGTTGATCAACCGCGAGCGCGCGGTGGTGGTCGATGTGCGCGAGCCGGAAGAATTCGCGACCGGCCATGTCACGGGTGCCAAGAACGTGCCGCTCAACCAGCTCGAGCAGAAACTGCCGACCGCGGTCAAGAACAAGTCGTTGCCATTGTTGCTGGTCTGTGCGAGCGGGTCGCGCGCTCAGCGTGCCGTGGCCACGGCCAAGAAGCTCGGGTATGAGCAAGCCCAAGCGGTTGCGGGCGGACTCAAGTCGTGGAAAGACGCTAATCTGCCGCTTGAAAAGGCCTGAAACTCCACGAAATAGTCCCGATGCAAGCCGTCAAGATGTACACCACCGCCGTCTGCCCCTACTGCATTCGCGCGAAGCAAATCCTCAAGTCCAAGGGTGTCGAGCAGATCGAGGAGATCCGCATCGACAGCGATCCCCAGGCACGAGCCACGATGATGGACCTCACGCGCCGGCGCACCGTGCCGCAGATCTTCATCGGCGAGACCCATGTCGGCGGCTGCGACGACCTGGTCGCGCTCGATGGGCGCGGCGGCCTGATGCCGTTGCTGCAGGGCGCCTGAGCCCCCGTCCGGCGGGCGATAATCACCGGTTACTTCCAGCAGCCCGCTCCGGGAGACCCCGGGCGGGCATCGTTTTGATTCTCGAAAGTTAGAGCCATGGCCGACCAGCAAGCACAAGATCCCGTTTTCCAGATCCAGCGCGTCTACCTGAAAGACCTGTCGCTGGAGCAACCCAATTCGCCGGCCATCCTGCTCGAGCAGGAACAGCCCACCGTGGACATCCAGCTCGGCGTCGACGCCCAGCCCGTGACCGACGGCATCTTCGAGATCACCGTGTCGGCCACCGTGCAGACCAAGATCAACGACAAGACCGTGTTCCTGGTCGAGGCCAAGCAGGCCGGCATCTTCGAGATCCGCAACCTGCCCGAAGACCAGATGGGCCCGATCCTCGGCATCGCCTGCCCGCAGATCGTCTACCCCTACCTGCGCGGCAACGTGGCCGACGTGATCCAGCGCGGCGGCTTCCCGCCGGTGCACCTGGCCGAGATCAACTTCCAGGCGATGTTCGAGCAGCAGCAGGCCCAGGCCGCCGGCCAGGCTTCGCCGATCGTCACGCAGTAATCGCCGCCCAGCGCCTGCCGCCGATGAAGATCTGCGTGCTCGGCGCCGGCGCCTGGGGCACGGCGCTGGCGATCAATGCCTCCGGCCGGCACGCGGTCACGCTCTGGGCGCGCGACGCCGAGCAGGTCCGCGCGATGTCGCAGGCGCGCGAGAACGCGCGCTACCTGCCTGGCTTTGCCTTCCCTCCCTCGCTGACCCTCCAGGCCGGCGCGGCGCTGTCGGCATTGGCAGGCGCCGACCTGGCGATCGTGGCGACGCCGATGGCGGCGCTGCGCGGCCAGCTCGGCCAGCTGCGCGATGCGACCTGCCCGGTGGCCTGGCTCTCGAAGGGCGTCGAGCCGGCCGAGGCCGGCTCCGGCGAGCTCGGCCTGCTGGCCCACGAGATCCAGGCCCGGGTGGCGCCCGGGCTGCTGGCCGGCGTGCTCAGCGGCCCGAGCTTCGCGCAGGAGGTGGCGCAGGCCCGGCCCACCGCGCTGGTGGCCGCCAGTCCGCATGCCCGCGTGCGCGAGGCGCTGGTCGAGGCCTTCCACGGCCCGGCGCTGCGGGTCTATGCCAATGACGACATCGTCGGCGTCGAGGTCGGAGGTGCGGTCAAGAACGTGCTCGCGATCGCCACCGGACTGGCCGACGGCCTCGACCTCGGGCTCAATGCTCGGGCCGCACTGATCACGCGCGGCCTGGCCGAAATGACCCGCTTCGGCGTCGCTCTCGGCGCCCGGGCCGACACCTTCATGGGGCTGTCCGGCCTCGGCGACCTGGTGCTCACGGCCACCGGCGACCTGTCGCGCAACCGCAAGGTCGGATTGCTGCTGGCGCAAGGCCGGTCGCTGTCGCAGGCGGTGGATTCGCTCGGGCACGTGGCAGAGGGCGTCTACTGCGCGAGGGCGGTGGTGCAGCGTGCGCGCCATATGGGCGTCGAGATGCCGATTTCCGACAGCGTGGTGGCCGTGCTGGACGGCCGCGTACAGGCTGCGCAGGCCGTTTCGGATTTGATGGGGCGGGAGCCGGGCGTCGAGTCGGCCTGAACCGCCGGCTTCGTCGAGCCGGCCTTGGCGCTCAAGCGCGCGGCGCCAGCTCCAGCACGCATTCGTCGCCCAGTGCCTCGCGCCAGACCCGCACGCGCGAGGGCGCCGGCTGCATGTCGGCGAGGGCGTCGGCGATGAACACGCAGAGGTTTTCCAGCGTCGGCGCTCCCAGTCCGGGCACTTCGTCGAGCAGGTGGTGGTCGAGCCGTTCGCGCAGTGCGTCCAGTCGCCGGCGCAGTAGGCCGAGGTCGACGACCATGCCGGTCCGGGCATCGCGCGGGCCGCTGACCGCGACTTCCGCGCGGTAGGTGTGGCCGTGGATGCGGCGGCTGGCTTCGGTCTCGATGGCGCGCTCGAGCGTGTGGGCGGCGTCGAAGAAGAAGCGCTGGCTGACGGTGAATCGTCGAGGGTTCATCGCGAGGGTCGTCATGTTCAGAGATCAGCGGATGCCGGTCAGCTTGTGAGTCTGCAGGCTCAGGCGCCAGCCGGGGCGGCGCATGCAGGTGTCGATACACAGCGCGATGTGGTCGGCCTGCGCCGGGCCGTCCATCGGCTGCAGGAAGCGGTGTGCGAAGTGGCCGCCGGCCTGCAGCGCGTCGAGGTCCAGGCCGGGCTGCGGCCATACCACCTTGAGCTCCTGGCCCGAGCGCTGCAGCCAGGGCGCGCCCGCCTTCGGGCTGATGCAAAGCCAGTCGATGCCCTCGGGTGCCGCCACGGTGCCGTTGCTTTCCACCGCGATGCGGAAGCTGCGCGCATGCAGTGCGGCGATCAGTGCGGCATCGACCTGCAGCAGCGGCTCGCCGCCGGTCAGCACGACCAGCCGATGCGCGGTGTCATCGGCCGGCCATTGCGCGGCGATGGTGTCGGCCAGCGACTCGGCGCTCGCGAACTTGCCGCCCAGCGTGCCGTCGGTGCCGACGAAATCGGTGTCGCAGAAGCGGCAGACGGCGCCGGCGCGATCGCTCTCGCGGCCGCTCCACAGGTTGCAGCCGGCAAAGCGGCAGAACACGGCCGGCATGCCGGCCTGGCCGCCTTCGCCTTGCAGGGTGTAGAAGATTTCCTTGACGCTGTAGCTCATCGGGTTCAGGTGTCGATTTCGAGGTTGTCGATCAGCCGTGCTGCCGAGCCGGGAACTTCATCGGCGTCCGGTTGCTCCGCGCGACGGCGGGACGCGTGGGGCTCAGGCCGGCGTGTACGCCAGCCGCACGTAGATAGGTGCGAAGGCTTCGGCCTGCGTGATGTCGATCAGGGTTTCCTTGGCCAGCTCGAGCATCGCGATGAAGGTGACGATCAGCACCGGCGTGCCGCGCGTGACGTCGAACAGCTTCTCGAACTCAACGAACTGCCGCCCCTGCAGGTGCCGCAGCACGATGCTCATGTGCTCGCGCACGCTGAGCTCCTCGCGCGAGATCTTGTGGTGCTGCACGAGCTTGGCGCGCTTCAGGATGTCGGCCCAGGCGTCGCGCAGGTCGACGACGTTCATGTCCGGGAAGCGCGGCTTGAGAGACTGCTCGATGTAGACCTGCGCCTTCCAGAAGTCGCGTCCGGCGTGCGGCATGGCGCTCAGCGAGGCGGCCTGCAGCTTGGTCTGTTCGTACTCGAGCAGGCGGCGGACCAGCTCGGCGCGCGGGTCCTCGGCTTCCTCGCCCTCGGCCGACTTTTTGGGCGGCAGCAGCATGCGCGACTTGATCTCGATCAGCATCGCCGCCATCAGCAGGTACTCGGCGGCGAGCTCGAGGTTGGTCTGGCGGATCTCGTCGACGTAGCTCAGGTACTGCCGCGTCAGCCCGGCCATCGGGATGTCGAGGATGTTGAAGTTCTGCTTGCGGATCAGGTAGAGCAGCAGGTCGAGCGGGCCCTCGAAGGCCTCGAGGAAGACCTGCAGCGCCTCGGGCGGGATGTAGAGGTCATTCGGCAGCGCGAACAGCGGCTCGCCATAGAGCCGCGCCAGCGCGACCTGGTCGATGACGTCGGGCATCGCGGCGACCACGACGGCGCCGTCGTCCGCGATGACCTCGTCCGGCGCCGAACGGACGCCTTTGCCCGACGCGCCGCCCTCGCCCTGGCGGCGGGCGCCGGAACCCGGAACGGCGCGGATGGTCACTTACTTGACGCGGGTCTGGTAGACGTAGGGCTGCTGCGGCACATTGGCCTCGCTGTACTCCTCGAGCAGGCCGCGGTCGAGGTGCTTGTCCCACAGCAGGGCACGGCCGGCGCGCTGTTCGGCCTCCAGCGTCGGCTTCCGCTCCTTCATCTGTTCGATGAAGTTGGTGATTTCGGACGTGTAGTGGGGGCGGGCGAAGATGGACATTGCATTGGGACCTTTGGCGCGGATTTTACCGGGTGGAATCCGCCTTGAAGCCGTTGTCGGCATGCGCTAGCGTGGCGGCTCCGATCCCAAACCCAGGAGAAACGCTTATGAAGCGCCGATATTCGATGGTTCTCGCCGCGACCGCAGCCGCCGCCTTGCTGGTGGGGGCCTGCAGCAGCAGCGGGCCCGCCACGCCGCAGAGCAAGATGAGCTTCTTCGTCACCAGCGTGAATCCGGGCAAGGGTGCCGACTTCGGCGGCCTGGCGGGTGCCGACCGCTACTGCCAGAGCCTGGCAGCCAGTGTCGGCGCCGGCGGGCGCACCTGGCGCGCCTACCTCAGCAGCACCGCGACGGGGACCAGCCCGGCCGTGAATGCGCGCGACCGGATCGGCAGCGGGCCCTGGTACAACGTCAAGGGCGAACCGATCGCCAGCAACATCGAAGAACTGCATGGCGACAACAAGATCAACAAGCAGACGGCGCTGACCGAAAAAGGCGAAGTCGTCAGTGCGAGCGGAGACCCCGTCAACCAGCATGACATCCTGACCGGCTCGTCGCCCGACGGCCGCGCGGCGAGCGATGGCAAGGACACGACCTGCGGCAACTGGACCCAGAGCGGCGACGGCTCGGCCATCGTCGGCCATCACAACCGCATGGGCACGAACGCCCCTCCGGCGTCGACGTCGTGGAACTCCTCGCATGCGACCCGGGGCTGCAGCCTGGATGCGCTCAAGAGCACCGGCGGCGCAGGCCTGCTCTACTGCTTCGCGCAGAACTGAGCGGTGCGGCGACGAAACCGGGCGCGGATCGCAGTGGGCTGGCTGGCCGCGGTGCTGTCCCTCGTGGGCTGCGACCCGCAGCGCATCGCGGAGCTGGAGGAGGGCGTGGCGACCGAGGCCGACGTGCGCGCACGCTTCGGCCAGCCCGAGAACATCTGGGATGCGCCCGAGGGCCGGGTGTTCGAGTACAACCGCCAGCCGCAGGGTCAGAAGAACTACATGATCACGATCGGGCCCGAAGGCCGGATGACGGCCTTGCGCCAGGTGCTCACGCCCGCGAACTTCGCCAAGGTGAAGCCGGGCATGGCGATGGAAGACCTGCGCCGGTTGCTGGGCAAGCCGGCCAGGCGCACACCCTATCCGCTCAAGAACGAGACCGCCTGGGAATGGCGCTGGATGCAGCCGCCGAATTCGCCGATGGTGTTCACCGCCACGCTGGATGACGACCAGCGTGTGAGCAGCGCGGGCTCTTCGCCGGACCGCGACACCGAAGTGCCTTGAGCGTTCAGTTGCCGGGCTGGGCCGCAAGGTCCGCCGCAAATCCCGAGCGCTCGAACGCCTCGAGCGGCTGCGCCTGCAGCGATTCGACCCGCAGCACACCGCCGCGCTCCCGCACCGCCTTGTGCAGTTGCCGCAACGCGTCGAGCCCGGTGGCGTCGATCAAGAACAGTTGCATCGCATCGAGCACCACCGTCATGCCGCGCGGTGCACGCTCGACCGCGGTCACGGCGGGATCGAGCTTGGCGGCGGCGCCGAAGAACAGCGCGCCCTGCAGCTTGAAGGTCAGCACGGGCGGCTCGAGCGCCACCAGTTCGACGCTGAAAAGCTGGCTCATGCGCGTCACGAACAGTGCGCACGCCAGCACGATGCCCGCCTGCACCGCGACCGTGAGGTCGAACACCACCGTGAGGAAGAAGGTGCCCAGCATCAGCAGCCGGTAGTGGCGGCTGAAGAGGCGCAGCCTGTGCGGGGAGAACTCGCGCCACTCGCCCATGTTCCAGGCCACGAAGACCAGGATGCCCGCCAGCACCGCCAGCGGTACGTGCCGGGCCAGCGGCGCCCCCAGCAGCACCACGACCAGCAGCGTCAACGCATGCACGATGCCGGCGATCGGCGAGTTGGCGCCGGCGCGCAGGTTGGTCACGGTGCGGGCAATGGTGCCGGTGGCCGGCATGCCGCCGAAGAAGGGGGCGACGGCATTGGCGATGCCCTGCGCCATCAGCTCCTGGTTGGGATCGTGGCGCGGCAGCCCGCCGATCTGGTCGGCCACGCGGGCGCACAGCAGCGATTCGATGGCGCCCAGCGCGGCGATGGTGAGGGTCGGGGTCACGAGCTGTTTGACCGTCTCCCACGAGAACGTGGGCAGCGCGAAGGCGGGCAGGCCGCCGGGGATGCCGCCGAAGCGCGTGCCGATGGTCTCCACCGGCAGGCTGAAGCCCCAGGACACCAGCGTCAGCGTGACCAGCGCGACGATCGGCCCCGGCATGCGCGAGCCGGCCTGCGCGGCGCGCGACCGCGCCGCGCGGCCCAGCACCCGATGCACCGCCCGGCCGACCCAGGTGCCGGCGAGCAGCAGCTGCGGCCAGGCGGCCAGGCCGAGCAGGCAGGCCAGGCCGAGTGCGAAGGCATGCGGATTGAAGCTGCCGAGGTGGGTGGCCAGCGTGTGGATCTGCGAGAACATGTCGGCCGGCATCTTGGCGATCGAGAGTCCCAGCCAGTCCTTCAGCTGCGAGACCAGGATCAGCGCCGCGATGCCGTTGGTGAAGCCCACCACGATCGACAGCGGCACGTAGCGCACCAGCGTGCCGAGGCGGAACAGTCCCATCAGGAACAGCAGCACGCCGGCGCAGGCGGTGGCGATCAGCAGGTTCGCCACGCCGTAGCGGTCGACGATGCCGTAGACGATCACGATGTAGGCGCCGGCCGGCCCGCCGATCTGCACCGCCGAGCCGCCGAGGGCCGAGATCAGGAAGCCGGCGATGATCGCGGTCCAGATGCCGGCCTCGGGCTTGAGGCCGGAGGCGATCGCGAAGGCCATCGCCAGCGGCAGCGCGACGATGCCCACCGTGACGCCGGCGCCGACGTCCTTGAGGAAGCGGTCCTTGTCGTAGCCCGCCAGCGCGTCGATCAGTCGGGGCCGGAAGGCCGCGAGCTTCAGGTGCGAAGTCATGGCGTCATTGTGGACGCCGGATCGGTCGGTCAGTCGGAGTCGCCGGGCAGCACCGCGTCGGCGGCGGCGCCGACTGCCTTGCCCGTGATGCGCACCGTGCCGATGGCGGCGTCGGCCGCGAGGCCCACGGCACCGGCGCCGACGCTCACGGCGGTGCTCGCGACGCTCACCACCGCGCAGCCCGGGAGCAAGGGGACGGCGGCCAGGACCAGGGCCGCGAGCCGGCGGCGAGAAAGGAAGGCGATCTGCATGCGCGCATTGTCCACTTGCGCGCAAGCAGGGTGACCGGGTCTCAGCGCGGCAACGCCGAGAGAATGGCGTCGCGGTCCTGATCCAGCCGCGGCGGCTGCCGGGTCAGCGGCGTGCGGTGCGCCCCGACGTGCACCGGATTGCCCGCCACGGTGACCGATCGTCCGCCTTGCGTGCGCAGCTTTACCAGCATCTCGCGCGCCAGGATCTGCGGATCGTTCACCACCGCCGCGACGTCGTTGTAGGCGCCGGTGGGAATGCTGTGGCGCATCAGCAGGTCCTGCCAGTGGGCGCAGGGGGCCGAGGCCAGCCTTTCCTCGAGCATCGTCTTGAGGCACTCGTGGTTCAGGCACCGATCGGGATTGGTGGCGAAGCGCGGGTCATCGCGCAGCGCGGGCAGGTCCAGGACCACGCAGAGCCGCTGGAAGAGCGTGTCGTTGCCGGCGGCGATCACGAACCAGCCATCGGACGCGCGGAAGACATCGAAAGGCGTGATGGAGGGATGGCGCGAACCGATCGGCCCCGGGGCTCGGCCATCGGCGTCCAGGCGGGAGATCGCGTTTTCGAGCAGCGCCACCTGGCAGTCCAGCATCGCCACGTCCACGCGCTCGCCGCGGCCGGTGCGGGCGCGCTGCAGCAGGGCCGCCTGCGTGCCGATGGCCGCATAGAGCCCGGCGCCGAGGTCTCCGATCGAGACGCCCACGCGCGTGGGCGGCGAACCCGGATGGCCGGTGAGACTCATGATGCCGCCCATGGCCTGCACCACCATGTCGTAGGCCGGACGTTTGCTGTACGGCCCTGTCTGGCCGAAGCCCGAGATCGATGTGAACACCAGTTTAGGAAAGCGCGCGTGAAGAGCCTCCCAGCCATAGCCCAGCTTTTCCATCGTGCCGGGCCTGAAGTTCTCGACCAGCACGTCGGCGCTCGCGAGCAGCGACTCGAAAACCGCGCGGTCGGCGCTCGCCTTCAGGTCCAGCGCGATCGATTCCTTGTTCCGGTTGACCGACATGAAGTAGGCGGATTCGCCTTCCACGAAAGGCCCGATCTGGCGCGCGTCGTCGCCGCTGCCGGGCTGCTCGACCTTGATCACGCGCGCGCCGAGGTCGGCGAGCAGCAGCGTGCAGTAGGGCCCCGCGAGCACGCGGGTCAGGTCGATCACGGTGAAGCCCTGGAGCGGGCCGCCGCTGGCGGGGGTGTCGTGCGTCATTCGTTGGTCGCGCCCGAGCGCTCCGTCAGTTCTTTCGATTTCGCGCCTTCGGCCAGGGCCCATTCACGGAACTCGGCGAGCGATCTGGAGGGCGCCGCTTCGTTGCCGGACTTTTCCATCCGCGCCTTGACCTCCGGGTCGCTCAGCACGGCCGTGCTGGCGTCGAACAGCCTCTTCGCCACTTCGGGCGGCAGGCCGGCCGGTCCGAACAGGCCGAACCAGAACGTGAAGTCGTAGTCCTTGACGCCGGCCTCGGACATGCTCGGGATCTCCGGGAAGAGCGGCGAGCGCTGCGCCGAAGTGACCGCGAGCACGCGCAGCTTCCCACCCTGGGCCATCGGCAGAACCGAGGGCGGGGTGCCGAAGGTCAACTGCACGTCGCCGCTGGCCACCGCCTGCAGCGAGGGCGCGCCGCCCTTGAACGGCACGTGCAGCATGTTCACCCCGGCCGCCTTCTCGAAGGACAGCGCGGCCAGGTGCGTGACGACGCCGCTGCCCGATGACGAATAGGCGAACTTGCCGGGATTCTGCCGCGCCTCGGCGATCAGTTCCTGCACGGTCCTGGCGCTCACGTCCTTGTGGACCGCCAGCAGCATCGGCGCCGAACTCCAGCGGGAGATCGGCGTGAAGCTTCGGCCACCGTCGTACTTCACGCCCTTGTAGAGCAGCTTGTCGCTGCCATAGAGATTGCTGCTGCCGAGCAGCAGCGTGTAGCCGTCCGATGCCGCGCGCGCCACGAAGTCCGAGGCGATCGTCGTGCCCGCACCGGGCTTGTTGTCGATGATGACGGCCTGGCCGAGGACCTTGCCCAGCTTGTCGGACACGATGCGCGCCACCGTGTCGGCGCCGCCCCCGGCGGGAAAGCCCACCACCAAGGTGATCGGTCTGGCGGGATAGTCCGCGGCATGGGCGGCGGACAGGGGGGCCGCCAGCCATGCGGCGGCGGCCATCGAGATCAGACGGCGTCGGTTCATGGGATGTCTCCAGTCTTTTTGTGAGTTGTCGGGTCAGCGGCCGTTGAAGGCCGGCTGGCGCTTCTCTTTCCAGGCGCGGCCGCCTTCGGCGAGGTCTTCCGACGCGACCGAACGCTGCACCTCGTCGCGGATCGAGGCCGCATCGGCCCGGCCCTGGGCAATCCGGTTCAGGTGCTTCTTCATGCCGAGCAGCGGAATCGGTGCCATCGCGGTCAGCGTGGCGCGCAGACGGTCGACCTCCGCGGCGATGGATTCGCCCTCGGCCCAGTGCGTCAGGAAGCCGCAGTCGCGCATCGCCTCGCCGTCCAGCTTCTCTGCGGTCAGGAAGAGCCGCTTGGCGGTGTCCAGTCCCAGCCGCGAGACGTAGCGCTCGAGGCCGCTCTGGTAGTAGTGAAGGCCCAGGCGCGCCGCCGGCATGAACATTTCCGATCGCTTGCCGCCGACGCGGAAGTCGCAGGCCAGGGCCAGGTCGGTGGCGCCCCCGAACACGCCGCCGTGGATGGCGGCGAGGGTGACGGCGCGGCAGTTTTCCAGTGCGTCCACCATCGCACCGAAACTGCGGCCCTCGGTCTGGCTGCTGGCGGCCACCTCTGATATATCGTAGCCACTGCAAAAATGCTTTCCTTCGGCGCGAAGAATCAGCACCAACACCTGTTCGCTGCGGTTGACGATGTCGAAGTGACGCAGAAGTTCAGGCAAATCGGGTGGAGTGAGCTTGTTTGCGACCTCCGGACGGCGCAGCGTCAGAGTGGCGACCTGGCCGTCGATGTCGAGGGAGGGCAGCATTGATGTATGAAATAGACTTGTTGATATATCTGTTAGGTTAACTAATATTGTGATTGCCATGCAACCCTCGAAAACCCTCGAAAGCGGCAGCCTCCAGGACCAGATCCGGAGTCGACTCGAGCGGGATATCCATGAAGGAACGCTCTCGCCGGGCATGCCCATCGATGAAAAGGCGCTCGCCCTGAGCTTCAACACCTCGCGCACGCCGGTTCGCGAGGCCTTGCTGTTGCTGAGTGCCCGCGGCCTGGTCGACATCGTTCCGCGGTCCGGCATCTACGTGCATCAACTGCGAGCGAGCGAGCTGGTCGCGATGATGGAAGCGCTCGGCGAACTGGAAGGGGTGCTGGCGCGGCTGGCCGCGCTGCGCATCGGGCCGGCGCTAAGGGAAGAACTGCAGGGGGCGCTGGAAGGAACGGCCGCGGCCGCGGCCGCGCAGGACGCAGGCGCCTACCAGGCGGCCAATGCCGTGCTGCACGACGTGATCTATCGGGCCAGCGGCAATCCCTTCATCGTCGAGCAGGCGCAGACGGTTCGATTGCGGATCGCCGCCTACCGGGGGCGCCTGTTCGAGAAGCCGGGACGCCTGGCCACCTCGCAACGAGAGCACGAGCGGGTCGTGGAATGGATCCTTCAGGGCCATGCGGACCAGGCCGCGGAAGCCATGCGGGAGCACATCTCGGTCGGCGGCAAGGTGTTCGCCGACCTCGTGCTGGTCAACAACCTGCGTTAGGGCCTGTTCACCTAGGGCCTGTTCACCCTATTTCCGGGGTCGCGAAGGCATGCCAGGACGGGCCAATCAAGGCGCGCGACGCGGCATGTGCGTTGGCACATGCAAGGAGTGCAACGCCGAGTGGCTCGTCCTGGCATGCCTTCCCTTCGGGTTGCCGCGCGAAGGGGCCGTCTGCGGCGTTGCCCGCGCTTGCAAGGCGAAAGCCTTGCTGCGCGCAGGCGCCTTGCATCCAGCCCCTTCGCGTGGCAACGCGATCCCCGGAAATAGGGTGAACAGGCCCTAGCGCACCCGCATCCCGGGCGTCGCACCCGGCCACGGTTCCAGCACGTGGATGCCCGGGTTCGCCTTCTCGTCGGCGTGGCTGGCGGCCAGCACCATGCCCTCGGAGATGCCGAACTTCATCTTGCGCGGCGCCAGGTTGGCGACCAGCACCGTGAGCTTGCCGACCAGCTGCTCGGGCTGGTAGACCGAGGCGATGCCGGAGAACACATTGCGGGTGCGGCCTTCGCCGGCGTCCAGCGTCAGGTGCAACAGCTTGGTCGAGCCCTCGACCTTCTGGCAGGCCACGATCTTCGCGATCCGCAGGTCGATCTTCGCGAAGTCGTCGATGGTGATGGTGGGCGCGATGCCTTCGCCGCCGGGCAGCAGGGGAGCCGCTTCGGGCGCGGCCGCCACCTCGGACACAGGCGGCTCGAACAGCTGGTCGAGCTGCTTGACGTCGACCCGCTGCATCAGGTGCTTGTAGTCCCTGATCGCATGGCCGGCGCCGAGCAGCCGGCCGGCATCGGCGAACAGCAGCGGCTCGCTCGCAAGGAAGGCCTCGACTTCGGCGGCGAGCGCCGGCAGCACCGGCTTGAGGTAGATGGTCAGCAGCCGGAAGGCCTCGATGCAGGCCGTGCAGACATCGTGCAGGCGGGCTTCCATGCCTTCCTTCTTGGCGAGTTCCCAGGGCTTGTTCTGGTCGACGTACTCGTTGACCTTGTCGGCCAGGAGCATGATCTCGCGCAGCGCGCGCGCGAAGTCGCGGCTGTCGTAGAGCGCCTGCATCGGCGCCGCTGCGGCCTGCAGCGTGGCCAGCAGGGCGGCGCCGTCGGCCGACACCGTGCCCAATTGGCCAGCGAAGCGCTTGGCGACGAAGCCCGCGGCGCGGCTCGCGATGTTGATGTACTTGCCGATCAGGTCGGCGTTCACGCGAGCCATGAAGTCCTCGGCCGTGAAGTCGACATCCTCCACCTTGGCATTGAGCTTGGCCGCGATGTAGTAGCGCAGCCATTCGGGGTTCATGCCGATCGACAGGTACTTCAGCGGGTCGATGCCGGTGCCGCGGCTCTTGCTCATCTTCTCGCCCGAGACCGTGATGAAGCCGTGCACGTTGACCTGGCTCGGCGTCTTGCGGCCGCTGAACTGCAGCATCGCGGGCCAGAACAGCGTGTGGAAGTAGACGATGTCCTTGCCGATGAAGTGCACCTGCTCCACCGCCGGGTCGGCGACGAAGTCCTCGAAGCTCTGCGCGGTGCGCGAGGCCTCGTGCCAGTGGTTCGCCGCCTGGCCCTTGTCGAAGTGGTTCTTCAGGCTCGCCAGGTAGCCCACCGGCGCGTCGAGCCAGACGTAGAAGTACTTGCCCGGCGCGTCGGGAATCTCGATGCCGAAATACGGCGCTTCCCGCGAGATGTCCCAGTCGGCCATGCCGGCCTCGAACCACTCGCTGGCCTTCTTCGCCATCTCGGGCTGCAGCTTGCCGTCCTGGGTCCAGGACTTGAGGAAGTCGACCACCTTCGGGTCGGACAGCTTGAAGAAGAAATGCTCGGAGCTGCGCAGCTCGGGCGTGGCGCCGGTGAGCGTCGAGTAGGGGTTGATCAGCTCGGTCGGCGAATAGACGCTGCTGCACACCTCGCAGGCGTCGCCGTACTGGTCCTTCGCGTGGCACACCGCGCACTCGCCCTTGATGTAGCGGTCGGGCAGGAACATGCCCTTGACGGGGTCGTAGAACTGCTCGATGGTGCGCGTGGCGACCATGCCGCCGGCCTTCAGCTTGCGGTAGATGCCTTGCGCGAGTTCGGTGTTCTCGCTGCTGTCTGTGGAGTGCCAGTTGTCGAAGCGGATGTGGAAGCCGTCGAGGTATTCCTTGCGGCCGGCGGCGATCTCGCCGACGAATTCCTGCGGCGTCTTGCCGGCCTTTTCGGCCGCGATCATGATCGGCGCGCCGTGCGCGTCGTCGGCACCCACGAAATGCACCATGTGGCCCTGCATGCGCTGGAAGCGCACCCAGATGTCGGCCTGGATGTATTCCATGATGTGGCCGACGTGGAACTTGCCGTTGGCGTAGGGCAGGGCGGTGGTGACGAACAGTTTGCGCTGGGACATCGCGGGGGCGCTTTCGGGACGAGGGAGAAACGGGCTGGAACGGACTGCGGCCGGCGGCTGGGCCAGCGGGGGACCCGGCATTTTAGGTGGCGGGGCTATAGTCGTCCCGCCAACCCGAGTTCCCCGTGATCGCCGCCTACGAAATCTCCCTGGCCCGGGCGTCCGACGCGCCGGCGATCGCGGCGTTGTCGCGGGACGCCATCGAGCGCGGCCTCTCGTGGCGCTGGACCGAGCGGCGCGTGCTGCGCGCCATCCGGGACCCGGCCACCAACGTGGCGGTGGCCCGGCGCGAAGGCGTGCTCATCGGCTTCGCGATCATGCAGTACGGGGACGACGAGGCCCACATCGTGCTCTTCGCGGTCGACGCCTCGCAACGCCGGGCCGGCCTGGGCGCCGCCCTGCTGGCATGGCTCGAAGCCACCGCCGTCGTCGCCGGCATGCGCGCCATACGGCTCGAGGCCAGGGCCGGGAATGCCCCGGCGAAATCCTTCTATCGCCGGCACGGCTTCGTGGAGTACGGGTCGAGCCCCGGCTACTACGAAGACGTGGAGGACGCGGTTCGCATGGTGAAGCGGCTGGACGATGCGGCCTGACGGCGAAGCGTCGAGGTCGTCCCGGCCTTCAGGCGGTGCGGCGCCAGCCCAGGAAGCTGCACACCGCGTCGCGCTGATTGAAGGTGTCATGCCGCCCCAGTGCCATCAGCTCGCGCGTGAAGGCCGACTCGAACAGCAGGTAGCTGGCGAGCGCCGAACCCTTCAGGGCGGCCGTCTCGGCCGGCACCGCCGGTTGGCCCAGCAGGCCGCGGACGGCGGCCGGCAGCGCCTGGGCATGGCGCGCGGCGATCAGGTCGATGCGCTGCGACGGCGCGATCAGCAGCAGGTCCACATGCTTCAGCGAGGTGGCGCCGCGCGCTTCCGGCGGGACCAGCGCCAGCGTCTGGTTGATGCGGCGCAGGCGCTCCACGTCGGCGGTCAGCGAGTCGAGGAAGATGCTCGACAGCGCGTGGCCGGCGATCTGCGCCAGCGACGGGTAGCCGCTCAGCGCATTGGGTGCCAGCGCGTAGGCCGGTTCCTGCATGCGACCGGCGCCGACAGCGAGGATGCGCCTGGCGCCCAGGTGGATGGCGGCGGCCAGCGGCGCGGATTGGCGCATGGAGCCGTCGCCGAAGTATTCGACGTGGCCGTCGACGTCCAGCGGCGTGGCCGGAAAGACGAACGGAATCGCCGACGACGCCAGCAGATGCTCGTGCGCGATGCGCACGGGCGCGGCGCGTCGATGGGACCGGACCCACGGCTGCTGCTGCGGACCTGCCTGATAGAAGGTCACGTGCTCGCCCGAACCGTAGCTCGATGCCGTGACCGCCAGCGCATCGAGGTGGCCCTGCGACATCAGTCCGGCGAGCCGGTCCAGCGGCACCATCTGCGCGAGCAGCGCGCGCAGCGGTTCGTTGTCGAGAAACGAACGCAGGCCGCTGCGCCGCCAGCGTGCGACCAGCCAGCCGGCCGACAGCAGTCGCGCCCACGGCGCATCGCTGCGCAGCGCCGTCAAGGCGTCGGCGCGGTAGACCCGCCCGGGCTCGATCCCGGACCACGCCTGCGCGATCCTGCGCACCGTGGCATCGAAGTCGTCGGTGCCGCAGGCCAGAGCGGCCGCGTTGATCGCGCCGGCCGAGGTGCCGGTGATGATCCGGAACGGATTGCCCTTGGCCCGGGCCCCGGCCGCGCGGCGCAGCCTGGCCAGGGCCTGGAGCACACCGACCTGGTAGGCGGCACGCGCGCCGCCGCCGGTCAGCACCAGGCCGGTGGCGGGGATGGGAGCGGGACGGGGCGACGGCATGGCCGTCGAGCGTACCCGTCCTGCCGCGGCGAGGTGCCGAACCGGTCGCGCTGGAAGGGTCAAGGGCGTGCGGCCTTCGGCTTTCCTGGCGCCGCACTAGACTACCCGCCATTCAGGAGTGATCAATGGCAGTTACGAAAGAGGCGCTCGCGGAGGCCCTCAAGGCCGTCCTCGACCCCAACACCGGCAAGGATTTCATCAGCACCCGGGCGCTGAAGAACCTGCAGATCCACGAGGGCGAGGTCTCGTTCGACATCGAGCTGGGCTACCCGGCCAAGAGCCAGATGCCCGCCATGCGGCGTGCGCTGGTGGCCGCCGCCAAGACGGTGCCGGGGGTGGAGAACGTCTCGGTCAACATCGCGACCAAGGTCATCAGCCACGCGGTGCAGCGCGGCGTGCAGTTGATGCCCAACGTCAAGAACATCATCGCGGTGGCCTCGGGCAAGGGCGGCGTCGGCAAGAGCACGACCGCGGCCAACCTGGCGCTGGCGCTGGCCGCCGAGGGCGCCAGCGTCGGCCTGCTCGACGCCGACATCTACGGCCCGAGCCAGCCCATGATGCTGGGCATCCAGGGCCGTCCCGAGAGCGACGACGGCAAGACCATGGAGCCGCTTTCGAACCACGGCGTGCAGGTGATGTCGATCGGCTTCCTGGTCGACCCCGACGAGGCCATGATCTGGCGCGGCCCGATGGCCACCCAGGCGCTGGAGCAGCTGCTGCGCCAGACCAACTGGAAGGACCTGGACTACCTGATCGTCGACATGCCGCCGGGCACCGGCGACATCCAGCTGACGCTGTCGCAGCGGGTGCCGATGACCGGCGCCGTGATCGTCACCACGCCGCAGGACATCGCGCTGCTCGATGCCCGCAAGGGCATCAAGATGTTCGAGAAGGTCGGCGTGCCGATCCTCGGCATCGTCGAGAACATGGCGGTGCACGTGTGTTCGAACTGCGGCCACGTGGAGCACATCTTTGGCGCCGATGGCGGCCGCAAGATGGCCGAGCAGTACCAGATGGACTACCTCGGCGCGCTGCCGCTGGACATCAACATCCGGCTCCAGGCCGACAGCGGCAAGCCCACCGTGGTGGCCGACCCCGACGGCGAGGTGGCCGGCATCTACAAGACGGTCGCGCGCCGGGTGGCGGTGGGCATCGCCGAGAAGGCCAAGGACTTCTCGGCCAAGTTCCCGACCATCACCGTCAGTAAGAACACATAGATGTCGGGGGCGACCAGGCCGGCGCCGGGCCGTCAGCGCGGCGAAGTCCGCGCTTCGCACGGACGGGCGGCCTGCAGCTACCCCCTTGGGGGGCAGCGAGGACACGCAGTGCCGAGCGTGGGGGCGACCAGGCCGGCGCCGGGCCGCCCCAAGGCGGCCTGCGGCCCCCTCGGGGGGCAGCGAGGACACGCAGTGCCGAGCGTGGGGGCCCCATGAATTTGCTCGCCTCGATGCGCTACCTGGTCGCGCTCGAGGAGCACCGTCATTTCGGCCGCGCGGCCCAGGCCTGCCACATCACGCAGCCGGCACTGTCCAACGCGCTGCGTGCGCTCGAGGCGGAGTTCGGCGTCGTGGTGGTCAAGCGCGGCCGCACCTACGCCGGGCTCACGCACGAGGGTGAGGCGGTGCTGGCGGCGGCGCACCGGATGCTGCACGAGAACGAGGTCCTGCAGCAACTGCTGAAGAGCGAGGAAGGCTTTCCGCGCGGCAGCCTGCGAATGGCGGCCGTGCCCACCGCCATCCCGCTGCTGGCCCGTTTCGCGGCCCAGCTGCAGGCGCGCCATCCCGGCATCGTGCCGACCGTCCTGTCGATGAGTTCGCTCGAGCTCGAGACGGGGCTGGAGAACCTGTCGCTCGACATGGCGCTGGGCTACACCGAGCGCATGCATCCGCGCGAAGTCAAGCTCACGGCCTGGCCGCAGAGCGTCGAGCACTACTTCCTGTTGCGCCGCGCCGAGCGCAGCGGCGCCGAGGCGTTGCAGATCGGCGAACCGATCGGGTGGGCCCGGGCAGCCGAGCTGCCGCTGTGCCTGCTGACGCCGGAAATGCACAACCGCTCGATCGTCGACCAGGCCTTCAAGGCGGCCGGCGCGGCCGTGTCGCCCGCCATCGAGACCAACTCGGTGCTGACCCTGGCGCTGAGTGTCCTGTCCGGCCGGGTCTGCGCCGTGCTGCCGGGCGCGATGGTGGATGCGGTGAGGGGCCAGGGCCATTTCGAGGCGCTGCCGCTGGTGGCGCCCGAGGTGCTGACGCCGATCGGCTTCATGACGCAGACGGCGGTACGGCCCTCGCGCGCGCTGGAGGCGGCGCTGGCGCTGCTCCAGAGTCCGGACTGGGAGCGCGAAGTCGGGGCCCACAGCGGCGCCTTGCGCGGCTGATCCTGGGGGGCGGCGGACCGTCCGGCGTTTCATTTCTTTATTGAATCACTCCATGTGCGGATTCAATTTGCCAAGCGCGCCCGGGCGGCCGACAGTCGGGGAGGCCGCCGATTCGCGCGGCACGACATCCCCATGAGACCGCCGAGGCAATGAATCACCCAGGCACCCAGAACAAGATCGAGGCCATCCCGCTCGCCACGCCCGACCAGTTGCGCGAGCGCATCCGCCGCAAGAGCAAGCTCAAGGGGCGGCAGCCCGAGGAGAACGCACTGGCCGAGGTGCGCGCGCTGATCGGCCCGCGCCCGCTGGCCGGCTACCGGCGCGACCTGCTGATCGAGCAGTTGCACCTGCTCAATGACGCCCACGGCTGCCTGCACGACCATCACCTGGTGGCCCTCGCCTCGCTGACCGGCATCCCGATGGCCGAGGTGTACGAGGTCGCGACCTTCTACCACCACTTCGAGATCGTGCGCGGCGACGCGCAGGCGCCCGGGCTCACGGTGCGCGTGTGCGACGGCCTGGCCTGCGAGCTGGCCGGCGCGCAATCGCTGATCGAGCGCCTGCCCGCCCTGCTGGGCGCGGCCGGCCGCGACGACGTCCGCGTGATCGCGGCGCCCTGCATCGGCCGCTGCGAGCAGGCGCCGGCCGTGGCGGTGCACCAGCAGGCGGTGCCGCTGGCGAGCGTCGAGAAGGTGCTGCAGGCGGTGGCCTCCGGGCCCGGGCCGGCCACTGCGCGCCACACCCATTTCGTCCCCGCCGATCTGGCGGAGAAGAGCATCTCTGCGCCGTCCGAGGCGGTCGAGGCCCGGCCGCCCTTCACCGACTACCGGACCTACCGGGCGCACGGCGGCTATGCGCTGGCGGCCGCGCTGGCCAACGGCGAGCAAGACGCCGAAGCGGTGCTCCAGGCGCTCGAGGATTCGGGCCTGCGCGGCCTCGGCGGCGCCGGCTTCCCGGCCGGCCGCAAATGGCGCATCGTGCGCGACCAGCCCGCCCCCCGGCTCATGGCGGTGAACCTCGACGAGGGCGAGCCCGGCACCTTCAAGGACCGCTGCTATCTCGAACGCGATCCGCACCGCTTCCTCGAAGGCCTGCTGGTGGCGGCACAGATCACCGGCGTCGAGGCCTGCTACATCTACCTGCGGGACGAATACCACGACTGCCGCGCGCTGCTCCAGGCCGAGCTCGCCGCGCTGCGCGCCGATCCGCCCTGCGAGCTGCCGCGCATCGAACTGCGGCGCGGCGCCGGCGCCTACATCTGCGGCGAGGAGTCCGCGATGATCGAGAGCATCGAGGGCAAGCGCGGCGAACCGCGCATGCGGCCGCCCTATATCGCGCAGGTTGGCCTGTTCGGCCGGCCGACGCTGGAACACAACTTCGAGACCCTCTACTGGGTGCGCGACATCGTCGAGCGCGGCCCGCAATGGTGGACCGGCTTCGGCCGCCATGGGCGCCGTGGGCTGCGCAGCTTCAGCGTCAGCGGGCGCGTGAAGCACCCGGGCGTCAAGCTCGCGCCGGCGGGCATCACGGTGCGGGAGCTGATCGACGAATACTGCGGCGGGATGCTCGACGGCCATACGCTGCACGCCTACCTGCCGGGCGGCGCATCGGGCGGCATCCTGCCGGCCCGCATGGACGATATCCCGCTCGACTTCGACACCCTCCAGCCGCACGGCTGCTTCATCGGCTCGGCGGCCGTGATGGTGCTGAGCCAGCACGACCGCGCGCGCGACGCGGCGCTCAACGTGATGCGCTTCTTCCAGCACGAGAGCTGCGGCCAGTGCACGCCGTGCCGCGTGGGCACCGCCAAGGCGGCGGCGCTGATGCAGGCGCCGGCCTGGGACAACGCCACCCTCGAAGACCTGGCGCAGGTGATGGGCGATGCGTCGATCTGCGGCCTCGGCCAGGCGGCGCCGAATCCGATCCGCAGCATCCAGAACTACTTCCCGCAGGAGATCGCATGAACGCGCCTTCGAAGCTCGCCGAACTGATGCCGCAGACGGTGGCGTTCACGCTCGACGGCCGCGCCATCGAGGCCTTCGAGGGCGAGACCATCTTCAAGGCCGCCGAACGTCACGGCGTCGAGATTCCGCATCTCTGCTACACCGACGGCCTGCGCCCCGACGGCAACTGCCGCGCCTGCGTGGTCGAGGTCGAGGGCGAGCGCACGCTGGCGCCGAGCTGCTGCCGCAGCGTGACCGCCGGCATGAAGGTGCAGGCCACCAGCGAGCGGGCGCTGAAGAGTCAGAAGATGGTGGTCGAGATGCTGCTGTCCGACATGCCCGACGAAGGCTACAAGTGGATCGGCGACGATGCCGCCCGCCCGCACGGCGAGCTGAGCGAATGGGCGGCCCGGCTCGATGTCGCCGTGCGCCCTAAGCTCAAGGCCCTGCGCCGCGAACAGCCCGCGACCGACGTCTCGCATCCCGCGATGGCGGTCAACCTCGACGCCTGCATCCAGTGCAACCGCTGCGTGCGCGCCTGCCGCGAGGAGCAGGTCAACGACGTCATCGGCTACGCGATGCGCGGCGAGCATTCGAAGATCGTCTTCGACCTTGACGATCCGATGGGCGACAGCACCTGCGTGGCCTGCGGCGAATGCGTTCAGGCCTGCCCGACCGGCGCCCTGATGCCCAAGAGCCACATCGGCTCGCAGCAGGTCGACCGCAAGGTCGATTCGGTGTGCCCGTTCTGCGGCGTCGGCTGCCTGCTCACCTACAACGTCAAGGACGAGAAGATTGTCAGCGTCGACGGCCGCGATGGCCCCGCCAACCATGGCCGCCTGTGCGTCAAGGGCCGTTTCGGCTTCGACTACGCGCACCATCCGCAGCGCCTGACGAAGCCGCTGATCCGCAAGCCCGGCGTGCCCAAGCACTTCGACGAGGCACCGCGGCCCGGCGACTGGAGCGAGGCCTTCCGCGAGGCCAGCTGGGAGGAGGCGCTTGCCTTCACGGCCGGCAAGCTCAAGAGCCTGCGCGACACGCACGGCAAGAAGGCCCTGGCCGGTTTCGGCTCCGCCAAGGGCAGCAACGAGGAGGCCTACCTGTTCCAGAAACTGGTGCGCACCGGATTCGGAAGCAACAACGTCGACCACTGCACGCGGCTGTGCCATGCGTCGAGCGTGGCGGCGCTGCTGGAAGGCGTGGGCTCCGGTGCGGTGAGCAACCCCGTCTACGACGTCGAGCATGCGGAGCTGATCTTCGTCATCGGCTCCAACCCGACCGCGAACCACCCGGTGGCCGCGACCTGGATGAAGAATGCCGCCAAGCGCGGGGCGAAGATCGTGCTGGCCGATCCGCGCCGCACCGACCTCGGCAAGCATGCCTGGCGCACGCTGCAGTTCAAGGCCGACACCGATGTCGCGATGCTCAATGCGCTGATCCATGCGGTGATCGACGAAGGCCTGGTGGACCAGGAATTCATCCGTACCCGCGTCAGCAATTTCGAGGCCCTGCGCGAGAACGTCAAGGGCTACAGCCCGGAGGCGATGGCGCCGATCTGCGGCGTGCCGGCCGAGACGCTGCGCGAAGTCGCGCGCGCCTTCGCCAGCGCCAAGGGCGCGATGGTGCTGTGGGGCATGGGGGTGAGCCAGCACGTGCACGGCACCGACAATGCGCGCTGCCTGATCGCGCTGGTCAGCGTCACCGGCCAGATCGGCAAGCCCGGCTCCGGCCTGCATCCGCTGCGCGGCCAGAACAACGTGCAGGGCGCGAGCGACGCGGGGCTGATCCCGATGATGTTCCCCAACTACCAGCGGGTCGACAACGCGGCCGCGCATGCGTGGTTCGAGGACTTCTGGGGCCAGCCGCTCGATGCGGCGCCGGGCTACACGGTGGTCGAGATCATGCACAAGGCGCTGGCGCCCGACGATGACCCGCACAAGATTCGCGGCATGTACATCATGGGCGAGAACCCGGCCATGAGCGACCCCGACCTGAACCATGCGCGGCATGCGCTGGCGAGCCTGGAACACCTGGTGGTGCAGGACATCTTCATGACCGAGACCGCCTGGCTGGCCGACGTCGTGCTGCCGGCCAGTGCCTGGCCCGAGAAGACCGGCACCGTGAGCAACACCGACCGCATGGTCCAGCTCGGCCAGCGGGCGCTGAACCCGCCCGGCGATGCAATGCCCGACCTCTGGATCATCCAGCAGATCGCGCAGCGCATGGACCTGGATTGGCGCTACGAAGGCGAGGAATCCGGCGTTGCCGCCGTCTACGAGGAAATGCGCCAGGCGATGCATGCCGCCATCAGCGGCATCAGCTGGGAGCGGCTGCAGCGCGAGTCGAGCGTGACCTATCCCTGCCTCGACGCCGACGATCCGGGCCAGCCGATCGTGTTTGTCGACAGCTTTCCGACCGCGGACGGCCGGGTCAAGCTGGTGCCGGCGGACATCATTCCGGCCGCCGAGCGGCCCGATGCCGACTATCCCTTCGTGCTGATCACCGGGCGCCAGCTGGAGCACTGGCACACCGGCAGCATGACCCGCCGCGCCAGCGTGCTCGACGCGCTGGAGCCGATGGCCACGGCCTCGATGAACCAGGGCGACCTGCAGGCGCTGGGCCTGGTGCCCGGCGACGTGATCACCGTGCGCTCGCGCCGCGGCGAGGTCGCGATCCACGTGCGGCGCGACGACGGCACGCCGAGCGGCGCGGTGTTCGTGCCCTTCGCCTACTACGAGGCGGCGGCCAACCTGATGACCAATGCGGCGCTCGATCCGTTCGGGAAGATCCCGGAGTTCAAGTATTGCGCGGTGCAGATCCGGCGCGGCGGCGCACCGATGGCGGCGGCCGGCTACGGCACCGGCGCGACAGGCGACAATGCGCGCCTGCCATGGACAGTCTCGACCTGATCAGAACCTTCCGCGAGGTCGCCACGTACGGCAGCTTCTCGCGTGCCGCGACCAAGCTCGACGTCTCGAAGGCGACGGTGAGCAAGTACATCGCCGAACTCGAGACGCGGCTCGGCGTGCGGCTGCTCAACCGCTCCACGCGCGCGGTCAGCCTCACCGATGCCGGCGCGCTGCTGCTCGAACGCAGCAAGCCGATGATGGAGATGTTCGAGCTCACCCAGGCCGAGGTGCAGGAGCACGCCAACCATCCCACGGGGCGGCTGCGCATCTCGGCGCCGCTGGGCTCCGGCCAGGGCGACCTGCCGAAGCTGCTGGGCCAGTTCATGGGCCACTACCCCGACGTCAGCATCAGCCTGCAGCTGACCAACCGCGCGATCGACATGGCCGAGGACGCGATCGACGTGGCGCTGCACTTCGGTCCGATCGAGGACGAGAACCTGATCGTGCGCAAGCTGGTGCGCGGCCATCTGGTGGTGTGCGCCTCGCCGGTCTACTGGAAGAAGCACGGCAAGCCGACCCATCCGCGCGAGCTCGCCGACCACGATGCGCTGACCCAGTCGCGGCTGGGCGCCCACCCGGAATGGCGCTTCGAGGTGGACGGCAAGCCCTTCGACGTCGAGGTCAAGAGCCGGATGGACGCCACCGAGAGCGCGCCGCTGATCCAGATCGCGCTGCAGGGATTCGGCGTGATCTACATGCCCAACATGCTGGTGCAGCCGCACGTCGAGCAGGGCGAGTTGGTGCCGGTGCTGCAGGACTACGTGCGCAGCGACATGTGGCTGTCGGCCGCCTACCTGCAGCGGCGCCACAACAGCGCGGCGCTGCGCGCCTTGCTCGATTTCCTTGAATCGCGCTTCAGCGTGCGGAACAAGGCCAGGGGCTGAACGATCGGCGTCGCGGCGCTTTCCCCCTGCCGCGCGCCCCGCGGCGTGCTCTATGCCGGTAGCGGACCAGGATGCCAAGAATTGAAGTCGGCGTAACGAACAAGAATGGATTAACCCTTCTGTTTCCTTCTTTCCAGTTTGGCCTGTGGTCCTAAGCTTCAACCCAGTTCAATGAACCACAGGAACGGGGTATGGCAAGACTGATCATCCTGGCGCGGCACAGCAGCGTGCGGCAGGTCAACATCGCGGGCCCGATCACCACCATCGGGCGGTCCGGCAGCAACAGCGTGTGCATCGACAGCGAGCGGGTGAGCCGGCATCACGCCGCCATCGAGTGGACCGGCGACCGCTTCCTGCTCACCGACATGGGCAGCCGCAACGGCACCTACGTCAACAACGAGAAGGTGAGGGCGCACGCGCTGTCCAACGGCGACGCGATCGTGGTCGGCGACTGCCAGCTGCGCTTTCTCTACAGCCAGCCTCTGCCGCCGGCCGATGCGCTGCGGCTCATGACCCTGCCGGACCATCTCATGGCGATCGATGCGCAGATGGCGCGCAGCGCCAGCCGGCGCGTGCCTGAACGCCGCGTGTTCGCGCGCTGAGCTCAGGCCGGCGCCGGGCCGCGACCCACACGCAGTGGGGGAGCGTGGGGGCTTCAGGCGTACCGCGCTGCCATCGGCCGGCCGCGCGGCGGAACCGGCATCGCCGGCATCGCGCTCTGCTGGCTGCGCTCGGCGATCAGCCGGGCGGCCAGCTGCGCGGCCATCTCGAGCTTCTTCAAGTCGCGTGCCTCCAGCGACGGATCGGGCGTGAAGCTGAAGGAATACAAGGTGCCGTAGATCGTGCCGTTGCCGAGCACGACCGGCGCGCTGAGGTAGCAGCCTGCGGGCACCTTGGCGCTCAGTACCTGCTTGCAGAAGGCGAGTTCGAGCGGCTCGGCCTGCTCGTCGACGAACTGCGCGCGCCCGGAGGGCTGCCGCCGGTGGGACACCTGCCGGCCGTCGACGAACTCGCAGGCGAAGGCGGCCTCCATGCCGTGCTGTTCGCGCAGCAGCTTGAGGACCTGGTGCACCGAGGGGTCCAGCAGCGGATCGCTCATGTCCGGCGTCGCCATCAGCAGTTCGGACACGGTCACCTCGACGGCTGCGAGTGCGGGATCGTGTGCGTAGTAGCTCATGGTGGGGTCTCCGGTGGAATGGGTCGATTGGAGCGCACAAACTCCCCTGATCTCAAAAAACGAGAACTAAGGTTTCCTTTTGTGGCGACCTTTGTCACAGAAATGCAATCGAAATGCTTCAAAACGTGAGCGCCGCCATACACCCGACAAGGCCGTGGGCGTTCCGGCATCGGCTATCGTCGGCCCCATGGTGAACCCTGAAACCTCTTCTGCCGCGCCCCGCCCGACGCTCGACGTCGCCGTGGTGATGCGGCGCGAACGGCTTCACGGCCCGTCCAGCCACTGGCAGCCCTGGCGCTGGACGCTCGATGCGGTCGTGCCCGACGAGCCCGGCTTCGGCACCGGGCCCCGGCTGCTGCGCGACGACCAGGGCGAGCAGTTCTGGCTGCATCCCGGTTTCAAGGTCGAGCTGTTCCGCGACGAGGCCGAGGGCTATCACCTCAACGCGACCACGCCGGCGCCTTGCTGGTTCGTGCTCTGGCGCATGGACGAGGAAGCGACCCTGGGCCCGGAGCCGATTCCCCGCCCGGTGGTCGTGACCCTGAGCTACTACGAGGCGGGCCGCTGGCTGGACGCGCAGGAAACCGTCGAGCAGGTGCCGGCCCCGCCCGAGGTGCTGGAATGGCTGCGCACCTTCGTGCAGGAGCACTACGTGGCCGAGCCCAAGAAGCGCAAGCGGCCCGAGAGCTTCCGGCCGCTGGTGGACCGCTTCGGCAACGCGGCGAGCGTGTCGACCGAGAAGAAGCGGGGCAGGGGAGCCGGCGATGTCTGAACGGCCCCCACGCTCCCCCACTTCGTGTGGGTCGCTGCCCCCCGAGGGGGCCGCAGGCCCGCTTGGGGCGGCCCCGCGCGAGCCTGAAGGCTTCTTTGATCGCTGGTCGCGACGCAAGCAGCAGGTGCGCGCGGGCGAAGTGCCCGAGGAGCCGGCGATCGAGGCCGAAGACGAGGTGCGTGAAGCCGCCGCCCCGACCGGGCCGGCGCCTTCGGTGCTGCCGGCCGCGGAGGCCCCGCCGCCGCTCACGCTGGCCGATGTGCAGGCGCTGGACATCGATTCGGACTTCAAGCCCTTCGTCGCCGAGGGCGTGGCCCCGGAGGTCAAGAACGCCGCCTTCAGGAAGCTCTTTGCCGATCCGCACTTCAACGTGATGGACGGGCTCGACACCTACATCGACGACTACGCCAAGCCTTCGCCCTTGCCCGACAGCGTGCTGCGCCAGATGGCGAGCGCCAAGTTCCTGAAGCTCTTCGAGGAAGAGCCCGAAGAAACTCCCGGGAACGATGGATTGCCCGACGTGGCACAGTCCGATCCGGGAGACTCCCCCAGCCCGCCGGTTGCCGTTGCGCAACCCGCCAGCCAACCGACCGATGACCACCACGCTGATCTGCGACTGCAACCAGACGATGCCCCTCGAGCCGAAGATGCTCGGGACGGCACTGGCTGAAACCCTGCCCCTCCATTCCTCGCTGTGCCGCCGCGAAGCGGCGTCCTTCCAGCGCGCCATCCAGTCCGGTGACGAGGTGGTGGTCGCCTGCACGCAGGAGAAGCGCCTCTTCGGCGAACTCGCCGGGCAGACGCCCGAGGCCACCTCGCCGATCCGTTTCGTCAACATCCGCGAGACCGGCGGCTGGAGCCGCGATGCCCGCAGCGCGATGCCGAAGATCGCCGCGTTGCTGGCCGCCGCCGGCCTGCCCGAGCCGGACCCGGTGGCGACCGTGAGCTATGCGAGCCAGGGCCGGCTGCTGATCATCGGCGCCCTCGACGAAGCGGAGCAGGCCGCGGCGCTGCTCGGCGACAGCCTCGAGGTCACGATCCTCTCCCAGGGCCCCGGCCTGCTCGGCGGTGCCCAGGAGCGGCGCTGGCCGGTGCTCGCGGGCCGGCTCGAGTCGCTGACCGGCTGGCTCGGCGCCTTCCAGCTGCAATGGACGCGCGACAACCCGATCGACCTCGACCTGTGCACCCGCTGCAATGCCTGCGTGGCGGCCTGTCCCGAGCAGGCCATCGGGCTGGACTACCAGATCGACCTGGGCAAGTGCACCTCGCACCGCGATTGCGAGCGCGCCTGCAGCGTCGCCGGCGCGATCCGCTTCGATCGTGCGCCCGAGCGCCTGGACGGCGCCTTCGACCTGGTGCTCGACCTCGGCGCCTCGCCGGTCATCGACTGGCACGCGCCGCCGCAGGGCTACTTCCATCTGCCCGGCGGCGTGGCGCATGCGCGCGGCCTGCAGACGCTGCTGCGCCTGCGCGAACTCGTCGGCGAGTTCGAGAAGCCGAAGTTCTTCGACTACAAGCAGAAGCTCTGCGCCCACAGCCGCAACGAGGTCGTCGGCTGCAACGCCTGCATCGAGGTCTGCTCGGCGCACGCGGTCAGCAGCGACAAGGAGCGCCAGCGCATCGTCGTCAATCCGAACCTCTGCGTCGGCTGCGGCGCCTGCACCACGGTGTGCCCGACCGGCGCACTGGGCTACACCTACCCGCGCACGCCCCATCAGGGACTCAAGCTGCGCACGCTGCTCGCCACCTATGCGGGCGCGGGCGGCCGCGATGCCGCGCTGCTGCTGCACAGCCAGGAAGGCGGCCAGGCCCTGGTCGAGCAACTGGGTCGCCAGGCTCAGCTCGGCCGCGCCCACGGCGTGCCGGCGAATGTGATTCCGGTCGGGCTCTTCCATGCGGCGAGCACCGGCATCGACTTGTGGCTGACCGCCGTGGCCTTCGGCGCCTCGCAGGTGCTGGTGCTGGCGACCGGCGAGGAGGCGCCGACCTACCTGGCCGCGCTCGGCAAGCAGATGGACATCGCGCAATCGCTGCTGCGCGGGCTGGGCTACACGGGCACGCATTTCCGGCTGATCGAGGCCGCGACACCCGAGGCGCTCGACGCCGCGCTCGCGGGCCTGGGCGCGAGCCGCCGGCAGCTGCCGGCGAAGCCGGCCCGCTTCGCGGTCGGCGCCGAGAAGCGCAGCACGCTCGAACTGGCGCTCGACCACCTCCTGGACGAATCGCCGGCGCTGCGCAACCCGGCCGCCGACGCGCCGCTCGCGATTGCGCTGCCCGCGGGCGCGCCCTTCGGCGGCATCGCGGTGAACAAGGACGCCTGCACCCTGTGCCTGGCCTGCGTCAGCGCCTGCCCCGCCGGCGCGCTGCAGGACAACCCGAACGCGCCGCAACTGCGCTTCATCGAGAAGAACTGCGTGCAGTGCGGCCTGTGCGAGACCACCTGCCCCGAGCACGCGATCTCGCTGGTGCCGCGACTGCTCGCGGCGCCGGAACGCAAGCAGCCGGTGGTGCTCAACGAGGCCAGGCCGTGGGCCTGCATCCGCTGCAGCAAGCCCTTCGGAACGCAGAAGGCGATCGAGGCCATGCTGGGCAAGCTGGCCGGTCATGCGATGTTCCAGGGCGAGGCGCTGGAGCGCCTCAAGATGTGCAGCGACTGCCGCGTCATCGACCTCTACAGCGCGCAGAACGAAATGAAGATCACGCCGCTATGAACATGAACGAGCGAATTCCCGTCACTTCCGCGCTCGACGAAGAGGTCGCCCGTGCCGAGCTCTACGGCCTGCTGGCGCGCCTCTGGTATGCGGCACCCGATGCCGAACTGCTCGAGGCCTTCCAGGTGGCGCCGACCGAGGCACCCGCCGCCGGCGCCTTTCTGGAGGAACCGTGGCGCCAGCTGGTCGGCCTGGCGCGAGACACCGGCCTGGCCGAATTGCGCGCCGAATACGACGCGCTGTTCGGCGGCATCGGCAAGCCCGAGGTCTACCTGTTCGGCTCGCACTACCTGAGCGGCTTCCTGAACGACAAGCCGCTGGCCCAGTTGCGCAACGACCTCGACCGCCTCGGGCTGGCGCGCGAGGAGTCGGTGTCCGAGTCCGAGGACCACGTCGCCTGCCTGTTCGAGGTCATGCGCTACCTGATCGCGGGCGACGACGTGGAAGTTGCCAATTTAACGCAACAAAAAGTATTCTTCTCTACTCATTTGCAACCTTGGTTGCCGGCGATGTGCGAGGCGATCTCGGTGCACCCCCGGGCCCGCTTCTATGCCGCGCTGGCCGGTCTGACCCGCGCGTTTTCGGAGGTGGAGTCCCAGGGCTTCGACATGTCGCACTGAGACTGAGGGATATCTCCGATCTCGGTCCTCAGGGTCTGGACTAGTATCCAAGGATATGTAACTCGTTTCATATCTCGTTCAGTCAGCCACTCCTGGAGACGTTATGCAGGACAGCCCATCCGCCGGCCCCCGACCGGCCTCCCGCCGGGGATTCTTTGTCGGCGCCGCCACCGTCGGCGCAGCCGCAGCCGCTGTCACCGTGCTGCCCAAGGTCGTCGAGGCGCCTGGCGCCGCGGCCGCTGCTTCCGCGCTCCCACCCGCGCCCGAGAACGGCGGCGGCTATTCGCTGAGCGAGCACGTCAAGCGCTACTACAAGACCGCGTCTGCCTGAGCACGAAAGCCCACGATGCTATTGACCAAGAAAGCGCCCGCCGCCGCGCGTGACGGCGTCGACGCCCGTTCCTCCTCTTCCTCCTCGCCCTTCGTCCACAGCCTGCGGCGCGGCCTGTCGAACGCGCTGCCGACCATGGACCGCCGCGCCTTCCTGCGCCGCTCCGGTCTCGGCGTGGGCGTCGGCCTCGCGGCCGGACAGCTCACGCTGATCAAGAAGGCCGACGCCATGCCGGGCCAGGCGAGCGCCATCGGCGCCGGCAAGATCGAAGTCCGGCGAACCGTCTGCTCCCATTGCTCGGTCGGCTGCGCCTCCGATGCGGTGGTCGAGAACGGCGTCTGGGTGCGCCAGGAGCCGGTGTTCGATTCGCCGATCAACCTCGGCGCGCACTGCGCCAAGGGCGCGGCCCTGCGCGAGCACGGCCATGGCGAATACCGGCTGCGCTACCCGATGAAGCTGGTCAACGGCAAGTACGAGCGCATCAGCTGGGACACGGCGCTGACCGAGATCACCGCCAGGCTGGTGGAACTGCGCAAGGCCAGCGGACCCGATTCGATCTACTGGATCGGTTCCAGCAAGCACAGCAACGAGCAGGCCTACCTGATGCGCAAGTTCGTGAGCTTCTTCGGCAGCAACAACTGCGACCACCAGGCGCGCATCTGCCACTCGACCACGGTCGCGGGCGTGGCGAACACATGGGGCTACGGCGCCATGACGAATTCGTACAACGACATGCGCAACGCCAAGGTCGCGATGTACATCGGCTCGAACGCGGCCGAGGCGCATCCGGTGAGCATGCTGCACATGCTGCATGCGAAGGAAAACGGCTGCAAGATGATCGTGGTCGACCCGCGATTCACCCGCACCGCGGCCAAGGCCGACGAGTACGTACGCATCCGCTCGGGCTCCGACATTCCCTTCCTGTTCGGCCTGCTGTATCACATCTTCAAGAACGGCTGGGAGGACAAGAAGTACCTCAACGACCGCGTCTTCGGCATGGAGGACGTGCGCGCCGAGGTGATGGCCAAGTGGACGCCCGACAAGGTCGAGGAAGCCTGCGGCGTGAAGGAGGCGCAGGTCCTGAAGGTCGCGACTTGGCTCAACGAGAACCGGCCCGGCACCGTCGTCTGGTGCATGGGCCAGACGCAGCACACGATCGGCAACGCGATCGTGCGCGCCTCGTGCATCCTGCAGCTGGCGCTGGGCAACGTGGGCACCTCGGGCGGCGGCACCAACATCTTCCGTGGCCACGACAACGTGCAGGGCGCCACCGACGTCGGCCCGAACCCCGATTCGCTGCCGGGCTACTACGGGCTGGTCGAGGGCTCCTGGAGGCATTTCGCGGCGACCTGGGGCGTCGATTTCGACTGGATCAAGGGCCGCTTTGCTTCGCCCGCGATGATGACCAAGCCCGGCATCACGGTGTCGCGCTGGATCGACGGCGTGCTCGAGAAAAACGAGCTGATCGACCAGGACTCGAACCTGCGCGGCGTCTTCTACTGGGGCCATGCGCCGAACTCCCAGACCCGCGGCCTCGAGATGAAGCGGGCCATGGACAAGCTCGACCTGCTGGTGGTGGTCGACCCGTACCCGTCGGCGACCGCGGCGATGGCCGCGATGCCGGGCCGCGCGGAAGACCTGAACCCCAACCGCGCGGTCTACCTGCTGCCGGCCTGCACCCAGTTCGAGACCAGCGGCTCCGTCACGGCGTCGAACCGCTCGCTCCAGTGGCGCGAGAAGGTCATCGAGCCGCTCTGGGAGAGCCGCAGCGACCACATGATCATGCAGCAGTTCGCCGACCGGCTCGGCTTCGGCAAGGAGCTCAGCAAGAACTACAAGATGCAGAAGGTCAAGGGCATGGACGAGCCCGTGCCCGACGACATCCTGCGCGAGATCAACAAGTGCTGCTGGGCGGTCGGCTACACCGGCCAGAGCCCCGAGCGTCTGCAGGCCCACATGCGCAACATGGCCGCCTTCGATGTCCGTACGCTGCGGGCCAAGGGCTCGGTCAAGGACAAGGTCAACGGCTACGACATCGCCGGCGACTACTTCGGCCTGCCGTGGCCCTGCTACGGCACGCCCGAGCTCAAGCACCCGGGCTCGCCGAACCTGTACGACACCTCGAAGCACGTGATGGACGGCGGCGGCAACTTCCGCGCCAATTTCGGTGTCGAGCGCAACGGCAAGAACCTGCTGGCCGAGGACGGATCGCATTCGCTGGGCGCGGCGATCACCACGGGCTACCCCGAGCTCGACCACCTGCTGCTCAAGAAGCTGGGCTGGTGGGACGAACTCACCGAGGTCGAGAAGACCAAGGCCGAGGGCAAGAACTGGAAGACCGACAGTTCGGGCGGCATGATCCGCGTGTTCATGAAGAACCACGGCTGCCATCCCTTCGGCAATGCCAAGGCGCGCGCCGTGGTGTGGAACTTCCCGGATGCGATCCCGCAGCACCGCGAGCCGCTGTACGGCAACCGGCCCGACCTGATGGTGAAGTACCCGACGCACGACGACAAGATGGCGTTCTGGCGTCTGCCCACGCTCTACAAGACGATCCAGCAGAAGAACATCGCCGACAAGATCGCCGAGAAGTTCCCCTATGTGATGACTTCCGGCCGCCTGGTCGAGTACGAGGGCGGCGGCGAGGAGACCCGCTCCAACCCCTGGCTGGCCGAGCTGCAGCAGCAGATGTTCATCGAGATCAACCCGAAGGTGGCGGCCGAGAAGGGCATCCGCAACGGCGAGCGGGCCTGGGTCCACACGCCGACGGGCGCCCGGCTCAACGTGCAGGCCCTGGTGACCGAGCGGGTCGGGCCCGACACGGTGTTCATGCCCTTCCACTTCTCGGGCCACTGGCAGGGCAAGGACATGCTCGCCTACTACCCGGCGGGCGCGCACCCGATCGTGCGCGGGGAGGCGATCAACACCGCCACCACCTACGGCTACGACAGCGTCACGATGATGCAAGAGACCAAGACGACGGTCTGCAACGTCGAAAAGGCATAAGAAAACATGGACCCCCACACTCATCACTTCGTGTATTCGCTGCCCCCCGAGGGGGCGCATGCCTCCTTTGAGGCGGCTCGGCAGGAGGCATAGCATGGCAAGAATGAAGTTCGTCTGCGATTCCGAGCGCTGCATCGAGTGCAACGGCTGCGTCACGGCCTGCAAGAACGAGAACGAGGTGCCATGGGGCGTGAACCGCCGCCGCGTGGTCACGCTCAATGACGGCGTGCCGGGCGAGCGCTCGATCTCGGTGGCCTGCATGCATTGCTCCGATGCGCCCTGCATGGCGGTGTGCCCGGTGCAGTGCTTCTACCGCACCGAGGAAGGCGTGGTGCTGCACGACAAGGACGTCTGCATCGGCTGCGGCTACTGCTCCTACGCCTGCCCCTTCGGCGCGCCGCAGTTCCCGGCCCAGGGCACCTTCGGTGCCCGCGGCAAGATGGACAAGTGCACCTTCTGCGCCGGCGGCCCCGAGGCCAACGGCTCCGAGGCCGAGTTCGAGAAGTACGGCCGCAACCGCCTGGCCGAAGGGAAGCTGCCGGCCTGCGCCGAGATGTGCTCGACCAAGGCCCTGCTGGCCGGCGACGGCGACGTCGTGGCCGACATCTTCCGCACCCGCGTGGTGGCACGCGGCAAGGGGGCCGAGGTCTGGGGCTGGGGCACCGCCTACGGCTCGCAGCAAGCCGGCACGCCGGGCAACGGAGGCACGAAATGAAGCGCCTGTGGACTTCCGCGGCGCTGCTCGCCGCCGCGCTGCTGCTGGGCGCCTGCTCCGAGAAGCCGCAGACCAATGCGCACGGTGTCCGGCTGGACGCCGCGCCCTGGACCGGCACCGGCGTGCAGGCCAACACCGGCACCGCCTTCACCTCGCCGGGCTGGCAGGTCGGTGATCGCGCCTCCTGGCAGGAGCACCTGAAGCAACGCGCGATCAACGGCCAGAACGAATACACGCGGATCAACTGAAGCGGAGGCCGCATGAGACAAGTCCTTCACGCCCTCGTCCTGGCCGCAGTGCTCGGTGGCGGCGCCGCGGCGATGGCCCAGGGCGCCAATCCGGTGGCCTCCGGCGCGGTCGCCGAGGCGCCGGCCGCGACGAGCCCGCCACCGGCTGCGACTGTCGCGGCGCCGGCGCCGGCCACGGGCGGCATCCGCAGCCAGAACATCTTCGAGGTCAAGCCCGAGGCCAGCGCCGACCCGAACTACCTGAACCAGACCAACGGCGAGCGCCAGCGCGTGCAGCCGGGCAACAACGCGCCGATGTGGCGCCAGGTGAGCGGCGGCGTGACCGGCTTCAGCAGCCTGCCGGCCAGCGAGGCGCCCGAGGCGGGCAACCTGATCCAGGGCTTCGTCAAGTATCCGGGTTCGCTCTACACCAACGCCGGCGAGGCCTGGCGCCAGGTGCGCAACAACTGGATCATTCCGTACGGCGCTGCGCTGCTCTTCGTGACGCTGCTGGCGATCGCGATCTTCTATTTCACGCGTGGGCCGATCGGCCTGCACGGCCAGGAGACCGGCCGCAAGATCGAGCGCTTCACGCCCTTCGAGCGCGCCACGCACTGGTCGAACGCGATCGCCTTCGTGACGCTGGCGATCTCGGGCCTCGTGATGGCCTTCGGCAAGTTCTTCCTGCTGCCGGTGCTGGGCGGTTCGCTGTTCGGCTATCTGGCCTACGCGCTGAAGACCGTGCACAACTTCGTCGGGCCGCTGTTCGTGGTGACGATGCTGTTCATGATCTTCACCTTCATCCGCAGCAACTGGCCACGCAAGAACGACCTGGACTGGCTCAGGAAAGGCGGCGGACTGTTCGGCGGCGAGGAGCCGCCATCGGACCGCTTCAATGCCGGCGAGAAGGTGGTGTTCTGGGGTGGCGTGCTGTTCCTCGGCAGCATCGTGATCGGCTCCGGCCTGTTCCTCGACAAGCTGCTGCCCGGCTTCGTCTACACGCGCGGCGAGATGCAGATCGCGCACATGATCCATGCGGTCGCCACGCTGTGCATGATGGCGCTGATCATGGGCCACATCTACATCGGTACGCTGGGCATGAAGGGCGCCTACAAGGCGATGCGCACCGGCTATGTCGACGAGACCTGGGCCCGGGAGCACCATGCGCTCTGGTACAACGACATCGCCGCCGGCAAGATTCCGGCCGAGCGCAGCGCCGAGGCGCGTGCCGCCGCGCCGGCGTCCGGCATTCGGATCGAAGGACATCCCTCATGAAGAAGCTGCTCACCCATGGCGCCCTGGCCGTCGGCCTGGCGACCGGCCTGGCTGCTGCGCCGGCCGCTTTCGCCAAGCTGCCCGCCCCGACCCTGACACCGGAAGCCAAGGCCAAGGCGGCCGAAGCCGCGGCCAAGACGGCGTGGAGCGCCAAGGTCGACAGCTTCCAGCTGTGCCAGGCGCAGACCCGCGTGGCGACCCGCTACCGCGAGACGGCGGCCGCGGCCGGCCTGCAGCTCGCGCCGGCCACGCCGACGCCAGCATGCACCGACCCCGGTCCGTTCGCCTTCGCCCCGCCGGCCGAGGCGGCGAAGCCGATCGAGGCCTCGGGCGCGCATTCGCCGGCGCCCACCGCGGCCTCGCCGCCGAGCTCGAACCAGACCTCGGCCGAGATCAATCCCGCGCCCAAGAAGTGACGCTGCCGCGGCTGACCCAGGCCCGGGCACCGCTCACGCGCGAGGTCGAGGTCGTCGACGAGCATGGCGAGTCGGGCCGGGTCTCGATCCCCGCCGAACGCGACCTCACGATCTACGTCGATCGCCGCGAACTGGTCACGCTGATGACCCTGGGCGCGCAGCCCGAGCTGCTGGTGCTGGGCTACCTGCTGAACCAGCGGCTGATCGAATCGGCGACGGACGTCGAATCGATCACGGTCGACTGGGAGGTCGGCGCCGCGGCGGTCCGCACCCATGCCGGCATCGATCGCATCGAAGAGCGCACCGCCAAGAAGGTGGTCACCACCGGCTGCGGCCAGGGCAGCGTGTTCGGCGAACTGATGGCCGGCATCGATCGCCTGCAGTTGCCCGACACCCGCATGACGCAGGCGCAGCTCTATGCGCTGGTCAACGCGATCCGCCTGCAGGAGAGCACCTACAAATCGGCCGGCTCGGTGCATGGCTGCGCGCTGTTCACGCTCGAGGCCGACGACGAGATCCGCATGCAGTGCTTCGTCGAGGACGTGGGCCGCCACAACGCGATCGACACCATCGCCGGCTGGATCGCGATGCAGTCGCCGTCGCAGCTCGGCGGTGCGCGGGTGTTCTACACCACCGGCCGCCTGACCAGCGAGATGGTGATCAAGTCGGCCCAGATGGGCGTGGCGATCGTGGTCTCGCGCAGCGGCATCACGCAGATGGGGCACGAGGTCGCGGCGCGGGTCGGGCTGTGTGCGATCGGCCGGGCGACGAACCGTCGCTTTCTCTGCTTCTCCGGGGCCGGGCGGCTGGTGCTGCAGCCGGAGCTGGCCGGCGCCAAGGTCGCAGGCACGGTCTAAATCCTTCGATTTCGCGGGAGCCGGCGGCTCGGCTATCGTCGGCCCATGAATGCTTTTCTTCGCCTCGGCTGGCGCACGCTCTGGCGCGACCTTCGCGCCGGCGAACTCCGTCTCCTGATCGTTGCCGTGCTGCTGGCGGTGGCCGCCCTGACCGCGGTCGGCTTCTTCGCCGACCGTCTCAACGGCGGGCTGCAGCGCGATGCGCGCCAGCTGCTGGGCGGCGACGCGGTGCTGGCCAGCGACAACCCGACGCCACTGGCCTTCGTCGAGCGCGCGCGGGCCCTGGGCCTGCAGGGCGCCAGCACCTACGGCTTCCCGACCATGGCGCGTGCCAGCGAGGCGCAGGGCGGCGCCACCAAGCTGGTGGCGCTGAAGGCGGTCGCGCCCGGCTACCCGCTGCGCGGCAGCGTGCAGGTGGCGCTCGGCACCGAAGGCCCCGGCCAGGCGACGCGCGAGGTGCCGGCGCCCGGAGAGGCTTGGGTCGACGGGTCGCTGCTGGAATCGCTCGCGCTCCAGGTCGGCGACACCCTGCTGCTCGGGGACGCCGGCCTGCGCATCGCGCGCGTGATCACCCTGGAGCCCGATCGCGGCGCCGGCTTCATGAGCTTTGCGCCGCGCGTGATGCTGAACCAGGGCGACATCGCCCGCACCGGGCTCGTGCAGCCGGCCAGCCGCGTGAGCTACCGCTTCGCCGTGGCGGGCGAGGCCGCCGCCGTGAAGCGCTTCAGCGACGCCGCCGATGCGGCGATCAAGAAAGGCGAGCTGCGCGGCGCCCGGCTCGAATCCTTCGAGAGCGGTCGCCCCGAGATGCGCCAGACACTCGACCGGGCCGAGAAATTCCTGAACCTGGTCGCGCTGCTGGCCGCGCTGCTTTCGGCCGTCGCCGTGGCCCTGGCGGCGCGCGGCTTCGCGGCCAGCCACCTCGACGACTGCGCCATGCTGCGCGTGCTGGGCCAGAGCCAGCGCACCATCGCGGCCGCCTACGCCTTCGAGTTCGCCGCGATCGGCCTGATCGCCAGCGCGATCGGCGTGGCGATCGGCTATGGCGTGCACTACATCTTCGTGCTGCTGCTGGCCGGCCTGGTCGAGAGTGCGCTGCCGGCGCCGACCCTGTGGCCGGTCGCCTTCGGGCTGGGCGTGGGGCTCACGCTGCTGTTCGCCTTCGGGCTGCCGCCGGTGCTGCAGCTGGCCCGGGTGCCGCCCTTGCGCGTGATCCGGCGCGACGTCGGCAACCTGAAGCCCGCCTCGATCGCGGTGCTCGGACTCGGCGTGGCCGGCTTCGCGGCGCTGCTGGTCGCGGCCAGCAGCGACCTCAAGCTTGGGCTGATCGCGGTCGGCGGCTTCGCCGCGGCGGTGGCGGTGTTCGCGCTCCTCAGCTGGGTGGCGGTGTGGGTGCTGCGCCGCAGCGTCAACGAGACCACCGCGCCGCGCTGGCTGGTGCTGGCGACGCGGCAGATTTCGGCGCGGCCCGCGTACGCGGTGGTCCAGGTGAGTGCGCTGGCGGTCGGCCTGCTGGCGCTGATCCTGCTGGTGCTGCTGCGCACCGACCTGGTGGCGAGCTGGCGCAAGGCCACGCCGCCCGATGCGCCGAACCGCTTCGTGATCAACGTGATGCCCGACCAGAGCGAGGCCTTCCAGAAAAGCCTGCGCGCGAGCGGCGTGCAGAAGTTCGACTGGTACCCGATGATTCGCGGCCGGCTGGTGGCGGTCAACGGCAAGCCGGTCTCGCCCGACGACTACAGCGATGACCGCGCCAAGCGGCTGGTCGACCGCGAGTTCAACCTCAGCAACAGCGCCAAGGCGCCGCAGCACAACCAGATCACCGCGGGGGCCTGGAAGCCGGATGCCGCGGGCGAACTCAGCGTCGAGGCGGGGCTGGCCGAGACGCTGGGACTGAAGCTCGGCGACCGCCTGCGCTTCGACATCGGCGGCCAGCAGAACGAGGCCCGCATCACCTCGCTGCGCAAGGTCGACTGGGGCTCGATGCACGCCAACTTCTTCGTCATGTACACGGTCGCGGCGCTGGCCGACGTGCCCGTCACCTACATGGGCGCCTTCCGCGCGCCCGAGGTCAAGGGTTTCGACAACGCGCTGGTGCGCAGCTACCCGAATGTCACCAACGTCGACATGAGCGCCACCATCGGGCAGGTGCAGCGCGTGCTCGACCAGGTGATCCGGGCGGTGGAGTTCCTGTTCGGCTTCACGCTGGCGGCCGGGCTGGTGGTGCTGTTCGCGGCCGTGACCGCGACGCGCGAGGAGCGTGCGCGCGAGTTCGCGGTGATGCGCGCCGTGGGTGCGCGCGCCAGCCTGCTGCGGCAGGTGCAGCGCGCCGAACTCGTGGGCGTGGGGCTGCTGGCCGGCTTCCTGGCCAGCATCGTCGCCTCCGTGATCGGCTGGGCGCTGGCGCGCTTCGTGTTCGACTTCACCTGGACCGCCTCGCCGCTGGTGCCGATCGCCGGCGCGCTTGCGGGCGCGGTGCTGGCGCTCGCGGCCGGCTGGTGGGGATTGCGCGAGGTGCTGCGGCGGCCGGTGGTGGCCACGCTGCGGCAGGCGGCGGAATAGGGCACACCCCGGTATGGCGGAATGCATCGAGTTCGACACCGAGCGGCTTCACCTGCGGCAGTGGCGGGTGGCCGACCGCGAAGCCTTCGCGGCACTCAACGCGGATCCGCGGGTGATGCGGTTCTTTCCGGCGCCGCTCTCGCGCGAGGAAAGCGACGCGATGGCCGAGCGCTGTGCCGAGGGCATCGCCCAGAGAGGCTGGGGCTTCTGGGCGGCCGAAGAGCGCGCCAGCCGGGCGCTGGTCGGCTTCGTCGGCCTCAACGTGCCGAGGCCGGACCTGCCGTTCTCGCCCTGCGTCGAGATCGGCTGGCGGCTCGCGCATGCCTTCTGGGGCCGGGGCTATGCGAGCGAGGCGGCGCGCGCCGCGCTGCGGGTGGGTTTCGAGCGCCTCGAGCTGCCCGGGATCGTGGCCTTCACCGCCGTGCCGAACCTGCCCTCGGAGGCGGTCATGCAGCGGCTCGGCATGCGGCCCGACGGCGTCTTCGAGCATCCGGCGCTGCCGCTGGGCCACGCGCTGCGTGCGCACAAGCTCTACCGGCTGCAGCGCGCCGCCTGGCTACAGGACCTCGTCGCGTAGCTGCGGAAAGACCTTCGACACCTTGGCGAGCAGGTAGTCGCCATAGCGGCCGTTGAAGGCGTGCACGTTGGCGCGATCCCAGCGCCGGGCGCTGTCGTCCTCGGCGGCGGCGCCCGCCAGGCCCTCGATGCGCTGCACCCGGGCCTCGAAATTCGGGTCGAAGAAGAGCGGAAACGACAGCCGGTCGCGGCCCGAGGTGTTGCGCGTCACGCGGTGCGGGGTCGACTTGTAGAGTCCGCCCGTCATGCGGTCGAGCATGTCGCCGATGTTGCAGACGAACGATTGCGCGATCGGCGGTGCCTCGATCCAGCCGTCCGGCGTGCGCACCTGCAGGCCGCCCACCGTGTCCTGGCGCAGGATCGTGAGCAGCCCGTAGTCGGTGTGCTCGCCGACGCCCCACGGCACGTCCATGCCCTCGGGCACCGCCTGGGTCGGATAGTTGAAGATGCGAAACAGGATCAGCGGGTCGGCCGTGTAGCGTTCGGCGAAGTAGCGGGCGGGCAGGCCCAGGCTCAGCGCGATGCCTTCCATCAGCCGGTGGCCGAGCTGCGTGACCGCATCGATGTAGGCCAGCACGGTGTCGCGCAGGCCCTCGGTGTCCGGAAACAGGTTGGGGCCGTGCACCGGCGTGCCGGCGCGCACCCGCGGATGGTCGGCGGACAGCTCGGTGCCCAGGTAGAGGCCTTCCTTCCAGTCGGGCCGGCCCGAGGTCAGTTCGCCCCCGAGCGGAAAGTAGCCGCGCCAGGCGCGGCCGCCAAGGGCCATGCGCCAGCGCATCTTGGTCGGCTCGTCCTGGGCGAAGAAGCGGCGGCTCAAGTCCTCGAGGCGCTGCACGAGCGCCTCGTCGACGCCGTGGCCCGTGATGTAGAAAAAGCCGTGGGCCCGGCAGGCGGCGCCGATCCGTGCGGCCACGCGCTCGCGTCCCGGGCCGCCGGCGATCAGGGCCGACACATCGATGACCGGCAGCGCGCCGGCGGCGGCAGGGGAGGGCGAATCACGCATGCCCCGATGGTGCCGCAAGTCTTGGCCCGGCGCCGGGCCGCCCCAAGCCGGCCTGCGGCCCCCTCGGGGGGCAGCGACCCACACGAAGTGGGGGAGCGTGGGGGCCAGCGAGGGACAATGGAGCCCATGCAAATCCAGGACAAACCGCCTTTCGACACCCCGTTCGAATGGATCGGCGGAGAACCCGCGGTCCACGCGCTGGTCGAACGCTTCTACGATCTCATGGACCTCGAGCCGGCCTACGCGCAGCTGCGTGCGGTGCACGGCAGCTCGCTCGACAACGCACGCCAGCGCCTGTTCTGGTTCCTCTGCGGCTGGCTCGGCGGCCCGCAGCACTACACCGACCGCTTCGGCCATCCGATGCTGCGCGCGCGCCACCTGCCGCAGAGCATCGGCGGCCACAGCATCGGCATCCGCGAGCGCGACGAGTGGCTGGCCTGCATGGACCAGGCAATGGGCGAGACCGGGGTGCCCGAGGCGCTGCGCGAGCGCCTGCGCGGGTCTTTCTTCCAGACTGCCGACTGGATGCGGAACAAGGGCGGATAGTCCGCCCCCCGCATCAGCGCCGCGACGGCGCCAGCAGCACCACCAGCGCGCCGCCGCCGCCCTCGGACGGCTTGGCTTGCACGAAGGCCAGCGTTTCGTTCTTCTGGATCAGCCAGCGCTGCACCTTGGCCTTGAGCACGGGTTGCTTGCCCGGCGAGCCCAGGCCCTTGCCGTGCACCACGCGCACGCAGCGCACGCCCTGTTTCCAGGCCTCGCGGATGAAGCCGCCGAGCGCCTCGCGGGCCTCGTCGCTGCGCATGCCGTGGAGGTCGATCTCGCGCTGGATCGACCATTCGCCGGCGCGCAGCTTGCGCGTGACGTCGGTGTGGATGCCCGGCCGCCGGAAGCTCATCGCATCGTCGGCGTCGAGCAGGGTGCTGACGTCGAACTCGTCGGACAGCGATTCGCGCAGCACGCGCTGATCGTCGAGCTGCTGCTGGATCGGAATCGGCGCCGGCGGCTCGGGCGCCAAGGGCACCGCGGCGGCCTTGCGCAGCGGCTGGGTGGCTCCGATGGCGCGCGCGAACAGGTCCTGCTCGGCCAGCCGTCGTTTCCGCGCGGCGGCCAGCGCGGCGGCTTCGGCGGCCGCGCGCTCGCGCTGCTCGGCGAGCGCGCGCTGCACCTGCTTGAGGTCGGCGAGGCTCTTGAGGCTGTGGGGTTTGGCGGGCATGGGGTGGTCGACGGAATCGGGCTCAGGCGGTGACCGCGGAATCGATGGGGCAGCGCAACGCCAGCGTGGTTCCCGAGGCGCTGGAACGAATCTCGAGGCTGCCATCCAGGCGGGCGGCACGCGTTCGCATGTTCTGCAGGCCCATGCTGCCGGCCGGATGCGATGCGGCATCGGCTGCGAAGCCCTTGCCATTGTCGTGGATCGCGAGCCGCAGCTGCCCGTCGGCGGTTTCGATGCGCACGTCGACCCGGCTGGCGTCGCTGTGCTTGAGCACGTTGGCCAGGCCTTCCTGCAGCACGCGCAGGAAATCCAGGTTGCGCTTGCCGCCGAGCCGGCAGCTTTGGAGGCGTTCGAGCTGCCAGCTGCATTCGATGCCGGCGGCTTCCAGCAAGCGGGTGCTGCGGTGGCGCAGCGGCACCAGCCGCTCGGCCAGCTCGTCGGTGTCGTCGAAGGCCGAGCTCTCGATGATCAGGCGCAGATCGTCATTGACTTCCTTGAGCGCCCACAGTGCGATGCCGTCGTCGGCGGCGTCCCGGTTTCCCAGCGTATGGATGTGGCTGCTGAGGGTCATGCCGAGGCCGTCGTGCAGGTCGCGCACGAGGCTCAGGCGTTCGGTCAGCCGGGTCTGGACCAGTTCGGCCGCATGCTGGCGGCTGAGGCCGTCGGCCAGTCGCTGCGTGGCCTCGTCCACGCGCTGCCGCAGCTCGGCGTTGAAGTGCTCCACCAGCCGCATGCCCTTGACCATGCGCCAGGTCAGGGCGAACGAGATGCCCAGCAGGGTCGCGCTCGACGACAGTGCGGCGTAGTAGCGGGTGCCCGGCAGCCATTCGAGGAACACCAGCGTGTCGTGGACGCCGGCCGCCACCGGCAGCAGCAGGCACACCGCCAGCACCGCGACCTCGAGTCGCCGCGAGGCGAAGGCGTGCCTGACAATGATCGCGCAGCCGGCGAAATAGGCGCCCAGCACGGCCAGCACGGTGATGTCGCGCACCGGCTCGAGCATCGCCGAGGGCGCCAGCAGCTGCGTCGCCAGACCGGCGCCGGCAACCAGCAGGACCGCCCGTTGCCGCCGCGGCCGCGCGAGTTCGCAGAAATGCAGCGCGAACATGACGAAGCAGGCGATGCTGGCCAGCAGCGCGATGTGGTTGGCGCGCTGGAAAGCCTCGGTGCTGGCGAAGGGCCAGGTCGTGAGCGCCACGTAGTTGTACGCGTAGGGCACCCACAGCAGCGAGAAGAGGCTGAACCAGCCGTAGGAGCGCTCGCTGCGGCGCAGCAGCCAGAGCATGCCGTAGAACACGCCCATCACCAGCGTGAGCCCGAGGCCCAGCATCGACAGCGTGCGCCGCGTCAGGGTCGATTCGCGGAAGGCGGCCTTGAGCGGCCCCGTCGCGTCGAGCGTCACGGAGCCCAGGCCCGGCTGATAGGCGGCCAGGCCCGACACGCGCACCAGCAGCTCGTTGGGACCCGGCCGCAGCAGCGGGGCGTCGACCATCCAGTAGCGCGGCAGGTTCCAGGAGCGGGACAGGGGTTCGACGAGCTGGGTGTCGCCGCCGATCAGGCTGCCGTTGAGGTAGAAGGCGCCGGCCATGTTGACGTACTCGATCAGCAGGCCGAGCGGACGCAGCGCGAGCGGATCGGCGGCTTCGGACCAGCGCAGGCGATACCAGACGACGCCGTCGAACGCCGGCCAGCGCGCCGACCAGCTGTCAGGCAGGCTCGCCGGGGTCCAGCCGTCGACGGGCGGCGACTTGGCGTTCCAGTCGGTCCGCACGGCCTCGATGCCTTCGAAGCCGCGTGCCGCAACGCCGGTGCCATCGGCATGGGCGGTGCTGGCGAACCAGAGGCAGGCCAGCAGCAGCGCCGCTGCGCGGATCAGGGCAGCAAGCCCTGCACCCGCGCGTGGTAGACCGCGCCAGCGCGTGACCGCACCGCGAGCTTGCGGTAGATGTTCTTGGCGTGGCATTCGACCGTGTTGATGGACAGGGAGAGGCTGCGGGCGATCTCGCGATTGCTGTGGCCCTGCGCCACCAGCTGCAGCACTTCCATCTCGCGCGCGCTCAGCTCGGCAGGGGCCGAGGTCGCCGGCGCCGTGTGCATGTTAGCAAGTGGAGGCGCATCGGTTTGCGGCGCGGCCATCAGCTGCAGGATGCGCCGCGCGATCACCGGGTCGATGGGCGCGCCGCCTCGCTGCATGCTGCCCAGCGACAGCTCGAGCTCGACGTCGCTGCCATTCTTCAGCAGGTAGCCCACGGCGCCGCCGCGGATCGCCTGCAGCACGGTGGCATCGTCGCCGAGGCTGGAGACCACCACGGCGTCGACCGCCGGCGCATGGGCCTGCATCCAGGGCAACAGGTCGAGGCCGCTGCCGTCGGGCAGCCCGATGTCGAGCAGGGCCAGGTCGAAGCTGCCCTGCGCCAGCTGCTCTCGCGCCTCGGCCAGCGAGCCCGCCATGGCACAGCGAGCCTGGGGGGCGGCCTGGACGGCCACGCGTTCCAGGCGTTTTCGGACGGACGGGTCGTCGTCGACGATCAATATGTCTTCCACGGGCACCTTTGCATCTTTCGGTCTCGGCATTGTCGGCAGATCAGGCGATTTTTACATTTCGTTTCTGATTCGCGGATGAGAGAGAAGTTTTGCTCAGACCAGGCCGCGCTCCGCCATCGAGAGGGTGCTGCCCCGGGCCACGATCACGTGGTCGAGCACGCGCACGTCGACCAGCGCGAGCGCGGCCTTGAGCGTCTGGGTGAGCGACTGATCGGCGCGCGAGGGTTCTACCGAGCCGCTCGGGTGTTAGGTTGCATTCGAGAGTGTCAACACGGTTGCTTGATCTGACGAGTCGCTGAACACTGGGAACTGCCCGAGCAGCCCAAGCCTCTTTCAGAGGCGAGTAGCCCGGCGCGCCGCATTTTTTTCGGCAAGTCCTGTGGGGGTCGCGGTGATGGTAGCGCGCAGATCATTCAGTGCAGCCACGTTGACACGGCTTCGCGAGATGCCGGCCGGCGACGCCCTGGCGCTGCTGACGACGCACGCCAGGCTTGACCCGACGTATGTGCCTGTCAAGGACGACCACAGCCGTCGGTGGCACGTGTCCACCGCGCGCGGCGAGTTCGAGATCCTGACCACCGGAGCCAAGTGGTACGACACGCGAGTGCGGCTCGGCGGTGGCGGCGCCATCGACCTGGCGATGCACGTCCTCGGCCTGTCGTTCGTGGATGCGGTGAAGCACCTGACCAACGCGGCAGGCCGGCATGGTCCAGATCATCCGTAAGGCATCACTGCCGATCCCGTGCGAAGTGAGCGAGCGACTGCTGCCGGCTGCAACGCAGGCGCATTCCATCGGGCTGCGCGAGCCAAGGCCCGCGGGGTTTCCGCTGCTCTTCACGGCGCAGTGGCAACTCATCGAGCCGGCGGTGGCCTTCCTTCATGAGCACGGCGTGCAACGCGCGCACACGGCCGACACGCTCAGGACCTATGCCGAGATCCTCTACGACTGGTTCGAGACGCTCGAACAGAACGCCATCGGCTGGGCCGATGCCGATGCGGTGGACCTGGTGGCCTACCGCAACCGCATGATGCTGCAGCCCAGCGCTCACACAGGCCGGCCCTACCGCATCTCGACCATCAACCACCGCGTGCGCGGAGTGCTGAGGTTCTACGAGTGGGCCGTGCGGATGCATTGGCTGGCCGCCTCGCCCCTGGTGGGCAGGCCACGCAACTTCGCCGTGGCGAGACACCCGCAGCCGGCCCGCGCCGACACCACGCAGGCGACCGACCACAGTCTCTTCGTGCTGCGCCAGTTCGAGCCGCTGCCGCGTCCCCTCACATCCGCTCAGGCGCGCGAACTCCTGGCCACGCTGGCGCCGCCGTACGACTTGATGGCGCGCTGGCAGCTCTACACGGGCCTTCGGGTCAGTGAGCTGCTGCGGCTCAGCGTCAAGGACGTCACAAGGCATCAACCGTCAGCGGCGTCGCATCACACGATCGATGTGACGCGCAAGGGACGCAAGCCCGGCTACGTGATCGCACCGGCAAGTCTGCTCGACGAGACGGCAGGCTACCTCTGCGGTCACCGTCACGCCTGGCTGCAGCGCGCCCGGCGCAAGGGCCGGCCTGTCGAGCACACGGCGTTGTTCATCAACGCCCGCGGCGCACCCGCCGGCAAGAACGCGTATCAGCGCGTGATCAGCCAAGCTGGCCAGGCATGCGGGTTCAAGGCGACCACGCATCTGATGCGGGCGACCTTCGCCTGCATGCTGCTGGCTCGCCTCGAACGGCTCGCCAGCGAGGGCGCCGCGATCAACCCGCTGCTCGTGGTAAAGGTGCTGATGGGTCACGAACGCATCGAGACCACCGACCGGTATCTGCGCGCCATCGCTGTCGACGCCTGCGCACTCAAGGAGGTCCTGGACACCTTGTTGTCCGGGACGCAGTGATCATGGGCGCACGCCGTCAACCGATGCCTCGGGTGCTGCCGGGCAAGGCCACGGCCGCTGTACCCAAGGGGATGCAGCCCGTGCGGCACGACGCACCACGGCGGGTGCGCAACACTGTCGTCGACTTCACCTCGCTGTGCCTGCCCGAGGACGTGCGCCTCGCTCTGGCCGAGGCCTTCTGGAGCCACGTCGGTATCCAGTCCGAGCGCTGCATCCATACGCATTGGTTCCATATCAAGACCTTCGACCGGTTCGCCTGCGAGTCGGGTGCGCTCGCGGGACTGGCCGACCTGCATCGCGACCTGCTCGTGCGCTATGTCGAGTGGCTCAACGCGCAGCGCAGGCCGGGCGGCCAGCCCTGGGCCAAGTCGAGCCGGGCAGGCGCGTACACGGCGCTGCGCAAGCTGCTGCAATGGCTCGAACGCTGCCGCCCCGGAGTCATCGCCAGCATCGAGTACCCCTTCAACCCGTTCCCGTGGAGGAATCGCGACACGCCAGCGCGCACCAAGATGCCGGCGCACGAACTGCGCGCGATCCTGAGGGCATGCGAGGCAGACATCACACAGATACGCGCTGCCCGCGCGGCGGCCCGCGCCCAGCGGCTCACCGACAGCGGCAAGACAGGCACTCTTGGCTGGCTGCTGCAACATGTCGATCGGCATTGCGGTGGCATCGTCCCCACGGCACGCGATCTGTCACGCGCAGGGCGGCACCCGGTCAACAGAACGTTGAGCCGGCTCGGCGGCTTGAAGCAGGTCGAGCGCTGTCTGTACCCGCGCGCCGAATCGCTGCTGCCGTACTACCTCGCCATCCTGATCCATGCGGCCGGCAACCCCGACCCCATCGCCGAACTCGAGCGAGACTGCCTGCAATCCTTGCCGCTGCTGGACGATCGTCAGGCGCTCGTGTGGTTCAAGGCTCGCGCCAACAGCATCCAGCGGCGCACGTTCAACAGCAATGATCATCTCGAACCGCCCGCGCTGGTGAAGGAGATCGTCGAGTGGAACGCACGGCTGCGACCGCTCGCGCCGGTCGCGCTGCGCGAACGGCTGTTCCTGTACAAGGGCATGCGCGCAGTGACGGCGTTGTCCAGCGGTGCCGTCAAGCACATGCTCAAGTCCTTCTGCGAGCGCCACGGCCTGCCGAGGTTCTCTCTCGTGTCGATCCGCCCCGGCGTCCTCGCGAGCTTCTATCGTGCCTCGGGCGACCTGCGCCGCGTCAGCGCCGTCGCCAACCACGCGCACCTGGCCACCACCGTGCGCTACGTCCAGACGCCTGAAGTCGACGCGCAACATCGCGCACGCATCGCTGCCTTGCAGAGCGCCTTCATCGGGCATATCGAGCAAGCTCGCTCGATCGGCACAGCCAAGCCTGCTGCCTCGAACGGCAGCGGCTCAATCGTTCCGCCCGGGGAGGTCGTGTCGATGTTCGGCTTCGGTTGCACGGACCCGTTTGCAGGTGCGGCCCCCGGCACACCTCGCGGTGAGTTGTGCACCCACTTCATGGGCTGCTTCACCTGCCCCAACGCCATCATCACGCCTGACCCTGCAACGGTGGCCCGGCTGCTGCAGGCACGCGATCACCTGCGCGAGGCCGCCAGGGCGCTGCACCCGGCTCGCTGGCAGTCGCTCTATGCCCCGCAGTTGCGCATCCTGGAGGAGGACATCCTTGCGCGCTTCGCCGCGGGCGAACTCGCTGCCGCTGCGCCCCTGGTGGCACAGTTGCCGCCGTTACCCGATCTGCGATGAGGTGCAGCGATGCGCGTTTCCCGATCCACCAGCCAAGTCCCCGAGGTGCGGGGTGCACGCGCGGCGCAGCCCGCACCCATCGATCACGCATGGTTCCTGCTCGACTCGACCTGGCGCGACACGGTCTGGGTTTTCAAGCCCACCAATACCCTCGAAGAAGCCAGCCCCGTGCGACTGCACTGGAACTTCACGCTCCCGAGCGGGAGGTGTTTCACCGACGACCGGTATGCGCCGCAGCTGGAGAGCAGCAGGCAGCTCATCGCGCTCATCCGCAGCCGCTCGCTGAGCACGGGCCTGGCGCAGCGCGCAAGCACAGTTGCCGGCTATTTCGTGTACCTGCGCGAGCTCCTGCGCTGGATGGATCAGACGGGCTTCGCGCGCTTTGCCGATCTCGACGCCACGGCGCTGCTGCAGTTCCAGCGTTCGCTCACAGAGCGTCCCGGCATCGGGCGCGCCGCGCTCGCCCCCGCAACGGTGCAGAAGTACCTCTACCTGTTCACCTACCTCCATCGGTTTCGCGACGAACTCGACGACGGGCTGCGCATCGATCCCTTCCCGGGGCGCAGCCACGGCGAGGTCGCCGGCGTGCGCGACGCCCAGATTCGGCGCTGGCCCTATACCCCGGATGGCGTCGCCGTTGCCCTGGTCCAGGGAGCCATCAATCTGCTGGTCGATGGCGCCCCTCACATCCTGCGGGCCAGGCAGGTCTACGCTGAAGCGATGGCCTCGGCCACCCGACGCGGCTACGGCGTCAACGCCCGCACCAATGCGGCGACACGGGCGTTGCAGCAGGCAGGCATCGAACTGCCCGGCACTGCGCAGCCGGTCCGTACGGTCGACGACCTCGCTCAACTGATCGACATGCTCTACGCCGCGTGCTTCGTGGTCATCTCCTACCTGGTGGGGCCCAGGGCAAGCGAGATCCTGCACCTGGATGCCGGCTGCGTGCAGCAGCGTGGCGACGGCACCACCGATGATGCGATCCTCGTGATCGTCGGCGCCATCTTCAAGCGTCAGGCCGAGTACAACGGCCGACCTCACGAGTGGGTGGCGCCCCCGCCCGCGGTCCACGCCATCTCGGTTCTCGAGGCGCTATCCGCCGGGCATCGCGCTCAGGCAGGGCGCGCCCAGTTGTGGCTGCGCCGCCGTCAGAGTTCTGGCGCAACCGAGTGGCAGAAGGTTTGCCCCGGTCCGCTGGTCGTTCCATCGGCCATGCGCATGCGCTTTCTGCTGCAGCGCTTCGCCGCATGGCTTGGTCTACCTCTGCATCAGGGCAAGCCCTGGCGGCTCACGACGCACCAGGGCCGCAAGACCTTCGCCCGCTTCGCGGCGCTGCGCGATGGCTCCGCCTTGTTCGCGCTGGCCGAGCATCTCGGTCACCGCGAACGCGCCATCACCGACCACGGCTACAGCGGCTCGGACTACCGTCTCAATCAGGAGATCGAGTCCGGGATCCTCGAACAGTCGGCCGCGGCCTGGGAACACATGCTCGCCGCACCCGGCCTGGGCGGACACGCCGGCGCCGAGATCGTGGCCAGGCGCCCGCGCTTCCGGGGCGCGCGGCTCAAGCAGGACATCAAGAGCTACGCGCGCTTGCTGGTGGATGCCGGGCTCGTGCTCGGCGTGTGCGACTGGGGATTCTGCGTCTACAGGGAAGAGCACAGCGCTTGTCTGGGCAACGCCATCGGCCCCAACCCGGCGCGGCGTGAGCCCTCGACCTGCTCGCGCTGCAGGAACTTCGCCGTGTCCACCCAGCATCGGCCCTATTGGGTCGAGCAGGTCCATCGGCACGAAGAGTTGCTCAACGAACCGGCGTTGCCGCTGCAGACGTTGCGCATCGTGCGCGAGCGTCTCGACGAGGCGCGCTCGCTGATCCGCGCGATCGATGAAGTGAGCAAGGAGGGCAAGCATGGCGAGCGCATCCACCGCTGACGCCACCGGCAGGCCGCCCGCGCAACGACTTCGCGATGCGCTGGCCCAACTGGCCGCGCTCAGCACGCCCGAAGCACCGACCGCCTCGGCGCTGTGTGAACTCGCTGGCGTTTCGCGCAATGCGCTATACCGCTACCACCCTGACATCCTGCACGCGTTGCACAAGCTGCAGCGGCAGCGCCACCGTGATCCGGGTCCGGCCAGTCGTGCCTTGCAGCAACTGCGCGATGAGAACGAAGACCTGCACCAGCACGTGGTCAAGCTCGCGGCTCTGGTCGACCACTATTTCGCGGCTTGGCAGGAGACCAGCTCACTGCTGCGGCGCCGGGAACGCGAACTCGCCGACCTGCGCCGAAACGCCAAGCCCAAGCTGGTTTCAATACTGAAATAGACGAATACGGGGTCACAGGCTCCCCGTGTTGACACCCTCAAAATCAACATAACGGGTGGTTGTGCGCCAGCACCACGGCGGCGGCGTGGTGGTGCAGCGCCCGCGTGACCACCTCGCGTGGATAGACGCTGGTTTGCGTCAGGGTGCCGCGAAACAGCTCCTCCATCGCGATCAGGCGGTGCTGGGCGTCGAGGAAGAGGGCGGCGAAGACCTCGTGTGGCCGGGCCGCCAGGTGGAGCTGCAGGTAGTGCCCCACCGCGCCGGGGGAATCGAAGACGGCGCCGGCCTTGAGCTGCTCCGCCAGGGCGCGGCGCGCCAGTTCGAGCACCGCCGCCAGTTCGGCGCGCTTGGCGCTGCCGCCCAGGCCCTTGATGGTCTTCAGGGCATCGAGGTCGGCCTCGAGCAGGCCGGCCAGCCCTCCGAAGCGGTCCAGCAGCTCCTGCGAGAGCTGCAGGACGTTCTTGCCGGGCATGCCGGTGCGCAGCAGCAAGGCCAGCAGTTCGGAGTCGGCCAGCGCAGCGGGGCCGAGCGCCATGAGCTTCTCGCGCGGCCGCGCGCCGGCCGGCAGGTCCTTGAAAGACATGGCGCACCAGGGGCTCTGCCCCCACTCCCTAAAATAAGGGCCCCAGTCTATCGGGCTCTCACCTTGTCATCGACCTCCACCGCCGCTGCCGTCGCTGCCGGCTCCTTTCTCACGCTGCACTACCGGCTGGCCGGCCCCGCGGGCGACATCATCAACACCTTCCAGGACAAGCCCGCCACCCTGTCGCTGGGCACCGGCGAGCTCTCGCCGGCGGTGGAACTGCGCCTGATCGGCCTGGAGGAGGGCGCGCACGCCACCTTCGAGCTGCCGTCGGGAGAAGCCTTCGGCGAACGCAACCCCGAGATGCAGCAATGGGTCGCGCGCAAGCTGCTGATCCAGATCGGCGACCCCGACGAACAGTACGCGGTCGGCGATGTCGTGCAGTTCCCCACGCCCGACGGCACCGGCAGCTACGCGGGCGCGGTCGTCGAGTCGAACGAGACCGCCGTGCGCTTCGACTTCAACCATCCGCTCGCAGGTCAGCCCGTGACCTTCGAGGTCAAGCTGATCGGCGTGCTGTGAGCGCGATCGAAGAGGTCATCCTGGCCGAGCCGCGCGGCTTCTGTGCCGGCGTCGACCGCGCGATCGAGATCGTCGAGCGCGCCATCGCCAAGTTCGGCGCGCCGATCTACGTGCGCCACGAGATCGTGCACAACACCTACGTGGTCAACGAGCTCAAGTCCAAGGGTGCGGTCTTCATCGAGGACCTCGCCGACGTGCCGCCGGGCGCCACGCTGGTGTTCAGCGCCCATGGCGTCAGCAAGGCCGTGCAGGCCGAGGCGCGGGAACGCGGCTTCGAGGTGTTCGACGCCACCTGCCCGCTGGTGACGAAGGTCCACGTCGAGGTGGCGAAGCTCGCCAAGGAAGGCTACGAGTTCATCATGATCGGCCACAAGGGGCATCCCGAGGTCGAAGGCACGATGGGGCAGTTGTCCAGCGGCATCCATCTCGTGGAAGACGTGGCGGACGTGGCGCAGGTCGCGCCGGCGCAGACCGAGAAGCTCGCGGTGGTCACGCAGACCACGCTCTCGGTGGACGATGCGGCCGAGATCTCGGCCGCGGTGCGCGCGCGCTTCCCGAGCGTGCGCGAGCCCAAGCAGCAGGACATCTGCTATGCGACGCAGAACCGGCAGGATGCCGTGAAGCTGCTGAGCCCACAGGTCGACCTGGTCATCGTGGTCGGCAGCCCGACCAGTTCCAACAGCAACCGGCTGCGCGAACTCGCGCAGCGTCTGGACACCGAAAGTTATATGGTCGATTCCGCCGCCGAGCTCCGGCCCGAATGGTTCGAGGGCAAGAGCCGCGTCGGCCTCACGGCGGGCGCGTCGGCGCCCGAAGTGCTGGTGCGCGAGGTGATCGACCGCATCAAGGCGCTGGGCGCGGTCTCGGTGCGCAAGATGGACGGCATCCAGGAGACGCTCAAGTTCCCGCTCCCCAAGGGACTGAAGCTCGACGACATCCCCGCACCGGGGCATATCTCGTGAGCGGCGCCGTTCAGCACGATTGGCGCGGGGACGTCGAGGCGGCCGCGCGCCGGATCCATCAACGCGCGCCGCATTTCCTGCGCGAAACGCCGCTGTGGAAGCTCTCGGGCCGGGCGCTGGGCGTGGAGACGCCGGGCGTCGAGGTCTGGCTCAAGCTCGAGCATCTGCAAGCCAGCGGCAGCTTCAAGGCGCGCGGCATGATGAACCGGCTGCTGGCCCACGAGATTCCGGCCAGCGGCGCGATCATCGCGTCCGGCGGCAACGCCGGCATCGCCACCGCGGCGGCCGCGCAGGCGCTGGGCGTGCCCTGCGAGGTCTTCCTGCCCAACATGTCGCCCGAGGCCAAGCGGGCCCGGCTGCGCGCGCTCGGCGCCAAGGTGGTGGTCGGCGGCGCGGCCTATTCCGACGCGCTGGCGGCCTGTCTCGAACGGCAGCGCGAAACCGGCGCCTTGCTGACGCATGCCTACGACCAGCCCGAAGTGGTGGCCGGCGCCGGCACGCTCGGGCGCGAGATCGAGCAGCAGGGCGGCCTGCCCGATGCGGTGCTCGTGAGCGTGGGCGGCGGCGGACTGATCGGCGGGCTCGCCGCCTGGTTCGAACGCCGCAGCCGGGTGGTGGCGCTCGAACCCGAGCGCGCGCCGACCCTGGCGCGCGCGCGAGAGGCCGGCGAGCCGGTGGATGTCGAGGTCGGCGGCGTCGCTGCCGATTCGCTCGGCGCGCGGCGCATCGGTGCGATCGCCTGGGACATCACGCAACGCCATGTGGGCGATGCGCTGCTGCTGTCGGACGAGGCGATACGCGCCGCCCAGCTCTGGCTGTGGAAGGAGCTGAAGCTGGCGGTCGAGCCGGCCGCGGCGTTGCCGCTGGCGGCCCTGCAGAGCGGCGCCTATGTGCCGCGCGAGGGCGAGAAGGTCTGCCTGATCATCTGCGGCGCCAACGTCGACCCCGCGACGCTAGCGTAGAGCTCGCCCCCAGGTTGGCTCACTTCGTGTAGCCGCCCACCCCCTGCCGGGGGCAACACCAGCGGCCCGGCGGAGCCGGTTCCGCGGTGCTTCACGAAGGGGCCAGGCTTCGCCGGCCGGTGTGTTCGTGCACCGTGATCGCACGCGACGCGGGGAACTCTCAGGCCTGGGTGGGCTGCTGCTCGCAGTTGACCATCCAGGGCACCCCGAACTTGTCTTCGAGCATGCCGAAGCCGGTCGACCAGAAGGTCGGCGCGTAAGGCATCGTGACCTTGCCGCCGGCGCCGAGCGCGTTGAAGAGCGTCTCGCCTTCCTTCACGTCCTTGGCCTGGACCGACAGCGAGAAGCCCTGGTAGCCCTTGAAGGGGTAGCCGGGCGGCGCATCGGAGGCCATCAGCTGGTGGCCGCGCGCCTCCAGCGTGGCGTGCATGATCTTGCCCTTGTGCTCGGCCGGCGTTTCGGCGCCCATCGGACTTTCGCCGAAGGTCATGCTGAAGAGGATCTTGCCGCCCAGGGCCTGGGCATAGAACGCGAGCGCCTCGGCCGCGTTGCCATTGAAGGTCAGATAGGCTTGCATCGCAACTCCTTGGTGGAATGGTGGGGGGTGAACGATCCTACGCCCACCCCAATGCCCCCACGCTCCTCACTTCGTGTGTCGCTGCCCCCCGAGGGGGCCGCAGGTCGGCTTGGGGCGGCCCGGCGCCCACCTAAAATCACGCGATGCTCGATATCACACTGTTACGCAAGGACCTGGCTTCGGTCGTTGCCCGCCTCGAAACCCGCAAGAAGGATCAGACCTTCCTCGACGTCGGAACGTTCAGCGCCCTCGAAGCCGAGCGCAAGACCCTGCAGACCCGCACCGAGGAACTGCAGGCCCGCCGCAACGTGCTCAACAAGCAGATCGGACCGCTGAAGGCCAAGGGCGAATCGGTCGAGGCGCTGATGGCCGAGGTCAATGCGCTGAAGGCCGAGCAGGAATCCTCGGCCGTCCGCCTGGAGGCGATCCAGCCCGAGCTGCAGGCCTTGCTGCTGGCCGTGCCGAATCTGCCGCACGCGAGCGTGCCGGTTGGCGACGACGAAGACGCCAACGTCGAAGTGCGGCGCTGGAGCCCGCAGGGCGGCGAGGGCGCCGCGGCGACCGCGCTCGGCTTCGCGCCCCGCGATCACGTAGACCTCGGTGCGCCGCTGGGCCTGGATTTCGAGATGGGCGCCAAGCTCGCGGGCTCGCGCTTCACCGTGATGAAGGGCCCGATCGCGCGGCTGCATCGCGCGCTCGCGCAGTTCATGCTCGACATCCAGACCGAGGACCACGGCTACACCGAGTGCTACGTGCCGTACGTCGTCAACGCCGATTCGATGCGCGGCACCGGCCAGCTGCCCAAGTTCGAGGGCGACCTGTTCGCCGCCAAGAAGGGCGGCCAGGACGGCGAGCCCGCGCCGGATCATGCGGCGCTCTACCTGATCCCGACCAGCGAAGTGCCGCTCACGAACTTCGTGCGCGACGAGGTCGTGGCCGAGGCACAGCTGCCGATCCGCCTGACCGCGCACACGCCGTGCTTCCGCTCGGAAGCCGGCAGCGCCGGGCGGGACACGCGCGGCATGATCCGGCAGCACCAGTTCGACAAGGTCGAGATGGTGCAGATCACGCACCCCGACAAGAGCTACGAGGCGCTGGAAGCCATGACCGGCCATGCCGAGGCCGTGCTGAAGGCGCTCGAGCTGCCGTACCGCGTGGTGCTGCTGTGCACCGGCGACATGGGTTTCGGCTCCACCAAGACCTACGACCTCGAAGTCTGGCTGCCGGCGCAGGACACCTACCGCGAGATCAGCTCGGTCTCCAACTGCGAGGCCTTCCAGGCCCGCCGTCTGCAGGCCCGCTTCAAGAACGCGCAGGGCAAGAACGAACTCGTCCACACGCTCAACGGATCCGGCCTGGCGGTCGGACGGGCACTGGTCGCGGTCCTCGAGAACCACCAGAACGAGGACGGCTCGATCGCGGTGCCGAAAGCGCTCCGGCGCTACCTGGGCGGCATCGAGGTGCTGCGGGCCTGAAAAAAGCGCGCGCGAGTTCTGCTATCATCAGCGGCTCGACAGACACCGGAGAGGTGGCAGAGTGGTCGAATGTACCTGACTCGAAATCAGGCGTACGTGCGAACGTACCGAGGGTTCGAATCCCTCCCTCTCCTCCAAGAAGTCAGCAACGACGGGCCCTCTGGGCCCGTTTTGCTTTTCTGCCTGCATCAGCTGCAGGCTCAGGCAGCGGCTCTCCTGCGTTTGCGTGTGGCAGCGGCCTTTCTTGCCGAGGCGGAGCGCTCAGCCGGGCTCCTCGCCGCGCTGGCCGCACCGCCCAGCCGCCCGCCCTTGCGCAACGGCGCATGATCCTCGGGGTGACCTCGGCCGGAGCCGCTCTTCTTGCCGCCGCCCGTCTCCTTGTTGACCGTCGCCCAGGCGCGGCGTTCAGCCTCGTCCCGGGGCGTGCCTCGACGCTCATAGCCCTCTTCGATGTGCTCCGCCTGGCGTTTTTGCTTGTCTGTGTAGGCTGATTTGTCGCCTCTTGGCATGGACCGCTCCTTTCCACACTGGGGTTGAAACGGCTCGGAGTTTGAGCGCCGCACCAGGGCTGCGCGTAGGAAGCCGCCGAATCACGGCGTGCGCGCTTTCTTGGCGGGCCCTAGGCTCGTTCGACCGCTGGGATCTCGGGCGCGCGATGCCCTCCGGCGGACAGATGCAGCGTTGTCTTACCCGACACGACCTGCTGAAGCCGCAGGCTGCGCTTTCACGAAAAAAGGAGAGACGCATGGCCGACGACCTGAGCAACCGTGGCCCACAAGACCGGGCCCGGACGTTCAGCAAGATTGGGGGGGCTGTCATGCCGATGGAACTGCTCCAGGCGCTCGCCGATGCGGAGTTGCCTCTTGACTTCACCAACCCGACGGTTCAGCTGGAACTTCGGGTTCTTCACGACGCCGGGCACATCATCTGCAGCTTTCCACCCGCCAGGCCGGGCGAACCTCAGCCCGCGCGCGTCGAGTTGGTCACGGCGCTGGGTCACAAGGCGCTGAGGCACTTCGGTCCGAACTCTGCATTCGGGCGGCTCGGCGCGCCGTGAAACAGCCCGCCGAAGCGGGCACAAGTCCCAGTCCGTCGAGAGGAAGCAAACGACTCGTCGGCCGTCGCCCGTGGGAGCTCCATGGGGGCGAAGGGCGAACGGCTCGGCCGGTTCGTCATACTTCGCAGCCTCAACCCAATTGGAGACCCCTATGTCAGGACACGGCTTTCACGTGCACGGCCCGCATGACCACGAACTCGAGCACGCCGCACAGGGGGGGCATCAGCCCACCTCCACCCACGACGGGGGCCGCATCAGCCTGACCAGTCAGATTGCGGTGTGCACCGCCGTCATCGCCACGGTCGGGGCGATCTTCGCGTACATGGGAGGACTCACCCAAGCCAACGCCGGTCTTTACAAGAACAACGCGGGCATCAAGAAGACCGAGGCCTCGAACCAGTGGAACTTCTTCCAGGCCAAGAGCACGAAGCAGTCCCTCGCCGAGTTCGCGCTGGACATGTCGTCGAGCGAGCGCAAGCCGGCCTGGCAGGCGAAGGTTGCCCGCTACGAAGCAGAAAAAGGAGAAATCCTGCTCGTCGCCCAAAAGCTCGAGAAGGAGGCCGTGGATTGGGACCTGAAGTCCGAAGCGCAGATGCACCAGCATCATCGCTGGGCCCAGGCCACCACCGCGCTTCAAGTGTCCATCGCGCTGGCCGCGATGGCCTTGCTGACGAGGAAGAAGTGGTTGGAGTGGGGCATGCTCGGCGTCGCAGGGGTGGGGGTGGTCGTGGGCGCACTGGCCGCGTTGCACATCTGAGCGCCGCCGCCTCAGCGCCGCCGGCCGCGCGTCGCCCCAGTCGACGACTGCGGCACCTGCTCGATCGGTAGCGCCACCTCCGACTTGACCTGCCGCAGCACGATGCTGGATCGCACGTGCGTCACGCCGGGCAGGCTGAACAGGGTCTCGTGCAGGAAGCGCTCGTAGTGCTTCATGTCCTGCACCAGCACCGTGAGGATGTAGTCCGCGGGGCCGGTCGCCGACACGCAACTGGTGATCTGCGGGCTGGCAGCGACCGCGTCCTCGAAGCGCTGCACCTGCGATTCGCTGTGCCGGTCGAGGTTGACTTCCGCCACCGCGGCGACATGCAGGCCCACCTTCTCGCGGTCGATCACCGCGGTGTAGCCGCGGATCACGCCGGCGGCCTCCATGTCCTTGATGCGTTTCCAGCACGGCGTGGGCGACAGCCCGACGGCCTCCGAGATCTGTTGCACGGTCTGGCGCGCATCGCGCTGCAGCTCGAAAAGAATCTTCAGGCTGTGGGCGTCAAGAAGAATGGGATCGACATTCATGGCGGATTTCGAGAATCACATTCTCAAATTAGGGTGTTTCGCTAGTGTATTGAAGAAGCCTTTCCTCGCCTCGCGATGGAACAATTTCGGCCATGCAAAGCACCCCCCGCGATCCGTCCGTCCTGCGTTCCGACTACCGCCTGGCCGACAGCCTGTGGGCGACATCGGGTGCCGTCTTCCTCACCGGCACGCAGGCGCTCGTGCGGGTGCTGCTGATGCAGCGCCAGCGCGATCTCGCCCGCGGCCTGGGCACCCAGGGCTTCGTCAGCGGCTATCGCGGCTCGCCGCTGGGCATGGTGGACCAGGCGATCTGGAAGGCCGGCAAGGGCTTCAAGGAGGCCGGCATCCGCTTCGTGCCGGCCATCAACGAGGAGCTCGCGGCCACCCAGGTGCTCGGCACGCAGCGCGTCGAGTCCGACCCCGAGCGCACGGTCGAGGGCGTGTTCGCGATGTGGTACGGCAAGGGGCCGGGCGTGGACCGCGCCGGCGATGCGCTCAAGCACGGCAATGCCTACGGCTCCTCGCCGCATGGCGGGGTGCTGGTGGTGGCGGGCGACGACCATGGCTGCGTCTCGTCGTCGATGCCGCACCAGAGCGACCATGCCTTCGTCGCCTGGAGCATGCCGGTCGTGCAGCCGGCCTGCGTCGCCGAGTACCTCGAGTTCGGCCTCTACGGCTACGAGCTGTCGCGCTACTCGGGCGCCTGGGTCGGCATGGCGGCGCTGTCGGAGGTGGTCGAGAGCGCCAGCACGGTCGACCTGGACCGGGTCGCCGCCCGCGTCGCCGGCTGGGCCGATGCCGACACCGTGCGCGCCGCGACCGGCCACCGCGCGCCTGTCGATGGTCTTCACTACCGCTGGCCCGACCTGCCGTCGCTGCGCATCGAGTCGCGGCTGGCCGACAAGCTGGAGGCGGTCGCCGCCTTCGCCCGCGTCAACAGCATCGATCGCCACGTGATCGAGAGCCCGCAGGCCAAGGTCGGCATCGTGACCTGCGGCAAGGCCCACTATGACCTGATGGAAGTGCTGCGCCGCCTCGAGGTGACGCCGGAGAGCCTGGCCCGCATCGGGCTGCGGCTCTACAAGGTGGGCCTGAGCTTTCCGATCGAGCAGACCCGCATCAAGGCCTTCGCGGAGGGCCTGGAAGAGATCCTGATCGTCGAGGAGAAGGGCGCGATCGTCGAGAGCCAGTTGCGCGACCTGTTCTACAACGCGCCACCCGGTGCCCGCCCGGCGCTGGTCGGCAAGCAGGATCGCGAGGGCCGGCCGCTGGTGTCGGCGCTCGGCGAGCTGCGGCCGTCACGGCTGATCGAGCTGGTGGCGCACTGGCTCGCGGTGCATTTCCCCGGCAACAGCGAGCTTGGCGACCACCTGCAGCACGTGCGCGACTTCACGCCGCCCGAGCTGCTGAGCAATGACGGCGACACGGTCAAGCGGCTGCCTTACTTCTGCGCCGGCTGCCCGCACAACACGAGCACCAAGGTGCCGGAGGGCTCGACCGCGCGCGCCGGCATCGGCTGCCACTTCATGGCCAACTGGATGGACCGCAGCACGGCCGGGCTGATCCAGATGGGCGGCGAGGGCGTCGACTGGATCTCGCACGCGATGTTCACGCGCACGCCGCACGTGTTCCAGAACCTCGGCGACGGCACCTACTACCACTCGGGTTATCTCGCGATCCGGCAGGCGGTGGCGGCCAACGCGACGCTGACCTACAAGATCTTGTTCAACGACGCGGTGGCGATGACCGGCGGCCAGCCGGTCGACGGCATCATCAGCGTCGATGCGATCGCGCGCCAGGTGGAGTCCGAAGGCGTGAAGCAGGTGGTGGTGGTCAGCGACGCGATCGAGAAGTACGACGCGATCAAGGGCAAGTTCCCGGCCGGCACCGAGTTTTACGACCGCAGCGAACTCGACGCGGTGCAGCGGCGACTGCGCGAAGTGCCCGGCGTCACGGTGCTGATCTACGAGCAGACCTGTGCCGCCGAGAAGCGCCGCCGCCGCAAGAAGGGCGAGCTGGCCGACCCGGCCAAGCGGCTGTTCATCAATGAGGCGGTGTGCGAGGGCTGCGGCGACTGCGGCGTGCAGAGCAACTGCGTCGCCGTACTGCCGCACGAGACCGAGTTCGGCCGCAAGCGCAAGATCGACCAGACCAGCTGCAACAAGGACTACTCCTGCGCCCAGGGCTTCTGCCCCAGCTTCGTCGGCGTGAGCGGCGGCGCGCTGCGCAAGAAGAGCGGCGCGCTGGCTGCGGGCCAGGATGCCTTCCTGCGCCACGTGGCCGCGCTGCCGAGGCCCGAACCGCACGGATGGACGGCGCCCTACGACCTGCTGGTCACGGGTGTCGGCGGCACCGGCGTGGTGACCGTGGGCGCGGTCATCGCGATGGCCGCGCACCTGGAGGGCAAGTCGGCGAGCGTGCTGGACTTCATGGGCTTTGCGCAGAAGGGCGGCGCGGTGCTGAGCTTCGTGCGCCTGGCCGACACGCCCGAGCGGCTGAACCAGGTGCGCATCGACACCCAGCAGGCCGATGCGATCCTGGCCTGCGACGTGGTGGTCGGTGCCTCGCCCGAGGCGCTGCAGACCGTGCGCCACGGCCGCACGCGCATCCTGGCGAACATGCACGAGATCCCGGTGGCCGAGTCGCTGCGCAACCCGGATGCGGACCTCAAGGTCGAGCTGCTGCTCGAGAAGATGCGCTTCGTGGCCGGCCGCGAACAGGTCCGGACCTTCGACGCCCAGACGCTGGCGGAGGAGTTCCTGGGCGACACGCTGGCATCGAACATCCTCGCGGCCGGCTATGCGTGGCAGTGCGGCCTGATTCCCCTGAGCCTGGAGGCCCTGACCCGCGCGATCGAACTCAACGGCGTCGCCGTGGCGGCCAACCAGTTGGCGTTCTCGCTCGGCCGCCTGGCGGCGGGCGATCCGCAGGCCATCGATGCCGTGCGCGGTGCGCCGGCCGCGCTGGCTGAGGACGAGTCGCTGGAGGCGCTGGTCGCCAGGGCTGTGCGGCATCTGGCCGGGTATCAGAACGCGGCCTGGGCCCGGCGCTTCGAGGCCCGGGTGGGGGCGGTGCGGCAACGCGAGTCTGCGCTGGCCGGTGGCGACCCTTCGCTGCCCGTCACGCGCAATGCGGCCCAGAGCCTGCTCAAGCTCATGAGCTACAAGGACGAGTACGAAGTGGCGCGCCTCTACAGCGACGGCGGCTTCCGCGCGAAGCTTGCCGAGCAGTTCGAAGGCGATCTCAAGCTCGAGTTCCACATGGCGCCGCCGTTCCTCGCGCGGCCGACGAACGGTCAGCCGCCGGTCAAGATCCGCCTCGGCGGCTGGATGCTGCCGGCGATGAAGTGGCTGGCGCGCGGCAAGGTGCTGCGCGGCACGGCCCTCGACCTTTTCGGCCACACCGCGGAGCGTCGGCTGGAGCGCGAGCTGATCGGGCGCTTCGATGCGCGGCTCGACGAATTGATGGCCGGGCTGTCGCCGTCCAACCAGCGGCTGGCGGCGCAGATTGCCGCCGTGCCGCTGGCGATCCGAGGCTACGGCCACGTGAAGCTCGCCAACCTCGCGCTGGCCCGCGGCCGCGAGGCCGAGTTGCTGCATCGCTTCGCGCCGGAGCGCTATCCGCGGCCGGCGGTCGAGGCGAAGGCGGGGCAGATCCGCGGCATCGCGGTGGTGGCGCACTAGGACTCGCTGCGGAGCGCGCCCCGCGGCATCGCCAGCACGATGCCCGCGGCCAGCAGGTTGGCGGCCACGCTCGCCAGGATCGGCACCGTGTAGCTGCCGCTGATGTCGAAGGCGAACCCGGCGGCGCTCGGCCCGATCAGCGTCCCGAAGGCCACGCTGGTATAGAGCACGCCGATGATGCCGCTGACATGCCGCCCGCCGAATCGGTCCATCACCACGGCCGGCAGCACCGCCACCCAGCCGCCGTAGAAGACGCCGTAGACGAAGGCGAAGGTCGCCAGCGGCCACCAGCCCGTCGCCATCGCCCAGATCGCGAGGGACAGCGCCATGCCGACGAACATGGCGACCAGGGCCCGGTCGCGGCCCATCCGGTCCATCAGCCCGCCCAGGAAGAAGCGGCCAGCCGTGCTGCCGATGCCGATGACGCCGAGCAGCAGCACCGCCGATGACGGCGCCACGCCCTGGTCCATCGCAGAGGGCACCAGGTGCACGAAAGGCACGAAGACACCCAGCGAGCAGAGCAGGCAGGCGCCATAGAGAACCGCGAACTGCCGCGATCCGAGCGCTTCGCGCACCGACATCCCTGCCGCGCGCTGCGCCGGATCGGCGGGGCCCGCGGGATCGCCGTCAGGGAACAGCCCGCGAGCATGCGGGTCGTTCTCGATCAGGAGCGCCATGCCCGCACCGACGACCATGGCCAGGACACCGAGGACGGCATAGCCGCCGCGCCAGCCAAGTTGTGCGATCAGCAGCGCGGCCAGCGCCGGCATGACGAGCGTGCCGACGCCGATGCCGCTGACGGCCAGCCCGGACGCCAGCCCGCGCCGCCGGGAGAACCAGCGCTGCACGGCCCCGACCGCGGGGACGTAGGCGCAGCCGACGCCCAGGCCCACCCCGAGCCCGTAGGCCAGGTAGACCTCGGTGAGGCTGCGCGCGAGGCTGGCCGCGACCAGGCCGGCGCCGGTCAGCAGCATCCCGGCGAGCGCCAGGCGCCGCGAGCCCCAGCGGTCGGCCAGCGGTCCGCTGACGCAGCCGAACGCGAAGTACAGGAAGCCGGCGAGCGAGAACACCACCGAGGTCGAGCCGCGCGAGGCCGCGAATTCCTGCTGCAGCGATGCTGCGAAGGCGCCGAAGGTGTAGGCGCTGCCGAAGCCGACGAAAGTCACGGCGAAGGCGCCCGCGACCACCCACCAGCCGTGGAACAGGCGTCGAGGGCGGCGCAGTACCGTGGCATCAGTCATCGCGCGTTTTCCTTTGCTTCGATTCGGATCAGAATTGCTAAGCTGGATGTTCACCAATCGGCATTGGAAAAGCAAACCATGAATTGATGCCGATTGAAGTTAGTAAAACTAAATGATCCTGAAGCATCTCCCGCCGCTGGGCGCACTTCGCGCCTTCGAGGCCTCGGCGCGCCACCTCTCGGTCAAGAAAGCGGCCGAGGAGTTGTGCGTGACGCCCGGCGCGGTCAGCCAGATGCTCAAGGCGCTCGAAGAGAAGCTGGGCATCGCGCTGTTCGAGCGCGTGAATCGCGGCATCGTGCTGACCGGCGCCGGGCGCGAGTACCTGCCGCCGATCCGCAATGCCTTGCGGCAGATCGCCGAGGCGTCCGGGCGCATCGCGGCAGCGGCCGAGTCGGGCCTGCTGACTGTCAGCGTCACGCCCTTCTTCGCCGCGGCCTGGCTGGTCCCGAGGCTGCAGGACTTCCAGGATGCCCATCCGGACATCGATCTGCAGGTGGTCGCCAGCACCGCGCTCGTGAACTGGTCGCGCGATGGCGTGGACGTCGCGATCCGTCACGGTCTCGGGCGCTACCCGGGTCTGCACAGCGACAAGCTGGTCGCCGTGGAGGTGGTGCCGGTGGCGGCGCCGGCGCTGGCCGCCCGGCTGGGGCGGCCAGCCTCCGCGGCGGCGCTGCTGCGCTGGCCGCAGGTGCACGAGGCCGAGCGCAGCGGCTGGCATCGGTGGTTCCAGGCGCAGGGCATCGACGAGATCGGCCCGGCCCGTGGCCCCGCCTACGACGACGCCGGTCTGCTGCTGAGGGCCGTGCTGGCGGGGCAGGGCGCGGGCCTGCTGCCGGCGGCGATGGTGGCGCCCGATCTCGCCGAAGGGCGCCTGCTGAGACTCGCGGACGACGCCCTGCTCGAAGACCTGGCGTACTACCTGCTCGTTCCCGAGGGAAGCCAGTTGCGGGCCAAGGTGGCCGCGTTCCGGGCGTGGATCCTGGGCGAGGCTGCGGTCGAAGCAGACGCCGGAACCCCGAAAGGCGTTGTGCGCACGCTACGAATCAGGGAATGATGGGACGGAAGTCGCGTCGGCGGCCAATTAAGATCAGGCGTTAGCGCCTGGCGCCCAGGGGCGCGTGGCACAGGGCGGCATCGGGTCGCAGAGTTTTTCAATTGCGGTGCGCAGTGCCGCAGGCAGGGGCCCCTCGCGAGGGGCCTTTTTTTGTGGCGTGGATGACAGGGGCGTGAAGGCCATGATGGGTAATTCGTCGTTCGCAGGGCTGGGCAACTCGTCCTTTGCAAGCCTCACACCGGCGCCTGCGTCTGCCGACGAGGCCGAGCCGTGGGTGCGCGGTGAGCTGATCCGCAGCCTGATGCGGGCCTCCCGCGGCTCCTACCTGCTGGCGGCGGCGCTGATGCCGGCCATGGTGGGCCTGAGCTGGGGCCACGTGCCGCCCTGGCAGCTGATGGCCTGGCTCGCGATCGGCATCGTCGCTACCGGTTGCCGGATCTGGGGCGAGCAGCTCTATGCCAGGGACTACGCCGACCGCGACTCGGCCGCGCAACAGTACTTCGTCGAGCGCTATCGCTATCTCTGGAGTGCCAGCGGCTTCGCCTGGGGCCTGTCGATCCTGATCTTCTTCGAGCGCACGCCGCTCGTGAACCAGTTCATGAGCTGGCTGATCGTCGCCGGCGTCGCGACCTTCCCGCTCAACGGCCTGGCCCTGCATCCGCCGCTGCTCAAGCGCTACGTCAACACGCTGTTCTTCACGATGCTGGCGGCGATCGCCTGGCGCATGATCGAACTCAAGTTCGAGCGGCCGCATTTCCACTACGGCTTCCTGCTGCTGCCGGGCCTGCACTGGTGGCTGCTGCTGCGGGCCGGCCGGCGCATCCACGAGACCGCGCGCAACAGCTTCGAGCTGCTGTTCCACAACCACATCCTGATCAATTCGCTGACCCAGCAGCGGCAGGCGGCGGTGTCGGCCGTGGCGATGAAGAACCGCTTCCTGGCCAGCGCGGCGCACGACATGCGCCAGCCCGTGCTGGCGCTCTCGCTCTATGCCGACTGGCTGCGCAACGAGCCCGAGCTGGTGGCCGAGATCGCGCCGAAGATCGTGCGGGCCACGCACGCGGTGAACGCGCTGTTCGATTCGCTGTTCGACCTCGCCCGCATCGATTCGGGACAGGTGCGGCTGCACATCGAACGGGTCGAAGTGGCGCAGCTGCTGCACGACCTCGAACTGCAGTACCGGCCGGTGGCCGAAGCCAAGGGGCTGGGCTTTCGCATGCACGTGACGCCCGGCACCGTCTTGACCGACCCGATCCGGGTGCGTCGCATGATCGGCAACCTGCTGGCCAACGCGATCAAGTACACGGCCGAGGGCGGCATCCTGCTGGCCTCGCGGCAGACCCGCGACGGCCTGCGGGTCGAGGTCTGGGACACGGGCATCGGCATCGCGCGCGAACACCTGCGCGACGTCTTCCTGGAGTTCTACAAGGTGGCCGACCATGCCGGCACCTCGGACGGCTTCGGCCTCGGCCTGGCGATCGTGGCGCGGCTGTCGCACGCGCTGGGGCATCCGGTCAGCGTGCGCTCGCGCCTGGGCCGTGGCAGCGTGTTCCGCGTCGCCTTGCACGACGCCGACGAAACGCAAGCCCAGACCCGCATCTCAGGCGCCGTAGGCTGAGCCCCGGCCGGCGCAGCCAGGCCCGTTGGTGAAACACCGAGGAACCGGCTTTGCCGGGCCTCTGGTGTTGCCCCCCGGAGAGGGGGTGGGCGCCCGGACACGAAGTGCCGGGCAACCTGGGGGTCAGCCCGACAACAATCCGTTGGTGCGCGCGTGGTGGAGGGCCTGCGTGCGGCTCTTCACACCCAGCCGCCGGAACAGCCGCCACAGGTGCACCTTCACCGTGTGCTCGCTGATGTCGAGCTCGGTCGCGATGTCGCGGTTGCTCATGCCCTGGTCGAGCATGGCGATCAGCTGGGTCTGGCGCTTCGACAGCTTGCTGTTGGCCGCGGCCACCGGCTCCTCGGCATCGGTGTCGGCCATCAGCAGGCCCCGCAGCGCGGCGGTCAGCTCGGCCGAGCTGGCCGATTTCTCGATGTAGGTGTCGGCGCCGGCCTCGATGCAGGCCTCTTCCATGTCGGCCGACGGCGAGGCCGAGTAGACCGCGATCGGCACGTCCGGATAGGCCAGCTTGACGGCCACGACGCCCGAGACGCCCGTGGTGTCCGGCAGCTTGAGGTCGAGGCAGAAAAGGCCCGGCGCCCCATGTTGCTTGACCGCTGCGGTCAGCTTGTCGAGCCGTTCGAGCTCGACGATGTTCTCGGCCGGTCGCAGGCGCCTCAGCACCATCACGATGGCGTCGCGCATCAGGGGGTGGTCGTCGATGACATAGATACTCATGATTTACTCGCTGTGTCCGCAGGTCGGGCGGCTGCCCTTCGCTGCGGGTGATTGACCCTTAGCCTTCGCTCGCCGCATCGGCTGCCGCAAGCGCCTCCAGTGCGGCAGAAGCCGCACGCATACCCTCGTCGTCCATCGGCTCGAGTTGCGCCGCGAGCAGCGCCAGGGCCGCCGCCCGCTGCTGGCGCAGCGTGCCGATGGCACGCCCGGCCTCCTGCGGCGAAGCGAACCCCCGGCTTTGTACCAGCTGCACCCCGTGGGAGTCGAGCAACTTGAAATAGAACTGCCCGTCGCGCTCGCGATATTGCTTGAAGCTCGGACCCGCGACCTTGGCCACCTTGGCCGCCTTGCGCGCCGCCGCCTTGTCCTGGCTGGCGAGGTTGCGCAGGCCGACCGCGTGCCGCAGATCGGCCACGAAGGGCCGCGACAGCGCGCGCGCCTTCTCGGCGCCGGCGCGCAGGATCGACTCGATCCGGGCCGGGTCGTTCAGGAGCGCGTCGTAGTGCTCCCGCATCGGCGCCACTTCGCGGTCGATGCGCTCGAACAGCAACTGCTTGGCGTCGCCCCAGCCGATGCCGTCGGCGAAGGCCTTGCGCAGGGTCTCGGTCTCCTGGTCGTCGGCGAAGGCCTGGTAGATCTGGAACAGCGCCGAACCCTCGGTGTCCTTGGGCTCGCCCGGGGCGCGCGAATCGGTCACGATGCCGTTGATCAGCTTCTGCAGCTGGGCGCGCGGCGTGAAGAGCGGGATCGTGTTGTCGTAGCTCTTGCTCATCTTGCGGCCGTCGAGGCCCGGCAGCGTCGCCACCGAGTCGTCGATCTCGGCCTCGGGCAGCGTGAAGTGCTCGCCGTAGAGATGGTTGAAGTGCTGCGCCATGTCGCGCGCCATCTCGATGTGCTGCACCTGGTCGCGGCCCACCGGCACCTTGTGGGCGTTGAACATCAGGATGTCGGCGCCCATCAGCACCGGGTACATGAAGAGGCCGGCGCTGACGTCGGCGTCCGGGTCCTCGCCCTTGGCCGCGTTCTTGTCGACCTGCGCCTTGTAGGCATGGGCGCGGTTGAGCAGGCCCTTGCCGGTGACGCAGGTCAGGAACCAGGTCAGCTCCGGGATCTCGGGGATGTCCGACTGGCGGTAGAACGTGACCCGCTCCGGGTCGAGGCCGCAGGCCAGCCAGGTGGCGGCGATCTCGAGCGTCGAGCGCTGGATGCGGGCCGGCTCGTCGACCTTGATCAGCGCGTGGTAGTCGGCCAGGAAATAGAAGCTCTGGACATCGTCGCGGCGGCTGAAGCGCACCGAATGCCGCACCGAGCCGACGTAGTTGCCGAGGTGCGGCGTGCCGCTGGTGGTGATGCCGGTGAGGAAGCGGGTGGGCGTGTCGGGAGGAATGGCCATGGGGAGTTCAGCGAATGAGGGCGGTGAGCGGGCTCAGCAGCAGGGAGATGGCCTGGTAGCCGAAGGCCATCAGCGGGCTCAGCCACCAGGTGCTGACGACGCCGGCGATGACCAGGCCCATCACGATGAAGAAGCCGTAGGGCTCGATGCGGGCCAGGAATTCCTGGGCCGCGCCGCGCGGCAGCAGGCCGGCCAGCACGCGGCCGCCATCGAGCGGGGGCAGCGGAAACAGGTTGAAGGCCCACATCACGAGGTTGACCAGCACGCCGCCCTGGGCCATCTTGATGAAAAAGGTTTCATTGATGCCGGCGGCGACCAGGCCGACCAGGAACAGCGCCCACAAGATGGCCTGGATGAAGTTCGAGACCGGGCCGGCCAGGGCGACCCAGATCATGTCGCGCTTGGGGTGGCGCAGGCGGCCGAAGTTGACCGGCACCGGCTTGGCATAGCCGAACAGGAAGGCCCCCGAGGTGGCGAAATACAGCAGCAGCGGCATCAGGATGGTGCCGATCGGGTCGATGTGCTTGATCGGGTTGAGCGTCACGCGGCCCATCACGTAGGCCGTGTTGTCGCCGAAGTACCGTGCCACGTAGCCATGCGCGGCTTCATGGATGGTGATCGCGAAGATCACCGGCAGGGCGTAGATCAGGACGGTTTGTATGAGATTTGAAATATCCACCGCCTGGATTGTCTCAGACCGCCCGGGGCCGGCTCAGAGACCCAGAACGGCCAGCGGGCCGCGCCCCTGCCGCACCAGCAGCGGCTCGCCGCCGGCACCCATCGGCGTCAGGTCGACCACGGTGGTCGGCTCCGAGGCGCAGGCGCCGGCGTCGATCACCGCGCCGATCTGCTTCTCGAAGCGCTCGCGGATCAAGGTGGCGTCGTTCAGCGCCTCGGTCTCGCCGGGCGGGATCAGCGTGGTGGCCAGCAGCGGCTCGCCGTGCAGCGTCAGCAGTTCCAGCAGCACCCGGTGATCGGGCACGCGCAGGCCGATGGTCTTGCGCTGCGGATGGCTGACCCGCCGCGGCACTTCCTTGGTGGCTTCGAGCAGGAAGGTGTAGGGGCCGGGCGTGGCCGCCTTCAGCAGCCGGTACTGCTTGTTGTCGACCCGCGCATAGTTCGAGAGCTCGCTCAAGTCGCGGCACAGCAGCGTCAGGTGGTGCTTGTCGTCGACCTGGCGGATCCGGCGCAGCTGGTCGACCGCGTCCTTGTCGTCGAGGTGGCAGGCCAGCGCGTAGCTGGAATCGGTCGGCACGGCGACGATCTCGCCGCGCGCGAGCAGCGCCACGGCCTGCTTCAGCAGGCGTTGCTGGGGGTTGTCGGGGTGGACTTCGAAGAACTGGGCCATGGGGTCGATTCTGCCCCGAGATGGCGGGTCAGTCCGCCGCCGGGCCGCCCCAAGGCGGACGCGGCCCCCTCGGGGGGCAGCGACCACACGAAGTGGGGAGCGTGGGGGTCATGATTCGGCGGGTTCGATAGGGACCCGGCGTTCGCGCACGGTCAGCCAGGCGCCGGCCGCGCCGCAGACCGCGATCAGCCCCATGCCGATCAGTGAAATCCGGTCCGGAACATGGGAGAACATGATCCAGCCGCCCAGCATCGCGAAGGCGATCTGCGCATAGAGGTAAGGCGTGAGCGTGGAGGCCGGCGCGCGCTGATAGGCCAGGATCAGGAAGAAATGGCCCACCGTGCCCATGAAGCCCATCAGGCACAGCAGTGCCCACCAGTGCCAGGAGGGCAGCGCCGTCCAGACGAAGGGCAGCGCGAAGGAGGCCAGCAGCGTGCCCACCCAGCCGGTGTAGAAGTGCATCGTGAGCGGGTCCTCGGTCCGCGCGAGCTTGCTGGTCAGCACCTGGAACCAGGCGTTGGTCAGCACCAGCCCGATCGGCAGGAACATGGCCCAGCTGAAGGCGTCACCGCCCGGGCGCAGGATCACCAGCGTGCCCGCGAAGCCGCCCGCCACCAGCGCCCAGCGCAGCGGCGACACATGCTCCTTGAGCGTGGTGGCCGCCAGCAGCGTGATCACCAGCGGCGCGATCAGCACGATCGAAGTGAACTCCGCCAGCGGCATGTAGCGCAGGCTGAAGAAGGCCAGCGTGCTGGAGACGAGCAGCAGGGCGCCGCGCAGCAGTTGGTAGCGCGGATGGCGGGTGCGCAGCAGCGCCGTGCCGTGCCGGGGCAGCAGCACCAGCGTGGTCGCCACCGCCTGGAAGGCATAGCGGACCCAGACGCCCATCAGGATCGGAACCGCCGCGGTCGACAGCTTGGTGGCGGTGTCCAGCGTGGCGAAGCAGGCCACCGCGAGCAGCACCAGCCCGATGCCGGCCAGGATGCGCTCCGACGCGAGGTCGCGGATACCGGTTCTCGCGGCTGCGTCGCTCGCCGTGCCCGTCACTGGATGCGGTGCTCGAGCAGTTCCCACACCGGCGTGAGCTTGCCGGGCAGCGGAGGCAGCTTGCCGAGGTCGCAGTGGCTTTCGTCGGGGCTGTGGAAATCGCTGCCGCGCGAGGCCGCGAAGTCGAATTCGAGCGCCTTGTCGGCGTACTCGACGTACTCGGCCGGCGTGTGGCTGCCGGTCACGACCTCGATCGCCTGGCCGCCGTGGGCCTTGAACTCGACGAAGAGCGCGTACTCCTCGTTGGCCGTGAACTTGTAGCGGCCGGGGTGGGCGATCACGGCCAGACCCTTGGCGGCGGTGATCCAGTGGACCGCGTCCTTCAGGCTGGCCCAGCGATGCGGCACGTAGCCGGGCTTGCCTTCGGTCAGGAACTTGCGGAACACCTCGGGGGTGTCGCGGCAATGGCCGGCCTCGACCAGGAAGCGCGCGAAGTGGGTGCGCGAGATCAGTTCGGGATTGCCGACGAACCTGAGCGCGCCTTCGTACGCGCCGTGGATGCCGACCTTGGCCAGGCCCTCGGACATCTCCTGGGCGCGCTTGCCGCGGCCGCCTCGGGTGTCGTGGAGGCCTTCGCTCATCGCGGCGTCATCGGGATCGAAGCCCAGCCCCACGATGTGCACGGTCTCGCCCGCGAAGGTGACCGAGATCTCGGTGCCCGTGAGGTACTTCATGCCGTGCTCGCGGGCGGCGGCGGCGGCCCGGTGCTGGCCGCCGATCTCGTCGTGGTCGGTCAGGGCCCACAGCTCGACGCCGTTGGCGGCGGCGCGGGCCGCGAGCGCCTCGGGCGTCAGCGTGCCATCCGAAACCACGGAGTGGCAATGCAGGTCGGCGTTGAGGATGGAGGACACCGCACGATCTTATTCTTTCTCGGAATGGCCTGCGGCGGCCCTCATTCCAGGGTCCACCTCGCTGTCGCCCGACCCGGCCGCTCGAAACCGTCACAGCCCAATTTCAGGGATACCGCGGAACCGGCTTCGCCGGGCCGCTGGTATCGCCCCCATCAGGGGGGAGGCGCCGAAGGCGCTTCGGGGGGCTATCGTTTGTTCTTGAAAGCGACCCAGGCCGCGACTGCGGTGAAGCTCACCACGATGGCCACCACGATCCAGAAGCCGTGCCGGTGGTCGGCCAGCGGAATGCCGCCCACGTTCATCCCGAACAGCCCGGCCAGGATGTTGATCGGCAGCGCCAGCACGGTCACCACGGTCAGCACGAACAGGCTGCGATTGTTGTCCTCGTTGACATCGGCGGCGATCTCTTCCTGCAGCAGCTTGATGCGCTCCTGCAGTGCGCCCATGTCGCGCAGCACCACCGAGAACTCCTCGGTCGAGCCGCGCAACTCGAGCACGTCGGGCTCGGCCATCCAGGCGGGCGGGCTCTGCAGCAGCCGGAACAGCGCCGCCGGTTCGGGCGCCAGCAGGCGCTGCAACCGCACCAGCACCCGGCGCAGCACGCCGAGCCGGGCGCGCTTGTGGTCCAGCCGGCCGGCCAGCAGCGCGTCCTCGATGTCGTCGATGCGCGCAGTCACGCCGCGCACGATGTTCACCAGCACGTCGGCCTGCACGCGCAGCAGGTGTTCGAGCAGTTCGGTACTGGAGCGCGGCGCATCGCCGGCCTTGACCGAGGTGCGCAGCGCATCGACCGAGCGCAGCGGCTGGGTGCGCGCGGTCACCACCAGCCGCGGGCCGACGCTGATCCACAGGGTCGAGATGTCGGAGGGCTCGAAGCTGAACTCGAAGTGCACGTCGTTGATGACGGCGATCAGCGAATCGTCGGCGCGCTCGATCCGGGTCGAGTGCAGCCCGTCCTTCAGCGTCTCGAAGAAGAGATCGGAGAGGCCCGCGTGGCGCAGCAGCCAGCGCTCGGCCTGGGCATGGCTGAGGTTGAAATGCAGCCACAGGAAGGCGCCGGGCGGAGCGCCGGCCGCCAGCCAGTCGGCCGCCTGCGCGGAATCGACCGCGCGGGTCGGCTCCGGGGCGGCGGCATCGAACAGATAGCCGCAGATCAGCCCGGCTTCGTCGCTGCCGTAGGCGCCAGCGATCGAATTCATCGTGCGAGGGGCATGGTGGCGTGTCGGGGGATCATGTGGCCGCCATGTGTCAGTGGCGTGACGACGCCGCGTCGGCGTACTTTCTGTCACATGACCGTCACCCAGCGGGATCAGCATGGTGCAATCTCCCGCCATCCGAGAAGAACCATGACGCTGCCGAGCACCTTGAGCGACCCCGACGACCTGATGGCGCGCATCGCGCGCGACCTGGTCGACAGCTACGACGAGGAAATCGAACTCGAGCTCGAGGACCGCAACCTCGACGAAATGGCGTCGGGGACCGTCGCCGACAAGGCTGCGCGCCAGGCCTACTTCAAGGAGCTGTTCCGGCTCCAGGGCGAGCTCGTGAAGCTGCAGGACTGGGTGCAGCACAGCCGGCAGAAGGTCGTGATCCTGTTCGAAGGCCGCGACGCCGCGGGCAAGGGTGGCGTGATCAAGCGCATCACGCAGCGGCTCAATCCGCGCGTGGTGCGGGTGGCGGCGCTGCCGGCGCCCAACGACCGCGAGCGCACGCAGTGGTACTTCCAGCGCTACGTGGCGCATCTTCCGGCGGCCGGCGAGATGGTGCTGTTCGATCGCAGCTGGTACAACCGCGCCGGCGTCGAGCGCGTGATGGGTTTCTGCTCCGACGAGGAATACGAGGAGTTCTTCCGCACCGTGCCCGACTTCGAGCGGATGCTGGTGCGCTCCGGCATCAAGCTGATCAAGTACTGGTTCTCGATCACCGACGAGGAGCAGCACATGCGTTTCCTGGGCCGCATCCACGACCCGCTGAAGCAATGGAAGCTGAGCCCCATGGATCTCGAATCCCGCCGCCGCTGGGAGGAATACACCAAGGCCAAGGAGACGATGCTGGATCGCACCCACATCCCCGAGGCGCCCTGGTGGGTGGTGCAGGCGGTCGACAAGAAGAAGGCTCGCCTGAACTGCATCAGCCACCTGCTGGGCCAGATGCCCTACCACGAGGTGCCGCATCCGGCGGTGGCGCTGCCGGCGCGGGTGCGCAACGAGGACTACCTGCGGCACCCGGTCCCTGCGAGCATGTACGTGCCGGAAAGATACTGACCCGACGCGCTCCGGTGCCGGCAAGGCCTTGCGCGAGTTGGCCGATCGTCTGGTAGCTGGTCGGAGGCGAAGCTGCTACCGTGTTCCCAACGATATGCACGCCCACCCCGTCCCGCCCCCATGTCCCGCCGTTCGCTCTCTCCGCTGACACGTGCCTACGCGCGCAACCTGAAAGCGCTCACCAAGGCCACCAAGGCCACGCTGGGCAGCGGCAAGCGGATCGCCAGCCGGGTCCGGAGCGCGGCGGCCAGTCAGCTCAAGCCGCCGCCGGGACGCGGTGACTGGATCGCGGGGGCGGCGCTGGGCCCGGGCGGGGCGCGGCGCTATCACCTCTACCGTCCACCGGCTCTCGCGCTCGAGCCCGGCGAGAAACTGCCGCTCGTGGTCATGCTGCACGGCTGCGGCCAGACCGGGCGCGATTTCGCGGTCAGCACGCGCATGAACCGCATCGCCGACCGCGAGCGCTTCCTGGTGCTCTACCCCGAGCAGGATCGGCTGGCCAATGCGCAGGGCTGCTGGAACTGGTACGACCGCCGCTCGGGCAAGGCCGATGCCGAGGCCGCCACGCTGATGGCCGCGGTCGACCAGGTGCTGCTGCTCTATCCGGCCGACCGCGAGCGCGTGGCGGTCGCCGGGCTGTCCGCCGGCGCCAGCATGGCGGCCTTGCTGGGCACGCGCTATCCGGCGCGCTTCAAGGCGATCGCGATGCACTCGGGCGTGGCGCCCGGTGCCGCCAGATCGCCCGCCACGGCGCTCGGCGCCATGCGCGGCCAGCACGTGCCGCCGATGCCGGCGACCGCGGTCGGCAAGGCGATGGGTGCCGCGGCGGTCTTCACCACGCTGCCGCCGCTGCTCGTGCTGCACGGTGACGCCGACAGCGTGGTGTCGGCGAGCAACGCCGGCAGCACCGCGACGGTCTGGGCGGTCGCCACCGGAGCGAAGCCCGGTGCCGCCCGCCTGCTGCAGAGAGGCAAGCGCCATCCGATGCGCATCACCGACTACACGCGACGCGGCCGCACGGCGGTCACGCTGTGCGAGATCGCGGGCCTGGGGCATGCCTGGAGCGGCGGCGCGGCCAGCATGCATTTCAGCGACGCGGCCGGGCCTGACGCGTCGAAGCTGGTGTGGGCCTTCGCGGCGCGCCAGTTCCGGGAGACCGCGCCGCGAAGCTAGCGTCGATCTGAGCTGGTCGCACAGCCGAAGAACAAGCCCAGCGCCTGTGCCTGGCCGGCGCAGCCAGGCCCGTTGGTGAAACACCGCGGAACCGGCTCCGCCGGGCCGCTGGTGTTGCCCCCGGCAGGGGGTGGGCGGGCTACACGAAGTGAGCCCAACCTGGGGGCGAGCAACATCCCATACGCCACCCGGCGTATTTCCGCGGAGTTCCCCAATCCGCAGACTCCTCTCCATCGTCCAACCACACCAGGAGAAGGTAGTCACCATGCAACGTCGTTTCACACTCAAGGCGCTCAGCGCCGCCGTCGCTCTCGCGAGCCTCGGCGCTGCGCCTGCGTTCGCGCAGGACACCATCAAGGTCGGCGTGCTGCATTCGCTGTCCGGCACCATGGCGATCTCGGAGACCGTGCTGAAGGACACGGTGCTGATGGCCATCGACGACATCAACGCCAAAGGCGGCGTGCTCGGCAAGAAGCTCGAGCCCGTGGTGGTCGACCCGGCCTCCAATTGGCCGCTGTTCGCCGAGAAGACCAAGCAGCTGCTGGGCCAGGACAAGGTCTCCGTGATCTTCGGCTGCTGGACCTCGGTCTCGCGCAAGTCGGTGCTGCCGGTGGTCGAGGAAATGAACGGCCTGCTGTTCTATCCCGTGCAGTACGAGGGCGAAGAGCTCAGCAAGAATGTCTTCTACACCGGCGCGGCGCCCAACCAGCAGGCCATCCCCGCGGTCGACTACCTGATGAGCAAGGAAGGCGGCGGCGCCAAGCGCTGGGTCCTGCTGGGCACCGACTACGTCTACCCGCGCACCACCAACAAGATCCTGCGCGCCTACCTCAAGAGCAAGGGCGTGAAGGACAGCGACATCGACGAGAAGTACACCCCCTTCGGCCACAGCGACTACCAGACCATCGTCGCCGACATCAAGAAGTTTTCGGCCGGCGGCAAGACCGCGGTGGTCTCGACCATCAACGGCGACTCGAACGTGCCCTTCTACAAGGAACTCGGCAACGCCGGCCTGAAGGCCAAGGACGTGCCCGTGGTGGCCTTCTCGGTGGGCGAAGAAGAACTGCGTGGCGTCGACACCAAGCCGCTGGTCGGCCACCTGGCCGCCTGGAACTACTTCATGAGCCTGAAGAACCCGACCAACACGGCCTTCATCAAGCAGTGGAGCGACTACGCCAAGGCCAAGAACATCCCGGGCCACAAGGACAAGCCGCTGACCAACGACCCGATGGAAGCCACCTGGATCGGCATCCACATGTGGAAGCAGGCGGTCGAGAAGGCCAAGAGCACCGACACCGACAAGGTGATCGCGGCGATGGCCGGCCAGACCTTCAACGCACCCTCGGGCATCGTCTCGAAGATGGACGAGAAGAACCACCACCTGCACAAGAGCGTGTTCATCGGCGAGATCAAGGCCGACGGGCAGTTCAACGTGGTCTGGAAGACGCCGGGCCCGGTCAAGGCCAAGCCGTGGAGCCCGTTCATCGAAGGCAACGACAAGAAGCCCGATCAGCCGATGTAGTTGGCTCGCCCCCAGGTTGCCCGCACTTCGTGTCGGGCGCCCACCCCCTACCGGGGGCAACACCAGCGGCCCGGCGGAGCCGGTTCCGCGGTGTTTCTGGAACAGAGAGAACGCCGTTTTCACACCTATGCGCCTCATCATCTCCTGCGCTGCGGCGTTCATGCTGCTGGCGGCTGCTCCCGGCTACGCGCTGACCGCTGACGAGGCCAAGGCCATCGCATCGGGCGAGTCGGAGGCCCGCATCGCGGCGCTCAACCAGGCCGTGATCACGGCCGACGACAAGACCGCCGCCTTCATCCAGGCGATGTCGGATGACGCGGTGAAGTACACGGCCGACAAGGTCTTCGTCCTCAGGGACGAGAAGGCCTACGACCCGGTCACCGGCGCCGAGCAGAAGCTGCCCGACGACGCCGAGGACGTGGTCAACAACAACCTGATGCGCGGCGCGCTGGATGCCGCGCAGGCCGCGCTCAAGCTCACGAGCAAGGACGACGCGGTGCGCGCCGAGGCCGCGCAGGCGCTGTTCAAGGAGCCCGACGAGTCGCGCCTGCCGATGGTCGAGAAGGCGCTGGCCGCCGAAACCATTCCCGGGATCAAGGCACAGCTCGAACTGGTGCGTGCCGCCAGCATGCTCACGAGCGCCGACAAGGGCAAGCGCCTGGCCGCCGCCAGCGACCTCGGCGCCAGCCGCAGCCCCGACACCAAGCTGCTGCTGAACCAGCGGCTCGCCGACGAGACCGAGGCCGACGTCAAGGCCGCCATCGTGGCCTCGATCCGCAGCATCGACGGCTCGCTGGTCTGGGGCGACCGCATCAACGCGATCTTCAGCGGCATCAGCCTGGGCTCGGTGCTGCTGCTGGCCGCGCTCGGCCTGGCGATCACCTACGGCCTGATGGGCGTGATCAACATGGCGCACGGCGAGCTGATGATGATCGGCGCCTACGCCACCTACGTGATGCAGGGCCTGTTCCAGCGCTACCTGCCCGAGTCGGCTTTCGGCTGGTACCTGGTGGCGGCGATCCCGGTCGCCTTCCTGGCCTCGGCGCTGGTGGGCGCGGTACTGGAGCGCGGCGTCATCCGCTTCCTGTATGGCCGGCCGCTCGAGACGCTGCTGGCCACCTGGGGCATCTCGCTGATGCTGCAGCAGCTGGTGCGCTCGATCTTCGGCGCCCAGAACGTCGGCGTCGAGAACCCGTCCTGGATGAGCGGCGGCCTGACCATGCTGAGCAACGTCACGCTGCCCTGGAACCGCATCTGCATCATCGTCTTCGCGGGCCTGGTGCTGCTCGCGATGGGCTGGCTGATCGGCCGCACGCGGCTCGGGCTGTTCGTGCGCGGCGTCACCCAGAACCGTCCGATCGCCTCCTGCATGGGTGTCAACACCGCGCGCATCGACACCTACGCCTTCGCACTCGGCTCGGGCATCGCGGGGCTGGCGGGCTGTGCGCTGTCGCAGATCGGCAATGTCGGCCCGGACCTGGGCCAGAGCTACATCGTCGACTCGTTCATGGTGGTCGTGATGGGGGGCGTCGGCCAGCTCGCGGGCACGGTGTACGCGGCCATGGGCCTCGGCATCCTGAACAAGTTCATCGAAGGCTGGGCCGGCGCGGTGCTCGCGAAGATCGCGGTGCTGGTCTTCATCATCATCTTCATCCAGAAGCGGCCGCAAGGGATCTTCGCAATGAAAGGCCGGAGCGCCGAGGCATGAGCAAAGCTGTACTACCTTCCAAGGGACCGCTGCTCAGCGGCAAGGGCTGGACCGTCTTCTTCGTCGCGCTGATCGTGGTCTGCGCCTTGGCGCCGGTGCTCAACATCGTGGTCCCCGCGGGCAGCGCGCTGCACATGAGCGACTACGCGGTGGCGCTGGTCGGCAAGATCATGTGCTACGCCATCTGTGCACTGGCGATGGACCTGATCTGGGGCTACACCGGCATCCTGTCGCTGGGCCATGGCCTGTTCTTCGCGCTCGGCGGCTACATGATGGGCATGTACCTCATGCGCCAGATCGGCCGCGACGGCAACTACAAGAGCGACCTGCCGGACTTCATGGTGTTCCTCGACTGGAAGACGCTGCCCTGGCACTGGACCTTCAGCGACAGCTTCATCGCCACGCTGATCCTGATCGTCGCGGTGCCGGGCCTGATCTCCTTCGTGTTCGGCTTCTTCGCCTTCCGCTCGCGCATCAAGGGCGTCTACTTCTCGATCATCACGCAGGCCATGACCTTTGCGGCGATGCTGCTGTTCTTCCGCAACGAGACCGGCTTCGGCGGCAACAACGGCTTCACCGACTTCAAGCGCATCCTGGGCATTCCGATCCAGACCCAGGAGATGCGCATGACGCTGTTCGCGCTGACCGGCCTCACGCTGCTGGGCTTCTTCCTGTTCTCGAAGTGGCTGATCGCGAGCAAGTTCGGCCGCGTGCTGCAGGCCATCCGCGATGCCGAGACGCGCGTGATGTTCTCGGGCTACAACCCGCTGGGCTACAAGCTCACGATCTGGGTCATCTCGGCCATCATGTGCGGCGTGGCGGGCGCGCTCTATGTGCCGCAAGTCGGCATCATCAATCCGGGCGAGATGAGCGCCGCCAACTCGATCGAGATTGCGATCTGGGCCGCGGTCGGCGGCCGGGCCACGCTGATCGGGCCGATCATCGGCGCCTTCATCGTCAACGGCGCGAAGAGCTGGCTCACGGTGGCCTACCCCGAGTACTGGCTCTACTTCCTCGGTGCGCTGTTCATCGCGGTCACCTTGTTCCTGCCGAACGGCATCGTCGGACTGGTGAAGAAATGGACGTCCAGGGCCAAGGCGCCGCGCGAAGGCCGCCGCGAGGCGCAGCGCGCCGTGGCGGTCGAGCAGGGCGTCGAGCCCGTGGCATTGCCTCCGCTGGCGGTCGAAGCGAAGGGGGCCCGCGCATGACACCCGACCTGATGGACGCCGGTGCCGAACGCATTGCCCGCCACGGCGGCGCGGCCGATCACGCCTTGCAGACCGAGTCCGGCGGCCGCGCCGCGGGCTATGGACGCCACGCCACCGCGGGCGAGGTCGACACGACGCACGGCCGCATCCTCTACCTCGAAGATGTCAGCGTCAGCTTCGACGGCTTCAAGGCGATCAACAAGCTCTCGCTCGACATCGCGCCGGGCGAGCTGCGCTGCATCATCGGGCCGAACGGCGCCGGCAAGACCACGATGATGGACATCATCACCGGCAAGACGCGGCCCGACGAGGGCACGGTGTTCTTCGGCAGCACCATCGACCTGCTGCGCCACAAGGAGGCCGAGATCGCGCAGCTCGGCATCGGACGCAAGTTCCAGAAGCCGACGGTGTTCGAGCACCTGACGGTGTTCGAGAACCTCGAGCTGGCGCTCAAGACCGACAAGGGCGTCAAGGCGTCGATGCTGTTCAGGCTGGATTCGGCGCAGGCGGATCGGCTCGCGGAGGTGCTGCACACGATCCACCTGGACGGCAGCGTGCTGCGCCTGGCCGGCAACCTGAGCCACGGCCAGAAGCAGTGGCTGGAGATCGGCATGCTGCTGATGCAGGACCCCAAGCTGCTGCTGCTCGACGAACCGGTGGCGGGCATGACCGATGAGGAGACGGCGCGCACGGCCGAGCTTTTCCTGAGCCTGAAGGGCAAGCATTCGCTGATGGTGGTGGAGCACGACATGAGCTTCATCCGCACGATCTCGGAGATCGTCACGGTGCTGTGCGACGGCTCGGTGCTGGCGCAGGGCACGCTCGACGAGGTACAGGCCGACGAGCGCGTGATCGAGGTCTACCTAGGCCGTTGACCAGCAAGGACACACATGCTCAACGTCAAGAACATCCACCAGTACTACGGCGGCTCGCACATCCTGCGCGACGTCAGCTTCGAAGCGCGGCTCGGCAAGGTCACGGTGCTGCTGGGCCGCAACGGCGTCGGCAAGACCACGCTGCTCAAGTCCCTGATGGGGCTGGTGCCGATCAAGAGCGGCAGCATCGAGTTCGACGGCGCGCCGATCCAGAAGAAGACGCCCTACGAGCGCGCCCGCACCGGCATGGGCTTCGTGCCCCAGGGCCGCGAGATCTTCGCGCGCCTGACGGTCGAGGAGAACCTGCGCATGGGCCTGGCCTACAAGCCGGGCTCGACGCCGGTTCCGCCGGAGCTGTACGAGCTGTTCCCGGTGCTCAAGCAGATGCTGAACCGGCGCGGCGGCGACCTGTCCGGCGGCCAGCAGCAACAGCTCGCGATTGCCCGCGCGCTGGCGCCCAAGCCCAAGCTGCTCATCCTCGACGAGCCCACCGAGGGCATCCAGCCGAGCATCATCAAGGACATCGGCCGCGTGATCCGCATGCTGGCCGACCGCGGCGACATGGCGATCGTGCTGTGCGAGCAGTACTACGACTTCGCGCAGGAGCTCGCCGACGACTACCTCGTGATGGAACGCGGCGAAATCATCGCGCGCGGCCTCGGCAAGGACATGGAAGCCAACGGCGTGCGTCAGCTGGTCGCGATCTGATCAGCGTGCGGCGGGTGCGGCCGCCGCCATTCTTTCGCGGGCGAGTGCGGCGAAGGCCTGCAGTTCCGAGGCGTTGAGGTCGGAGACGGCCCAGGCCTGCATGCCGGCCTGGGTCCAGTGCACCAGGTTGTAGCCGCGCCGAGCCTGCAACTGAGGCTTGGTCGACTTCCCGTCGGCCGCCGGCCAGAGGAACAGGTTGATCACGTGCGGGCCCGCCCGGTAGACCAGCGCAGCGACCGCGCGCCCGTCGATGTAGTCCATGCGGCCTCCGGTCAACGGCATGCCCTCGGCCGCGAGATCGATCACCGGCGGTGAGAAATCCAGCTTGCCGGCGAACCAGGGCTTGACGGTGTGCTGGTCGGTGGACGCCACGTCGGCGAGGTGCGAGGCCATCAAGGAGCGGACATGGCTGTCGGTGACGGCCTCGCTCGTCGCATCCTGCACAGGCACCACCAGCAGCGCGAGGGCCAGGCCCCAGGCGGTCGCCGCGCCGGCGCCGAACAGCGACAAGGCCTGGAGCCAGCGGCCGGACACGGGCGCGCGCCGGGGACGAGCGGGGGGCGCCTGCTCGCCTTGCAGATCGGCACGGATACGCTCGGCCAGCGCCGCGGGCGGCGCATGCCGCGTGCCCTCGCGCCGGATCATCACGCCCAGATCGTCGTCTTCAACTGCTTGCATCATGCCTTCCTTCCCGTTGTCCGTGCGGCGCTTCCGCCTGCAGCGCGGTGCGCAGCAAGGCCCGTGCGCGCGACAGCCGCGACATCACCGTGCCGATCGGAACGCCGGCGATGCGTGCGATGTCCTCGTACGACATCTCCTCCAGTTCGCGCAGCACGATGACTTCGCGGAACGACGGCGCCAGCGCCTCGATCGCGGCGTTGATCCGTTGGCCGCGCGTGCGCTGTTCCCAGACCACCGCGGGATCGCCGAGGTCCCCGGGCGCGTCGCCGCCGCTGTCGCGCAGCTCGTCGAACTCGACCTGGTCGGCCAGGTGCCGGTGCTGGCGCATGCAGTCGTAGCAGGCGTTGCGCACGATGCCCAGCAGCCAGGGCCGGGCCTGCTCGCCGCGCAGGTCGTCGTAGAAGCGGAAAGCGCGCAAGTAGGCGTCCTGCACTGCGTCCTCCGCCTGGCGCTCGTCGCGCAGCAGCCAGCGCGCCAGGTTGTACGCGGCAGGCAGATGCGGCAGGGCCGCGGCCTCGAATCGACGGGTGCGATCGGTCACCGGATTCCTTCTCCTGCTTGACGGGCCGAAGCCGCTGTTTATTCCGGGGGCGGGAATAGCCAGGGCGCCGGGGCCGTCATGCCTGGTGTCGATTCTGTTCCTTTCCCCCTCGTTCAGGAGTCCCACCATGAAGCTGAAGCCGATACTTGCCGCCGCGCTGGCTGCCTTGCTGCTGGCCAATCCCGCCTTTGCCGCCGGCGCCAAGGCCTATGTGGGCAATTTCAAGGACGACACGGTCAGCGTGATCGACACCGCCGCCCAGCGCCTCATCGCGACGGTGCCGGTGGCCGCGGGTCCCGACGGCATCGTGGTCGCCCGCAATGACCGCCAGGTCTTCGTCAGCGGCGCCAGCGGGTCCAGTCTCAGCGTGATCGACACCGCGAGCGATCGCATCAGCGGCACCGTGGAGGTCGGCAAGGGGCCCCAGGGCCTGGCCATCACGCCCGACGGACGGTGGCTGCTGGTGGCCGTGAATGGCGAGGACCGGGTGGCCTTCGTCGATGTGGCGACGCATGCGGTGGCGGCGACCGTGCCGGTGCCCAAGCCGCACACGCTCGCGGTCGGACCCGACGGCAGGAAGGCCTACGTGTCCTCGCAGGCACCGGGCAACTTCGCGCTGGTGGTGATCGATCTGGCGACGCGCAAGGTCGCCGCGAGCGTGCCGGTCGAGAAGACGCCGCGCGACCTCGAGTTCAGCCCCGACGGCAAGAAGCTCTACGTGACGCTGGCCGGCGTCAGCGCGGTGCAGGTGTTCGACGCCGCGTCGAACAAGCCGGTTGCGCAGATCCCCACCGGCGTCTCGCCCCATGTGGCGCATCTGTTCGCGGGCGCCCGGTCGGGCGTCGTGGTGGTCCAGGGGCCGGGCGAGCTGATGCTGTTCGACCCGGCGACCCAGGCACCCAGCGGCAGCATCGCGGTCGGCAAGCAGCCGCACTGGGTCGACATCCTGCCCGGCGGCAAGAAGGTGCTCGTGACCAACGAAGGGTCCAACGACGTCAGCCTGGTCGACCTCGCGGGCGGCCCGGTGGTCACCATCCCGGTGGGCAACGCACCGCGCAAGGTGGCGGTGCAGCACCGGGCCGGGAGCGGCGCCCGGGTCTCGATCGAGAACTTCGCCTTCGGGCCTGCGCTGCTCGCGATCAACGCCGGCGACAGCGTGACCTGGACCAACGACGACGGCGCGCCGCACGGCCTCGCGTTCGCGGACGGCGCGCCGGGCATGGCGCTGATGCTGCCGGGCCAGAGCTTCAGCCGGGCCTTCCCGACGCCGGGGGCCTACGACTATGTCTGCGCGGTGCATCCGTACATGACGGCGCGGGTCACGGTGGGGGCGCAGTGAGCGGCGGCGCCACCTCCTCGAGCGGCTTGCGTTCCGCATCGACCGCGAAGCGCAGCGCCAGCAGCCCGGCGGCGATGACGAGCCCGGCGCCGATCGCGTAGCCGATGGCGACCGCGCCGCGGCTGCCGGTCTCGATCAGGGCGCCGAACAGCCACGGCGCCGCGAAGCCGCCGGCACCGGTGCCCACCGCATAGAAGATCGAGATCGCGATCGCGCGCATTTCGAGCGGAAACACCTCGCTGACCGTGAGGTAGGCCGAACTGGCTGCGGCGGAGGCGAGGAAGAACACCGCCGACCAGCACAGGGCCTGGCTGCGGGCGTCGAGCCAGCCCTGCATGAAGGCCCAGCCGGTCAGCGCCAGGCCGACGCCCGAGAGCCCATAGGTCAGTGCGATCATCCGGCGCCGGCCGACGTGGTCGAACAGCGGGCCCAGCAGCAGCGGCCCCAGCACATTGCCGAGCGCGAACGGAAAGATGTAGAGCGCCACCCGGCCTTCGGGCACGCCGTGGAAGCGCGTCAGCACCAGCGCGTAGGTGAAGAAGATCGCGTTGTAGAGGAAGGCCTGCGAGATCATCAGGGCCAGCGCCACCATGCTGCGCTGCGGGTAGCGCCGCAGCAGCACCTGCGCCACCTCGCGCCAGCCGGGGCCGGCCCGGCCGCCGAAGCTCACATGGCCGATCGCGGGAGGCAGTGCCCCATGCTGCGCCGTGACTTCGGCCTCGATGCCTTGCATGATGCGCTCGGCCTCGCCGGCACGGCCGTGCGCGATCAGCCAGCGCGGGCTCTCGGGAACGTTGCGGCGCACCAGCAGGATCGCCACGGCGAGCAGGGCGCCCAGCGCGAAACCGGCGCGCCAGCCCCACACCGGCCCCAGCACCCGGGCGTCGAGCAGCCAGAGGCTGAGCCCGGCCCCCAGCCCCGCACCGATCCAGAAGCTGCCGTTGATGGCGAGGTTCACGCGGCCGCGCACCCGGGCCGGGATCAGTTCGTCGATGGCCGAGTTGATGGCCGCATACTCGCCGCCGATGCCGAGCCCGGTCGCGAAGCGACACAGCGCGAAGAAGGCGAAATCGGGCGAGAAGGCGGTGGCGAGCGTCGCCGCCGCATAGAGCGCGAGCGTGACCAGGAACAGCTTCTTGCGGCCGAGCCGGTCCGCCAGGCGACCGAACGCCAGTGCGCCGATGACCGCGCCGCCGACGTAGAGCGAGCCCGAGCCGCCGATCTGCGCGGCGCTCAGCCCCAGCGTGTCGGGTCGTTCGAGCACGCCGCCGATCGAGCCGACCAGCGTGACCTCGAGTCCGTCCAGCACCCAGGCCACGCCGAGCGCGATCACCACGCGCCAGTGCCAGCGCGACCAGGGCAGGCGGTCGAGGCGGGCGGGGATGTCGGTGCGGGTCGCGCTCATTGGAGTACCTTCGCGCAACAGCGCTTCGGTATTCGCCTTGGGAGCGGCCCTGCGGCTCATGCCCGTTCGCCTACATCGACCAAATCCGCGGCGGCTGGCCGGACAGGCCCCAGAGTTCGGCGCGCCAGGCCTGCCAGACCTGCCGCAGCAGGTGCATCGCGGGTTCGACCACCGGCGCCAGGGTGCGCAGCACGATGATCCCGGGATGCGGGCTGGTGGCGCCCGCGCTTTCGCTCAGCGCGTGGGCCTCGATCAGCGACCGGGCGGCCTCCAGCGCGGCATCGCGTCGGGCGCGCTCCATCGGCGAGCCGGCGACGAAGAAGATCGAGGCCAGGCAGCGGTGGCCGGCCAGGCCCAGCGGACTCTGCAGCAGGCGCTGGTCTTCTGCGTCGATGCGACCGCGTTCCAGCCATACACCCGGCGCTTCGATGTGCTGCTGCAGCGTGCCGCGTTCGAAAGGCTTGCCGGCGTTCGGGAGGCCGAGCGCCGTGACGTCCCAGCCGATCAGCTCGGCGCCTTCATCGACGCGCAGGATCAGCCGGTTTTCGGCCCGGCAGCCGCTGAAGCAGATCGCCTCGAGCGGCAGCCATTCGAGGCGGGCGCCGGCTTCCACGCTGAGCTCCGTGCGCTGCAATGCCAGTTCGCCGTCCGAGCGATAGAAACGCGAAGCGCCTGGCGTGGTGATCAGCCCGTGGCTGCCCGCCGCGGCACGCACGCGGAGGTCCAGCGTGTCGCCGCCGACCAGCCCGCCGGGCGGATGCACCAGCACGTTGTGGCAGACCGCATCGCCTTCGGGGTAGAGGCTCTGCAGGATGCGCAGCGGCCCGTCGTGGCGAAAGCGCGCCACGCTGCGCCGGGCTTCCAGCTGGTAGTCGAGGTCAAGTCGTGCGTGCCATGGCATGACGGGAAGTGTAGAGATCCCGGCGCCGGGTGTTTCAGGATTTCCAGGCGCCGACGTGGGCCGCCGCGGCCTCGTCGACCAATGCCGGCCCGATGCATTCGATCGCATGCGCAGAGGCCCGGAAGACGTCGCGGCAGGACAGCTCGGCATCGCGCTGGTCGCCGCGTTCGCCGCGGAACACGCGCAGCCGCTCGGCGTCGATGCCGAACACCACGCGGCCGATGTTGGCCCAGAAGATCGCGCCCGCGCACATCACGCAGGGCTCGCCCGACGAATAGATCGTGGCGCCGGCCAGCTCCTCGCGCGACAGCTTGCGCGCCCCGAGCAGGCGCACCGCATTGGTCTCGGCATGGCCCGTGACGTCGCCGGTCTCGGCCGTGTTGCAGTAGGCCTCGGCCAGCACCTCGCCGGCGGCCGAGACCACCACCGCACCGAAGGGCCGGTTGCCGCGCCGCCGCGCGGCGTGCGACCAGACGATGGCCTTGCGCAGGTAGCGGCCGTCGCGCTCGTCGAGTTTCTGTTCAGCGGGAAAGCTGTCCGAAGGAAGTGAACTCATGCCTGGATGCTACGTTCATTGCGCGCCGGCAGCATCGAGCTGTTGAAGATAGCATCGGCCGACGGCTTGTTCCGCAGCCCGAACACCTCGGCCACTTCGTCGACCTGCTGCTCGAGCAGCAGCTTCCTGATGTCGCCCAGGCCGTGCCCGCGTGTGTCGGCGGCGCCCACGTATTGCGCGGTGATGGCCCAGCGGGCGAGTTCGATCTTCGCGTCGAGGATCGGTTCGCGCTGGCGCATCGCCGCGACGCTCGGCGCCGGGTCGGCGAAGGTCTCGACGATCGCGCGGTTGGTCGCGCGCAGGAAGGCCGCCACCGCCTTCGGGTTCTCCGCGATCAGGTTGCTGCTGGCCAGGATCGCGTTGCCGTAGAGATTGACGCCGGCATCCGAGTACTTCAACACCGAGAGGTCCTCGGGCTTCATGCGCGCGAACAGCGAGATCGCCGAGTCGTGGAAGTAGGTGGCGGCATCGACATCGCCGCGCACCATCACGTTGTCGCGGGCGCTGAAGTCGGTGGTCTGCCACTGGAAGGCGTCGGCCTTCATGCCCTGCTTGCGCGCCACCATCGGCCAGGCGCGCCGCGTCGATTCGACCGCCGCCGCCGCGACCTTCTTGCCCTGCAGGCTCTTGAAGTCGGCGCCGATGCCGCGGTCCTTGCGGCCGATGATCACGAACGGTGCGCGGTTGTAGTACTGGTAGACCGCCTGCACCACGGGGGTGCCCGGATGCTGCGCATTGAACTCGATCAGCGAGCTGATGTCGCCGAGGCCGAGCTGGTAGACGCCGCTGGCGATGCGCGTGATCGAGGCCACCGAGCCGGCGCCGGTGTCGATCGTGACGTCGAGGCCTTCGTCCCGGTAGTAGCCCTTGCTTTCGGCCAGGAAGAAGGGTGCGGTCTGTGCGTTGATGCGGAAGTCGAGCGTGAACTTGAGCGGCGTCGGTTTGGCGCCCTGCGCGAACAGGGCGGGTGCGGCGAGGGCGGCGGCGCTGGCTGCGCCGGTGGCGACGAAGGTACGGCGTTGCATGGATGGGGCTCCTGGAAATCGTGGCTCCTGATCGCCTGCCGGACGGCGGGCGCTTCAAGAGCAATTTCCGGGCGGCGCACGAAGAAAGGGCGGTGCGTGCGCTGCTGAACGCTTCTACTCTTGCCCGTTGCCATGCAGGACGCATGCCAGGCGCTGCAGGCCCGCAAATTGCAGGAAGATCGACGCAGAGTAGAAGCGTTCAGCTTGGGTGCGTGCAGGCCATGGCGGGAAATTGCTCTTTCAAGTTGATCCCACGCAACCGAAGGAGTCATTCATGCTCGTCACTCAACAACCCGTCTTTCGCAAGTTCTGGCATGCCGTCATGCCGTTGGCCGATCTGCAGCAGGGGCCCAGGCCCTTCACGCTGCTCGGCGAGAACATCGTCCTGTTCCTCGATGCCGAAGGCCGGCCGGCCGCGCTGCGCGACCGCTGCTGCCATCGCACCGCGAGGCTCTCGAAGGGCTGGTGCGTCGACGGCGAAGGCAAGGCCTGCGGGCAGGGCGCGATCCAGTGCGGCTACCACGGCTGGACCTACGACCGCAGCGGACAGGTGATCCGCATCCCGCAGTACGAGGCCGACCGCAAGATCTCGCCCGACTACCGGACCACGGCCTACCACTGCACGGCGCGCCATGGCTATGCCTGGGTGGCGCTGGAGGAGCCCATCGCCGGCATTCCCGAGATTCCGGAATTCGACGATCCGGGCTATCGGACCATCCACCAGTTCTACGAGGAGTGGCAGACCAGCCCGATGCGCGCGCTCGAGAACTCCTTCGACAACTCGCATTTCAGCTTCGTGCACCGCGCCACCTTCGGCGTCGCGGCGAGCCCCAAGCCGAGCAGGTACGAACTGGTCGAGAACGAGAGCGGTTTCCATGCCGAGACCGTGATCGATGCCGCGAACCCGGCCCGGTTCCACGCCATCAGCGGCGTGACCGACCCGATCACCACGCGCCACATGCGCAACGCCTACTTCCTGCCGTTCTCGCGCCGGCTCGACATCGAGTACCCCTCGGGCATCCGCCACATCATCATCAATTGCTTCACGCCCATCGACGACGGCCGCATGCAGCTGTGCCAATGGCTGTTCCGCAACGACACCGAGGCCGACTGTCCGGCGCAGATGCTGATCGATTTCGACGAGGAGATCACGCGCGAGGACAAGGACATCCTCGAGTCGACCGACCCCGATGCGCTGGTCGACACGCGGCGGCGCGGCGTCGAGTACTCGATGGAGTCGGACCGGCCCGGCATGCTGATCCGCAAGCACCTGATGCAATTGCTCGCGAAGCATGGCGAATCGGAAGTGCATCGCATGCAAACCGTGGCGCTCGCGCAGGCCGCCTGAAGCACTCGGGCGCTACCATCGCGTCTGATCATCAGGAGACCTTCATGAGCATCACAGTCCGCCGCGACGGCATCACCGGCACCCGCCACATCGTCAAGATCCGCGCGCACGAGTTTCCGGTCGATGCATCGCCGGATCTCGGCGGCAAGGATGAAGGGCCTTTGCCGCATGATCTCTACGACGCATCGCTCGGCGCCTGCAAGGCGCTCACGGTGCTCGTCTACGCGCAGCGCAAAGGCATTCCGGTGGAAGAGATCGAAGTGATCGTCGACCGCGATGACAGCGAAGAACGCAAGGGCACCTATCGGCTGGGCACGTCGCTGCGCGTCACAGGCAACCTGACCGAAGCGCAGCGCGCCGATCTCCTGCGCGTGGCGGGCAAGTGCCCGGTCCACCGGCTGATGACCGAGGTCAAGACCGAGATCGAGACCCGGTTGGTTTAGCTCGCCCCCAGGTTGGCTCACTTCGTGTAGCCGCCCACCCCCTACCGGGGGCAACACCAGCGGCCCGGCAAAGCCGGTTCCGCGGTGTTTCACCAACGGGCCTGGCTTCGCCGGCCGAGATGGAGCCTTGGCGGGTTAACCCACCACCACTTCGCTGATCTGCATCACCGGCTGCAGGTCGGTGTAGTTCGGAATGTCGCCCATGATCTCCTTCGCATGCGGCCCGAAGGCGGCCTGGAAGGATTCCACCGAGTCGCAGAAGATGTGGCACATGCCGATGTAAGGCGCGGGTGCGCCCGGTGCGCCGCCCGCGATGCCCTTGTCGATCGTGTAGGACTTGCAGGCCTCGCCCATCCTGCTTTTGAGCAGCGGCATGTGCTTGTCGCGGTAGTAGCCGTGGTCGAAACGCGCGCCGGCGGTGTTGGGATACATCACGCTGACCTTGATCATGGTTCGTCTCCAGAATTGTTGGCCCCCACGCTCCCCACTTCGTGTGGTTCGCTGCCCCCCGAGGGGGCGCAGGCCGCCTTGGGAGCGGCCCGGCGGCGGCCTGGACCCGCAAGGATAGGCGCTTTCATTCGCCTTGCGAACCCCGGTGCGCCCAGCCCGTGGTGTGCTTCTCGACTGCGCTGAAGAGCTCGTACATCCCCATCGCCATCGCGCCCACCACCATCAGTCCGGCGAAGGCCAGGCCCATCTGCATCGACGAGCCGGCCGAGATCAGCAGGTAGCCGATGCCCTCGTTGGCGGCGGTCATCTCCGACACCGTGGTGCCGACGAAGGCCAGCGTGATCGCCACCTTGAGCGAGGCGAAGAAGTACGGCATCGAGCGCGGGAAGCCGATCTTCATCAGCACGTCCCAGCGCTTGGCGCCGAGCACGCGCAGCACGTCTTCCAGCTCGGGCTCCAGCGTCGCCAGGCCGGTCGCGATGTTGACCATGATCGGGAAGAAGCTGATCAGGAAGGCCGTGAGGATCGCCGGACCGGCGCCGATGCCGAACCAGACCACCAGGATCGGCACGAAGGCCGCCTTGGGCAGCGCGTTGAAGGCGGTCATCAGCGGGTACATCGCCGCATAGGCGAGCCGCGAGCTGCCGATCACGAAGCCCAGCAGCACGCCCACCACGATCGCCAGGCCGAAGCCGGCCATCGTGACCCAGAAGGTGCGCCAGGCGTGGCCCGCGATGATTTCCTTGAACTCCCAGAACTGGGTCCAGATGCGCCAAGGGCTCGGAAAGATGAACTCCGAGACGCCGAAGCCCGAGCAGATGATCTGCCACAGCACGATGACCGCGACCAGCAGCAGCCAGGGCGACCAGCGTTCGATTTGCTTGTTGTTTTTCATGGATGGATCACTGCGCGATCATGGCCGGTGCCTTGGCGGCATCGGCGATCGCGTGGCTCCGGATCGCGCCGATGTGGCCGCGCAGCTCGAGCACGATGTCGGTGAATTCCTTGGTGTAGGTCAACTCCAGCTCGCGCGGGCGCGGCAGGTCGATCTCGCGCTTGACGACGAAACGGCCCGGGCTCTTGCTCATCACGTACACGGTGTCGGCCAGGAACACCGACTCGCGCAGGTCGTGCGTGACCAGGATCACGTTGAACCGCTGCTCGGTCCAGAGGTCGCGCAGGATGCACCAGAGCTCCTCGCGGGTGAAGGCGTCGAGGGCGCCGAAGGGCTCGTCGAGCAGCAGCATCTTGGGCTCGTGGATCAGCGCGCGGCAGATGCTCGCGCGCTGCTGCATGCCGCCCGAGAGCTGCCAGGGGAACTTGTCCTCGTAGCCGCCGAGGCCGACCTTCTGCAGCAGGCTGCGGGCGCGTTCCACGTACTCGCGGCGCCTGGCCTTGAAGGTCGAGCGGTAGGGCTCGACGATCTCCAGCGGCAGCAGCACGTTGTCGACCGTGGTGCGCCAGGGCAGCAGCGAGGGCGCCTGAAAGGCCATGCCCGAGATCTTCAGCGGCCCGGTGACCGGCTGGTCGTCGATGCGGATCTTGCCCATCGAGGGCATCCGAAGGCCCGTCGTGAGCTTCATGAAGGTCGACTTGCCGCAGCCCGAGGGGCCGACGATGGCGATGAATTCGCCGCGCTTGACCTTCAGGTCGATGGCCTCGACCGCGAAGTGGTTGGCGCGCAGCAGTTCTTCGTTGTAGGCAAGCCAGACGTCCTGGAAGTCGACGAAGGGCCCGCTCTCCGTTCCCGCCGTCACTTGCGCAGAATGTTGAGTTCGGCCGCCGGCGGCAGCATCGAACCGTTCCACACGGCATCGGGGTTGACGCGGGTCTTGGTCGCGAAGGCGTCCGACACCTGCGAGGCCATCAACGACAGCCGGCCCGCGTTGACCTGGCCGAAGCCTTCGGCGCGCGCGTCGGGCGTGTTGACCACGGTGTCGATCGCAAGCTTGAGGCGGCGCGTTTCGAGCTCGCTGTTGACGATGCCGTCGCGCGCCTTGATCGACTCGATCGCGACCGCGGGGCTGGCGATCACTTCCTTGGCGCCCTTGGTGAAGGCCATGAGGAAGGCCTTGACCGCCGCCGGGTTCTCCTTGATCAGCTTGGGCGAGGCGATGATCGCGTTGCCGTACAGCTTCACGCCGTAGTCGGGGTAGGGCAGGACGACGATGTCGGCCGCCTTGGCGCCGCGCGACTCCAGGTTCAGCAGCGAGGTGAAAGTGAAGCCCGTGATGGCGTCGATGTCGCCGCGCAGCAGCATGGTCTCGCGCAGGGTCGGGTCCATCGCGGTCCAGCTCACCGCGCCGATGTTGTTGGCCTTGGCGAAGATCGGGAAGGCGCGGCGGCCGGCGTCGAACACCGGCGCGCCGAGCTTCTTGCCCGCGAGGTCGGCGGGCTTGGTGATGCCGCTCTTCTTGAGCGCCATGACCGAGGCCGGCGTGTTGTTGTAGACCATCATCACCGCGACCGGCTTGTTCGGGCTGTCGGGGTTGTTGGCGTGGAACTCCATCAGCGCCGCGAGGTCGGCGAAGCCCATGTCGTAGGCGCCCGAGGCCACGCGCGTGACCGCGCCGCCCGAACCGTTGCCGGCATCGACCGTGACGTCGAGGCCGCTGGCCTTGAAGTAGCCCTTGGCGGCCGGGTGCGTGAAGAAGGCCCCGGGTCCCTCGAAGCGCCAGTCCAGCTGGAACTTGATCGGCGTCGTCTGCGCATGCGCAGTGCCCAGCCCGAAGCTGAGGGCGGAGGCGGCGAGGAAGGTCTGGAGCAGGTGGCGCTTGTTCATTCAGGAATTCCGTGATGGGGAGGGATGCACGGGATTCAAGCAAAAACGGTGCCGGCACGCACTTGGTGCGAACCCTTCAGATGAACCCAAGCGGGGCTGGGTCAGGGAATCGGCGGCGTCACCGACAGGATGATCTCGGCGTCGACATCGCCATGATTGACGTAGCGATGGGCGTGGATCGCTTCGAAGGTGATGGCCTCGCCGGCCTGGACCTGATGCGCCACGCCGGCGATCTCGACGGTCATGGTCCCGCGAATCACGTAGATGCACTCGACCGAGGGGTGGCTGACCGCGTCCGTGTCGGCCACCGAAAACTGGCCCGGAACGAACACGGCGCGCAGCACTTCCATCGGACCGTTGCCGCGGGTCAGGCGTTCATAGCTGACCGCGCCCTTGGGTCCGATGATCTGCGTGCGCTCGCCGGGGCGGCTGAGCCAGATCGAAGGGGCCTCGGGGTCCAGGAAGAGCGCCGCCATGGATTCGCCGAACACCGTGCTCAGCGCGCGCAGCGTGTGGAGGCTGGGCTCGGTCACTTCGCGTTCGATCTGGCTCAGCAGGGTCGGCGACACGCCGGCATCTTTCGCCAAAGCCCTCAGCGAGAGGCCGCGGGCGACCCGCAATTCATTCAATCGTTTGCCGAGCACTTTGATTCAAGCCGTGTGGAAGCCATGGCGCACAGCATAAGTGATCCATCGATCGTGTAGTAAAACTGCACATTCGATGGCGAGAATTTCGGTGGTCAGGACAAGGGTTTACCTCTAGTAGAAGGCGTATTGACTTGCATTGATCGAAAACATACTCTTCAAAGTGTGCAGTGAAAGTGCACAATATCCAGTCTTCAGCTCGACTCCCCATTCCTTTCGCGAGGTAAGCATGACCACTCCAACCTGGCGGGCCGGCATCGGCTCTGCGCCCAAGCGGCCCCACCTGGCGCTCCTCGCGCTGCCCTTCATCTGGCAGGTCGCCTGCATTCCGCTCGTGAACGAGGTGGCGCTGCGGCCCTTCGGCATGCCCTTCCCGATGGTCTGGCAGATGGCCGGCGTGGTCTTCGCGAGCCTGGTGTTCGCGCTGGTCTTCCATCTCGACCGCCGCGCCGGCCTCGAAGAGGAGGAAGCCGCCTTCCTCGCCGCCACCGTGATCCGCAAGGCCTCGTCATGAAATACACCGTTGCGGCCCTGTTGCTGCTCGCGACAGTGGTGGGCGCCATCGGCTTCGGCCGTGCCGCCGCGCGCGGCAAGACGGTGGCCGACTGGGCCGTCRGTGGCCGCAGCATGGGCACCCTGCTGTTCTGGTTCATGAACGCCGGCGAGATCTACACCACCTTCGCGGTCTTCGGCATCGCGGGCTACGCCTGGGCGCTCGGGGCGCCGGCCTACCTGGCGTTCTGCTCGGTCTCGCTGTCCTTCGCGATCGGCTACCTGCTGATGCCCAAGATCTGGCGCGCCGGTCGCAGCGCGGGCTTGTTGACGCAGGCGGACTTCTTCGCCTACCGCTATGACGCGCCCTGGCTCGGCGTGGTCACCGGCCTGATCGGCATCGCGAGCCTGGTCATCTACGTGCAGATCCAGCTGGTCAGCCTGAGCCTGATCGTCTCGCTCACCTTCAACCAGGCCTTGTCGCCCACGCTGTCGCTGATCGTGGCCGGCGGCTTGATGGTGGCCTTCGTGCTCGCGGCCGGCCTGCGTTCGGCGGCGTTCGCGGCCGGGGTCAAGGACGTGATGATGATCGTGCTGATGGCGGTGCTGGCCGCCTCGGTGGCCCACAAGGTCGGCGCCAGCTCGATGTTCGACATCTTCGACATGGCCGAGGCCATCCGCCCCGGCATCGGCAAGCTGCCCGGCGCCGACCCCGGCGCGCCGACCACCAATGTGTGGCTGATCACCGCGGCGCTGAATGTCGCGCTGGGCAACTGGGTGTTCCCGCACCTGTTCCAGATCTCGTATTCGGCCCACAGCCCGACCGCGATCCGGCGCAACGCGATCTGGCAGCCGATCTACTCGCTGGCCTACTTCTTCATCATCCTGCTGGGCCTGGCCGCGCTGGTCGCGGGCACCTTGCCCCCGGGCAACAACATGAACGCGGCCTTGCTGCAGTTCGTGTCCACCCAGTACCCCGACTGGGTGGTCGGCCTGCTGGCGGGCACCGGCGTGCTGCTGGCCCTGGTGCCGGGCTCGGTGCTGCTGCTGACGGCCGGCACGATCTTCACGCGCAACGTGGTGACGCCGGTGTACCCGGCCCTGAGCGAATCCCGGGCCCTGCTGATCTCGCGCGCCGCGCTGGTGGCCTTCGCCGCGCTGGCGGTGTGGCTGTCGATGGATCAGAAGGGCTCGCTGGTGTCGATCCTGCTGAAGGCCTACTCCGCCATCGGCATGCTCGGCCCGGGCGTGTTCCTGGCCTTCCTGTGGAAGAGAACCTCGGCCCTCGGCGTGGCGGCCGGCCTCGTCGTGGGCTTCGTCGCCCTGCTCGCGCCCTTCGCGCAAGCCTGGTGGAGCGCGCTCTTCCCGGGCTGGGAGGTGGGCCTGATCGCCATGGCGATCAATGCCGCCACCGTCATCTGCGTGAGCCTGGTGACGCCGCAGCCGAACGCGGCCGGCGTGGCGCTGGGCGTGCGGCTGCATGCGCACCAACTGGTGCGGTCCTGAATCCTTCATGAGGAGTCCACGCCATGTACGCCAATCCACTGGGCATCCGCCGCATCGACCATGTCTCCTGGACGGTCGCGGAACTGGATCCGGTCATCGCCTTCTATCAGCACGTCTTCGGGGCGCAGATCCTCTACGGCCTGGGTCCGTTCGACGCCGCCGAGATGCCGCGCGAGGCCGACGGCCGGGACTGGATGGAGGCGCACATCGGCGTCACCGGTGCACAGCTCGAACTGTGTCTGCTCGGCCTGCCCGGGGGCATTCGGCTCGAACTGTTCGTCTACAAGAATCCGCCGAGCAGCACGGTCCGGCCGCTGCGCGGCAACCACATCGGCGCGCATCACCTCGGTCTCGAGGTTGACGACATGGACGCCGCGGCCCGGTGGCTGCGCGACAACGGTTGCACCGTCTTCGAACGCATCGCCTTTTCCGAAGGGCCGACCGCGGGCTCGCAGTACCAGTACTTCCGCGACCCCTGGCAAAACGTCCTCGAACTGGTCGTGCACGGTCGGCCGTTCTGACCCCCCATCTTTTCTATTACCTCATCGGAGCATCCACCATGACACGAAAAGTGATCAACCCCGAGTCCATGTACCAGACCGTCCGGTTCGGCTTCTCTCACGCGGTCCTGCGGAACGGCGGACGCACGCTTCATCTGGCGGGCCAGGTCGCCTGGGACCGCGACTGCAATCTGATCGGTGGCGGCGACGTCATCGCGCAAACGCGCCAGGTCCTTGCCAATCTCAAGAAGGTGCTGGCCGCAGCCGGTGCGACGACCGCCGACGTGGTGCGGCTGCGCACCTACGTGGTCAATCACACGCCCGACAAGCTGGGGCCGATCTGCGCCGAGATCTCCGCCTTCTACGGCGATGCCTTGCCCGCGGCCAACACCTTCATCGGCGTGCAGGCGCTGGCCCTGCCCGAGTTCCTGATCGAAATCGAAGCCGATGCCGCATTGAACTGAGGAGAAAGAACGAATGAACCGCAACGATGTCGAATGGGCAGGCTACATCCCTGCCATCACGACCCCCTTCGCACGCAACGGCGACATGGACTGGGCCGCCCTGGGCGCCCAGCTCGAGTGGCATGTGCAGCAGCGCATGCATGGCGTGGTGCTCGCGGGTACCTCGGGGGAATGGTTCAGCCTCAGCGAGGCCGAGCGGGCCCAGCTGTTCCAGGAAGCCAGCCGCACGATCGACAAGCGAATCACGGTGCTCGGCGGCTGCAACGCCTACACCGCGGCCGAGGCCATCCGCCACGCGCGCGCCGCCGAGCGCGCCGGGCTCGACGGCATCCTGCTGACGCCGCCGCCCTACGTCGTGCCGGGCCGGCGCGAGCTGGTGCAGTTCTACACCGACGTGTCCGATGCCACCGACATCCCGATCTGCATCTACAACTGGCCGCGCGGCTGCGTGGTCGACATGGATGTCGAACTGCTCGACGAGCTGGCCGAGATCGACCATGTGGTGGCGATCAAGAACTCGACGCCCAACTTCGCGGCGTTCCTGCAGGGCGCCTATGCGCTGCGGGACAAGGTGCGCTACTTCAACATGCCGACCTCGGCCCTCGGCGCGGACCTGGCGGCGCTTGGCGTCAGCGATGGACTGATGGGCGCGGGCGGCGTGCTGGGCGCGGACCATTCCGATTTCTGGCGCCGCGTCGCGGCCGGCGACAAGGCCGGTGCGGTCGCGCTGGGCGAGCGCGACCGCGTGATCATGAAGGCCTGGTTCAACAAGGACTTCGCGGGCAACTTCGGCAGCGCACAGGCCATCCTCAAGACCGCGCTGCGGCTGCGCGGCGTGCCCGCGGGCTATGTGCGGCGACCGCTGCTCGAACTGACGGCCGTCGAAGTCGAGCAGGTGCGCGCCACGCTCGAAGGGCTGGGCCTCGCCACCGTCGCGCTCGCCGACACGTGAACGCCGCGGAGTCCAGCGTGAAGGACCGGCCCGCGCGCATCGCCACGCTGGTGGTGGGTGGCGGCCTGCTGGGCTGCGCCGTCGGCTACCTGCTGGCGGCGGCGGGTACCGAGGTGCTGCTGGTCGAGAGGAAGCAGCTCAACGCCCAGGCCTCGGGCCAGAACGCCGGCAGCCTGCATTTCCAGCTCGAGTACCGGATGATCGAAAACGGCGAGGCGGCCGCGCGCAAGGCGGCCGAGGCCATTCCGCTGCACCTCGATGCGCAGCGCGCCTGGAGCCGGCTCGAGTCCGAGCTCGGCGCCGAGCTCGGCGTGGTGCAGCATGGCGGCTTCATGGTCGCCGAAACAGCGGAGCAGGTCGAGCGGCTGGGCCGCAAGATCGCGCTGGAACAGGCTGCAGGCCTATCGACCGAGCTGCTGGACCGCGCCGCATTGCAGGCCCGCGCACCCTATCTGGGCGAGAACGTCATCGCGGCGGCCTTCTGCGCCGCCGAGGGCAAGGCCGATCCGCGGCGCTGCGCGCTGGCCTACGCCCGCGCCGCGATGCGCCTGGGTGCCCACGTGCATTCGCGGACCGGCGTGCAATCGATGCGCCGCAATGGGCGCGGATGGCACGTGAGCTTCGACGACGGCGGCGTCTGCCAGGCCGAGCACGTGGTCATCGCCGCCGGCGCATGGTCGGGCCGGCTGGCGCAGATGGCGGGCGTCGTGCTGCCGGTCAGTCCCGTGGGCTTGACCATGACGGCCACCGCGCGCACCGCGCCCTTGATCAAGCACCTGGTCCAGCATGCCGGGCGGCGGCTGTCGATGAAGCAAACGCCCGAAGGCAATGTCCTGATCGGCGGCGGCTGGCCGGCCGCCCTGAGGCAATCCGGCGGCATGGTCGACCTCGATCGCCGGCCCGAGCTGCTGCTGCCCTCGCTGGCCGGCAACATGGCCGCGGCGGCTGCGGTCGTGCCCGCCGTCGCTCATCTTCCGGTGCTGCGCGTGTGGACCGGCACCACGGCCCTGGTGGCCGACCAGTTGCCCTTGATCGGCGAAGTGCCCAAGGCCGCAGGCCTGTTCATCGCCACGGGCGGCTCGGCCTTCACGCTGGGCCCGACCTACGCGCGCATCCTCGCCGACAAGATCCTCGGCCGGCCCGAGACCTTCGACGTCCGCGCCTACGACCCTCAACGTTTCGGGAGCCTGACCCTTGCCTGATCGCATCCGCATCGATGCCGGCGTGAGCCGGCCCGCCCCGATCCTCATCCATGTCAACGGCGTCGCGACTTCGTGCCATCCGGGAGAGACGGTCGCGACGGCCCTGCTGGCGGCGGGCATCGTCGTCTTCCGCCGCACTGCCAGCGGCGCCGCGCGCGCGCCGGTCTGCAACATGGGCGTGTGCTTCGATTGCCTGGTGACCATCGACGGCCGCCCGGCCGTGCGCAGCTGCATGACGCGCGTGGCCGAGCACATGCATGTCGAGGTGCCGCGCCATGACTGAGGCATCCCCATTCGACCTCGTCGTCGTTGGCGCCGGCCCGGCCGGTCTGTCGGCCGCGCTGACGGCGGCCGAGCATGGCCTGCACGTGGTGGTCGTCGACGAACAGCATGACCTCGGCGGGCAGATCTTCCGCCAGCCGCCGCAGAGCTTCGGCGCGCCGCCTTCGAGCGCGTTCAAGAGCTATGCCTTCGGCGAGCCGCTGATCGCACGCGCGCGCCGTTCGACGGCGATCGAATGGCGGCTCGGGGCGACGGCTTGGGGCGTGTTCCGCACGCCCGACGGCGTCCACGTGCGCCTGGCGATCTCGCAGGCCGACGAGACCGAAGTGCTCGAAGGCCGCTCGCTGCTGATCGCCACCGGGGCCTACGACCTGCCGGTGGCCTTTCCGGGCTGGATCCTGCCCGGCGTGATGTCGGCAGGCGGCATCCAGACGCTGGCCAAGAGCCAGTTCCTGCGCGCCGGCAAGCGCTTCGTGCTCGCGGGTTCGCATCCGCTGCTGCTGCTGGTGGCCGATCTGCTGGTGCAGGCCGGCGGCGAGGTGCTCGAGGTCGCCATCGCACGCCCCAAGCCTGCCGCGAGCGAACTGTTGGCCGGCTGGCCGGCCGTCCCGGGCCATGTCCGCCTGCTGGCCCAGACCGCGGCCGCACTGCGCAACCTGCAGCGACATGGCGTCCCGGTCCGCTTCGGCACCCTGGTGCTGCGCGCCGAGGGCGAGGAGGCCGTGCAGCGGGTGACCCTGTGCGATGCCGACGCCGAGTGGCAGGCACGCCCCGGCACCGAGCGCGTGCTCGAGGCCGATACCCTGGTCGTCGGCTACGGCTTGCTCGCTTCGAGCGAGCTGGCGCGCCAGGCCGGTTGCGCGGTCCGGTGGCGTCCGGCCGAAGGCGGCTGGATCGTCGAGCACGACGAAGCCATGCGAACCAGCGTGGATTCGATCTATGTCGCCGGCGAGCCGGCCGGCGTCAACGGTGCCGAGCTGGCTTTTCTCGAAGGGCGGTTGGCGGCGCTGAACATCGTTGTCGCCATCCGCGCTGAGGCGCCCTCGGAGCCGCTCGAGAAGGCTCTGCGTGCCACGACCCGCGCCATCGCCCGGGCGCGCCGCTTCACCGAGGTGGTGCTGCGCTTCTTCGAGCCGCGGCTCGATGCGCTGGCGCGACTGGCCACCGACGACACGCTGGTCTGCCGCTGCGAGGAAGTCTCGGCCGGCACCGTGCGCGACTTCCTTGCCGAGAACCCGCACGTGAGCGACGTGAACAGCGTGAAGCTGGCCTGCCGCACCGGCATGGGGTATTGCCAGGGGCGCTACTGCCAGCACACCGTGGCCCATCTGCTGGCGCAGACCCGCCAGACCGAGGTCGCGCAGCTGGGCGTCTTCTCGGCGCAGGCGCCAATCAAGCCGGTCTCGGTGATCGCGCTGGCCCATCTCAAGACATGAGCGCGACGGCTGCCCCCTGCATGCCCTGGCCCTGGCGGAACAGGCAGGGGGCGGACCGGCGGCCTAGCGCGGCGAGTTGGCGTCGGCCACGGCCAGCGCGGTCATGTTGACCACGCGGCGCACCGTCGAAGACGCCGTCAGGATGTGGGCCGAGCCCTGCGCACCCATCAGGATCGGGCCCACCGTCACGCCGTTGCCGCCGGTCATCTTCAGCACGTTGAACAGGATGTTGGCGGCGTCGAGGTTGGGGCAGATCAGCAGGTTGGCCTCGCCGGTGAGCGAGGTCTCGGGCAGCGCCTTGAGGCGCACGTCCTCCGACAGCGCGGCGTCGCCGTGCATCTCGCCGTCGCATTCGATGTCGGGCGCCATCTTGGCGAACAGGTCGCGCGCCATGCGCATCTTGCGCGCCGAGCCGCGCTCGGACGAGCCGAAGTTGGAGTGCGACAGGAAAGCCACCTTGGGCGGCAGCCCGAAGCGCCGCACCTCGTCGGCCGCCATCACCGCGATGTTGGCCAGCGTCTCGGCGCTCGGGTCTTCGTGCACGTTGGTGTCGGCGATGAACAGCGTGTACTTCTCGAGCGTCAGCGCGTTCAGCGTCGCGAAGCCCGGCGCGCCGCGCTTGAGGCCCAGCACCTGGTTCAGGATCTTGAGGTGGCTGTCGAAGCGGCCGACCAGGCCGCACAGCATCGCGTCGGCGTCGCCCAGGTGCAGCATCAGCGAGGCGATGGTGGTGTTGGAGCGCCGCACCATGGCCTTCGAGGCCTCGGGCGTGATGCCGCGCCGACCCATGATCTGGTGGTAAGCCTCCCAGTAGGTGCGGAAGCGCGGATCGTCCTCGGGGTCGACGCACTCGACATCCTTGCCGAGGCTGATGTGCAGGCCGGCCTTCTTGATGCGGGCCTCGATCACGGCTGGGCGACCGATCAGGATCGGCTTGGCCAGGCCCTCGTCGACCGCCAGCTGGGCGGCGCGCAGCACGCGGTCGTCCTCGCCCTCGGCGTAGGCCACGCGCTTGGCGGTGGCCAGCTTGGCGGCGCTGAACACCGGGCGCATGAACATGCCGGTCTGGTAGACGAAGCGCGTCAGGTGCTGGCGGTAGGCGTCGAGGTCCTCGATCGGCCGCGCGGCCACGCCCGAGGCCTGCGCCGCCTTGGCGACCGCGGGCGCGATGCGCAAGATGAGCCGCGAGTCGAAGGGCTTCGGGATGATGTAGTCGGGGCCGAAGGCCAGTTCCTGGCCGGCGTAGGCGGTGGCGACTTCCTCGCTGATGTCGGCCTTGGTGAGGTCGGCGATCTCGCGCACGCAGGCCAGCTTCATCTCCTCCGTGATCTTGCTTGCGCCGCAATCGAGCGCGCCGCGGAAGATGTAGGGGAAGCACAGCACGTTGTTGACCTGGTTCGGATAGTCCGAGCGGCCGGTCGCGATGATGCAGTCGGGGCGCACGGCCTTGGCGAGTTCGGGCCGGATCTCGGGCTCGGGGTTGGCCAGCGCCAGGATGATCGGCTGGCTGCCCATGCTCTTGACCATGTCCTGCGAGACCACGCCCGGCGCCGAGCAGCCGAGGAACACGTCGGCGTCCTTCATGACGTCGGCCAGGGTGCGGGCGCCCGTGTCCTTCTGCGCGTAGCGGGTCTTGGAATCGTCGAAGCCGCCCGGACGGCCGATGTAGATCAGGCCCTTGGAGTCGACCGCGTAGATGTTGGCGGGCTTGACGCCCAGGCCGACCATCACGTCGAGGCAGGCGATCGCCGCGGCGCCGGCGCCCGAGACCGCGATCTTCACGTCCTCGATCTTCTTGCCGACCAGTTCGAGCCCGTTGATCAGCGCCGCGGCCGAGATGATGGCCGTGCCGTGCTGGTCGTCGTGGAACACCGGGATGTTCATGCGCTCGCGCAGCTTCTTCTCGATGTAGAAGCACTCGGGTGCCTTGATGTCCTCGAGGTTGATGCCGCCCAGCGTGGGTTCGAGCGCCGCGATGATCTCGACCAGCTTGTCGGGGTCGTTCTCGGCCAGCTCGATGTCGAAGACGTCGATGCCGGCGAACTTCTTGAACAGGCAGCCCTTGCCTTCCATCACCGGTTTGCTGGCCAGCGGGCCGATGTTGCCCAGGCCCAGCACGGCGGTGCCGTTGGTGACCACGCCGACCAGGTTGCCGCGCGAGGTGTACTCGGCCGCCAGCGAGGGGTCGGCCTGGATGTCGAGGCAGGGATAGGCCACGCCCGGCGAGTAGGCCAGCGACAGGTCGCGCTGGTTCAGCAGCGGCTTGGTCGGCGAGATCGAGATCTTGCCCTTGACGGGCGAGCGGTGGTACTCGCGTGCGGCATCGCGCAATGCTTCTTCTGCGGGGGAAAGGGTGTTTGCCATCGTTGTCTCCTTGCTGTCTTGGCTCAGGGTAGAGGCTACCCCAAAGTGCGCTCTGGGAGGGGCCTGAGCTTTGGAAAGAGTGGCCGTGGGTGGGCAAGGGTGGTTGTGCGCTGGCGAGGGCGCCCGGCACGCGGTGCGGGCCGGACGACCCCACTGCGCCGGCCCTTCGGGCTGCCTTGCGGTGCTCGCTTCAGGCGGGGTCCGCGCAAACTCGCTGCGCTCAAACACGCGCGGCCCTTTTTCCGCCTGAAGCTGCGCTCCTCAGCGGCGCAGAGGGGATCGCCCGTCCCGCACCGCATGCCGGGCTTCGGGGGTGACCCACGGACGGGCGCGCCTCTAGCGTCGAGAGCCTGCGCCCAGGCGAACCGTGGAGGCGAGGAGCGCACCCCCGACGTATCCACGGCGGTGGGCGGTAGGCCCCGGGCCGGCCGTTGAGGCACCGCCGAGCAGCGCAGCGGTGCGCGGATCAGGGCTCGCGACTGTTTGAGTGGAGCGCAGCGGAGCGAGTTTGAGCGAGACCCCGCGTACCGCGAGCAGCGCAGGGCAGCCGCGAAGCGGCCGGTGACGTCGGCCGGCCCGGGGC
>NZ_JBFUBW010000028.1:0-114239 GCF_056405555.1 Variovorax sp. P1_G12 | reverse complement strand
GCCGCGCGCCGAGGCCCTGCTGCTGGCGGCCCGCGTGCGGCTGCGCCCGATCCTCATGACCACGCTGGCGATGATCTTCGGCATGGTGCCGCTGGCCTTCGCCGTGAGCGAAGGCTCCGAGCAGCGCGCGCCGATGGGCCAGGCCGTGATCGGCGGCGTCATCACCTCGTCGCTGCTGACGCTGGTGGTGGTGCCGGTCGTCTATTGCTACATGGACGACCTGGCCAACTGGGCCAGGCGCCGCTGGGCCGGACAGAAGAAGCCGGCCTGAATCCCTCGAAGACCTCCTCGATTCCGTGTCCAAACCCCTTCTCCCCATGGCGGCGCTCGCCGGCCTGCTCGCCACCGCATTCGCCCTTCCGGCCCACGGCCAGAGCCTGATCGAACTCTATGACGCGGCGAGCGCCTACGACGCCACCTATCAGGGCGCGCGGGCCCAGTACGACGCCAACCTGGCCCGGGCCGCACAGGCCAAGGCCGGCATCCTGCCGGCCGTGGGGCTCTCGGCCAACGCCACGGCCACTCATCAGGAACTCTCGACCGACAACGCCTTTCTCAACCGCGGCATCCCGACGCAGGCCGCCGGCATCAACGCCACGCAGCCGCTCTATCGGCCCGCCGACTGGGCCACCTACGCGCAGGGCAAGCGCCAGGTCGACATCGCCGAGGACGTGCTCAGGATCGCCGAGCAGGACCTCGTGGTCCGCGTGAGCCAGGCCTATTTCGATGTCCTGTCGAGCCAGGACAGCCTGACCCTGGTGCGGGCGCAGAAGATCGGCGTGGCCGAGCAGCTCGCCTCGGCCAAGCGCAACTTCGAGGTCGGCACCTCGACCATCACCGACACGCGCGAAGCCCAGGCCCGCTACGACCTGGTGCTGGCCCGGGAGATCGCGGCCGAGAACGACCTGCAGGTCAGGAAGATCGCGCTCGACCTGCTGGTCGGACGCCCCGGCAGCCAGCCGATTCCGCTGGCCGCGCCGGTGGTCCTGCCGGCGGTGCAGCCGGCCGACATCAATGCCTGGGTGACCCAGGCCGACGACGCGCACCCGGCGATCGAGCAGGCCCGGCTGGGCCTCGAGGTCGCGAAGCTCGAGGTCGAGAAGGCCCAGGCCGGCCACAAGCCCACACTCGACCTGCAACTGGGCTACAACGTCACGAACAATCCCAACGGCAGCCTCGCCGCCAGCGACAGGACCCGCGTGCATGCCGCGAGCATCGCGCTGGTCTTCAACATGCCGCTGTTCGCGGGCTTCGCCACCGAGAACCGCGTCAAGGAAACGCTGGCGCTCGAGGCGCAGTCGCGCGAGTCGCTCGCGTCGACCCGCCGCAGCGTCTCGCAGGCCACGCGCGCGGCCTATCTCGGCCTGGTCTCGGGCCTGAGCCAAGTGAAGGCGCTGGAAGCCGCCGCGGCCTCGAGCCAGAGTGCGCTCGACGCCACCCGGCGCGGCTACCAGGTGGGCGTGCGCATCAATATCGATGTGCTCAATGCCCAGGCCCAGCTCTTCGAGGCCCGGCGCGATCTCGCCATCGCACGCTACGGCGCCTGGGTGGACCATCTGAAACTGCGCCAGGCCAACGGCACGCTGCGTGCGAGCGACCTGCAGGGGGTGAACGACGCGCTGGCGCTCGAGGTCCGCGGTGTGGCCGCATCACCGACGCGATCCGCGGCCGGCAGCGGGCGCGCGACACCCCCGCCCCCGCGCGAACCGTCACCGATGGCGCCTGCCCGCGCGCAGCCGGTGCTCGTCACATGGATCGCCGAATAGGCTCCGGGCGGCGGCCGCGCCCTGCCGCTGGCTTGCAGTGCCCCCGCGAACGCGGGCCTCGGGCAGAGGCCCCAGCGCCTGTCGGCCTGCGCCGACAGTGCGCAAGGAGGCGCGCAGGATCGCCGCCGCCGGCACCACCGTAGAATCGCAGACCGCCCACCCTCCCGGCCCTGCCGCGACGGTCGGCGCCTTTTTCTGCGCGGCGGTAGCTCAACCGGATAGAGCACCAGCCTTCTAAGCTGGGGGTTACGGGTTCGATTCCTGTCCGCCGCGCCATCTTGCTGAAAAAAGTCGAAATTGCCCTCGGGCGCGCCGCACACTCCGCATGGTGACGCCCCACAGGAGAGATCGATGCTGCAGCAATCCCCCATGTATGCCTACATTCCCGCCCGGGATGTGGCCCGCGCCCGCCGCTTCTACGAGGACACGCTGGGCTTCAAGCCCAGGGCCGAGGTCGCCGGCGGGGTCCACTACGAGTTCGCCGGCGGCACCGGCTGCTTCCTGTATCCGACGCCGAACGCCGGCACTTCGCAGGCCAGCCAGGCCTTCTGGCAGGTCGAGGACATCGAGCGCGAAGTCGCCGATCTGAAGGCGCGCGGGGTCGTGTTCGAGGACTACGGCATGCCCGGCCAGGACGCCGATGGCATCGTGAACCAGGGCGGCGCCCGGGCCGCCTGGTTCAAGGACAGCGAGGGCAACATTCTGGCGGTGATCCAGGGCGCCTGAAGCGCGCCCCGGGGCCCGGGGCAGAACAAAGGCGCTCAGGCGCGCAGCAGGAAGCCGCTGGGCGGCGCCAGCCATTCGACGTCATCGACGCCGAAGTCCGGCCCTGACACCGATTCGCCGACGAAGAGCATCTTCTCTTCCTCCAGCAGGAAGCCCCGGTGCAGCACGCGCAGCCTGCAGCCGCCGAGGTCGATGCTTTCGCCAAGGCGCGGCTGCACGTCGTGCCACGAAAGAACCCAGCGCACCGGGCCGGGCGCCGATGCCAGCAGCAGTTCCCGGTGCCTCGGGTCGCCGGGGTCGGCGTCGATCAGCGCCCACTCGTTGCGCTCGCCGCCGACCAGATAGGCGTTGACCAGCATGTCCGCACGGCGCGCGGTCACCCGCAGCACCCGCGGCGACAGGAACATCGCGAGACCGTCGGCCAACTCGCAGCGGCCGTGGCCCTCGCCTTCCGGGTCGATACGGGCGATTTCGGCGTACGCGGGCTCCTCCGGGTTCACGGCCCGCAATCCGCCCTCGCCGATGGCCCGGCGCGGCATGACCAGCGGAATCTCCTGCAGCCCGCGGGCGTGCGCCAGGCAGGCTTCGGCGCTATCGAAGGCGCCAAGCTGCTCCAGGATTCGCCGTTGCACGTTCATGAGCCGCAGCCCACGCGCCGGGTCAAGGGCGTCGGCCGGCCGCAGCCACTGGTGTTCCACCGTTTCGCGGCCGTCGGGACGGGCTTGCTGCGCGGCGGGCGCCAGCGCGACGAAGAAGCGGGTGTCGAAGCGCCGCGGCATGCCCGGCGGCGTGAGCCAATGGGCGAAGTACGCCAGCCGGTCGGCTGCGAGCCGCCAGCCACGCTCGGCGCACAGCCCGAGCAGCGATTCGGCGCCCTCTTCCGTGGTCGCGCGAAGCGCCGCGATCGCCTCGGCCGCCATGCCGTCCAGCGCGACTGGCCGCCCATCGGCCTCGCAGGCGAACAGCAGGCCGGCCTCTTCGAAGCACTCGCGCACCGCCGCCACGTAGAAGTCGAGGCCATGGGCCGGCAGGCCGAGCCGTCGGCTGGCCGCGGCATCGTCGATCTCCTGGCAGCGTTCATGCAGCAGGCGGTCCTGCGGGTCCACGCCGCCGCCCGGGAAGACACTGGCGCCGCTGTTCTGGTCGCCTTCCTTCTCGGCACGGCGCAGCATCAGCACCTCGAGGCCGGCGGCACCGTCGCGCAGGACGATCAGCGTGGCCGCGAAGCGGATCGGACGCTTCGGCGCCGAAGTGGGGGGGTTGGGAGCTGAGTTCATTCGGAGTCGGGGGACGTTTTACCAGCTTCGCGTCTCGCCTGTTTTGGGGAGGAAGCCGGCGGCCGATTGCGCCACACTCCAGCGCGTCGATGGAGATCAGCCTTGGTGAAGAAGATTCAGCTCAATGACGAACAATGGCGCACGCTGCTGGCCCTGCACGAGGCCCATACGCGGCGTTCGCCGACCGATGCGATCAGCGTCTCCGAGCGCCTGCTCTCCAATGGCCTGGTCCGTTCCGACAGGCAAGGCGGCAAGTTCCTGACCGAACAGGGCCGCGAGCGTCTGAACCAGGGTCGCTGAGACACCGCCCCGGGTCGCAGCGACCTCAATCCGCCAGACGCAGCCCCTGGCGATCGATGCTGTCGACGATCTCGCGCAGCGAATTGCGACCCAGCCGCGAGAGCGCGAACAGCTTGCGGGCCGGCAGCCGGACGAGGTCGCGCACCGTGTGCAGTTCGTTGACGCGCAACAGGTTGGTCGTGCGCTCGCACAACCGCAGCACCGCGATGTCGGCGTCCAAAAGGGGGTCCGCGGCGGCGGCGAAGGCAGAGGGGCATGGATCCATGGCGATACTTCCTGAGAACGATGGCTGGAACTTGCACAGTTCGTGCCATCGGCGCGATCCCCTCGTTCCTCGCAATTTCGCTGGCGAATCGATTGCATCGCCTGAAAATCGAACAGTGAAATGTCTGCTTTTTAGGCAGTTGAACTTGTTTCATACAGGGTTTTCCAGAACCCGCCTCAGGCCAGGCGTTCGGCCATGAAATCGAGGAAACAGGTGATCCGCGCCGACAGTTGCGTGTTGCGGTAGTACACCGCGTTGATCGGCTGCCTCACTTCCACCGTGTCGCGCGCCAGCAACTGGACCAGATCGCCGCGCGCGCAATCGGCGGCGGTCATGAAGTCGGCCAGGCAGACGATGCCGGCGCCCGCGAGCGCGAGCTGGCGCAGCGTCTCGCCGCTCGACGCGGTGAGCGCTGCCGCGATCGGCCATTCGTCACCGTGCGTGCCGCGCAGCGGCCAGCGGTTGAGCGTTTCGGGCTGCGTGAAGCCGAGCAGCGCGTGCTGCGCCAGGCCCGCCACGCTCTTCGGCCGACCGTGCGCCTCGAGGTAGGCAGGGCTCGCCAGCACCCGCAGCCTGCTGGTGGCGATGGGGCGGGCATGCAGGGTCGAGTCGCGCAGCGCGCCGATGCGGATCGCGATGTCGGTGCGGCGCTCGAGCAGATCGATGTTGAGTTCGTCGCTGTCGAGCTCGAGTTCGATCTGCGGATAGGCGCGCCGGAACGCCGGCACCAGCGGCACGATGGCATGCAGCATGAACGGCGTGGCGGCATTGACGCGCAACCGCCCGGCGGGCTGCTGGCGCCGCGCGGCCATGTGCTCCTCGGCCTCGTCGATCGCGATCAGGATGGCGCGCGCGTGCGCCAGGAAGGCCCGTCCCTCCTCGGTGAGTTCGAGCCGCCGCGTGGTCCGGCGCAGCAGGGTGGTGGCCAGCTTGCGCTCCAGCCGGCCCAACGCCCGGCTGATGCCCGAGACGGTCTGTCCGAGCTGTTCGGCCGCGGCGGTGATCGAGCCGCCGTCGACCACGGCGGCAAAGGCCTGAAGTTCCTCGACAGTGGTTTTCAAAGGCGCCCCTCGCTCGAAGATTATTGATTCCTAGTCAAATATATTGTGCTTCGAACGGTGTTTTTCTGCAAAGGTCCCGGGCCCACACTCGCACCCTCATTCCAAGGAGTGCATTTCATGCCCATTGCTTTGCTGGCGCTGACCCTCAGCGCCTTCGCCATCGGAACGACCGAGTTCGTGATCGTCGGCCTGCTTCCCACCATCGCGGCCGACCTGCAGATCGGCCTGCCCTCGGCCGGCCTGCTGGTCAGCCTCTACGCGCTCGGCGTCGCCATCGGCGCGCCGGTGCTCACCGCGCTCACCGGCAAGCTGCCGCGCAAGGCGCTGCTGCTCGGCCTCATGGCGCTCTTCACGCTCGGCAACCTGCTGGCCTGGAAGGCGCCGGGCTACGAGACGCTGATCGCCGCGCGCATCCTGACCGGCCTCGCGCACGGGGTGTTCTTCTCGATCGGCTCGACCATCGCCACCGGCCTGGTGCCGAAGGAGAAGGCCGCCAGCGCGATCGCCATCATGTTCACCGGTCTCACCGTGGCGCTGGTCACCGGCGTGCCGCTGGGCACCTTCATCGGCCAGCATTTCGGCTGGCGCGAGACCTTCCTCGCCGTCTCGGCGCTGGGCGTCGTCGCCTTCGCCGGCAGCGCGCTGTTCGTGCCGAACGACATCCGCCACACGCCGCCGGCCTCGCTGGCGCAGCAGTTCCGGGTGCTGGCCGAGCCGCGCCTGCTGCTGGTCTATGCCAAGACCGCGATCGGCTACGGCGGCTCGTTCATCCCGTTCACCTTCCTGGCGCCGATCCTCACGGAGGTGTCGGGCTTCAGCGCCGGCGCGGTCGGCGCCGTGATGCTGGTCTACGGGCTTTCGGTCGCGGCCGGCAACATCTGGGGCGGCAGGCTGGCCGACCGGCGCGGTGCGATCCCGGCGCTCAGGATCATCTTCGCGCTGCTCGCCGCCGTGCTGCTGATGTTGAGCTTCACGGCGCCGCACAAGTGGCTCGCGCTGGCCACCGTGCTGCTGTGGGGCGCGGTCGCCTTCGGCAACGTGCCCGGGCTCCAGGTCTACGTGGTGCAGCAGGCCGAGCGCTACACGCCGGAGGCGGTCGACGTCGCCTCGGGACTCAACATCGCGGCCTTCAACCTCGGCATCGCCGGCGCGGCCTGGGCCGGTGGCTTGGTGGTCACGCACCTGGGCCTGGTCCATACCGGCTGGATCGGCGCCCTGGTGGTGATGGTCGCGTTCGCCCTCACCGTCTGGAGCGGGCGGCTCGACCGCACCCGCACGGCCTCCCCCTCGCTCGATTTCAACCACCCCAGGACCACTTCATGACCCCCAGCATTCCTCCCTTCGGCCTCGGCACCTTCCGCCTCCAGGGCCAGGCTGCCATCGACTCGGTCGCCACCGGGCTGGCGCTCGGCTACCGCGCGGTCGACACCGCGCAGATCTACGGCAACGAGGCCGAGGTCGGCCGGGCGATCGCCGACAGCGGCGTGGCGCGCGACGCGCTCTTTCTCACGACCAAGATCTGGACCGACCACTACGCCCGCGACAGGCTGATCCCGAGCCTCAAGGACAGCCTCGCCAAGCTGCGCACCGACCACGCGGACCTGGTGCTGATCCACTGGCCCTCGCCGGGTGGCGCGGTGCCGGTGGCCGAGTTCATGGGCGCATTGGCCGAAGCCAAGCGCCAAGGCCTCGCGAAGCGGATCGGGGTCTCGAACTTCAACATCGATCTGATGCGTCAAGCCATCGCAGCGGTCGGCGCGAGCGAGATCGCGACCCACCAGGTCGAGCTGCATCCCTACCTGCAGAACCGCAAGGTGGCCGAGTTCGCGGCCAGCCAGGGCATCGCCATCACTTCGTACATGACGCTGGCCTATGGCGCGGTGCTGCAGGATCCGGTGATCCGGCAGATTGCCGAAGCGCATTCGGCGACGCCGGCGCAGGTCGCGCTGGCCTGGGCCATGCAACTGGGCCATGCGGTGATCCCGTCGTCCACCCAGCGCGCCCACCTCGAAAGCAATCTGCGGGCACGGGCGCTTCGGCTCTCCGACGGCGAGATGGCGCGGATCGCGCTGCTGGAGCGCAATGGGCGGCTCACCAGTCCCGAAGGCCTGGCTCCGGCCTGGGATTGATCCGCGCCGGCCTCACATCGCCTGGACTTCGAGCGCGTTGTCGACGGTCGCGACGCCTCGGACGCTGCCGGCCAGTTCGCCGGCGCGCGCCTTGGCCGCCGCGCTGGGTGCCGGACCTGCCAGGTGCACCACGCCGCCCTTCGTTTCGACGTCGATGCGGCTCGCGCTCAACTCGGCATCCCTGGCCAGCGCCCGGGTCACTTCCAGGGTGATGGCGGCGTCGTCGACAGTCGCCACCGCAGCGGCTCCGGCGCCCTTGATGGCGTTCTTGACCGCCGCGGCATCCTGCTTCACTTGCGGCGAGGTGACAAAGGCCCGGGTCTTGTCGCGCGCCAGCTCGGCCATTTCGGCGGTCTTGTCGGCCGCTGCGGCAGCGGCTTTCGCGGTCTTCTCGACCGCGGCGTCGGCCTCGCGGCGGGCGGCATCGTCGCTCGCACGGTCGCTGCAGGCCACCAGCGAAAAGACACCGGCGGCGAGCGCCAGCACGAGTGGCTTCGGTCGGTGGTGCGTCATGCGCTCCCCCTTGTCGTCGATGAACCCATGACGGCCACGTTAGCGGCCGTCGAGCGACGCCGCGCGGCGATGGCGCCGCAAGCTCTTGTAGGCCGACGGCGCGCCGTTTGGCTACTGCTGCGGGAAGCGCTTCAACATGGTGCGTCCGAGGGAGGTGATCTCGTTGACGGTGGCCGGCGGCTGGATGTAGCCATTCAGCGTGCGCAAAGGCTTGGGGATCATCGCCTTGATATGCCCAGCCATGCTGAGCACGCGAACGGCGTCGACCTCCTCACCTGTGGTGACGGCGACGGGCAGCTCCTGGGCTGCCAAACGATGGAGTAAGTACATGGCCACGGCGAGAGTATGCCGTCTGCGGCCTGGCGGCCTGCTTACACTCGCCCGACCCAGCTCGATTCGAACGCCATGCACATCCAGGAAGCCGTTGCCAGCCGCCACTCGATCCGTGCCTTCCTGCCGACGCCGGTCGACGGCGAAACCATCCGCCGGGTGCTGACACAGGCCGCGCGCGCACCTTCGGGCGGCAACCTGCAGCCCTGGCACATCGACGTGCTCGCGGGCGATGCCCTCGCGACGCTGAAGGCGCGCATGCGAGAGCGCCTGGTCGAGGGAGGCGAGCCGGAACCGATCGACTACGACATCTATCCCCCCGCGCTGCGCGCGCCCTGGCGCGACCGCCGCTTCCAGGTCGGCGAGGCGATGTACGCGCGCCTGGGCATCCCGCGCGAGGACAAGGCCGCGCGCCGGCGCTGGTTCTCCCGCAATTTCGACTTCTTCGGCGCGCCCCTGGCGCTGTTCTGCTCGGTCGATCGCACGATGGGCCCGCCGCAGTGGTCGGACCTGGGCATGTACCTGCAAACCGTGATGCTGCTGCTGCGCGCCGAAGGCCTCGACAGCTGCGCCCAGGAATGCTGGGCGATCTACCCCGCCACCGTCGCCGGTGCCATCGAGTTGCCGCCCGAGCGCATGCTGTTCTGCGGCATGTCGATCGGCCAGCGCGATCCCGCGCATCCGGTCAACGGCCTCGTGAGCGACCGCGCGCCCGCCAGCGAGTGGCTCAGCTTCCGGGGGGTCTAGGGCCTGTTCACCCTATAGGCCCCGCGCTCAGCCGGCCGGCTGAGCGTCGCTGAAACGCGGCGCGCGCCGCTCGACATTGGCGCGCACCGCCTCGGTCTGGTTGGGGCTTCCAATCAGGGCCTTCTGCTCGAGCGATTCGGCCAGCAGGAGTTCGGCGGCGCCCGGGCCCATGGCCGCGTTGAGCAGCCGCTTGCCGGCGCGGATCGCATCGGGATTCTTCTGCGCGATCTCGTGCGCCATCTTCAGCGCCTCGGCCAGCGGGTCGGCCGCAAGCCGCGTGGCGAAACCGAGCGCCAAGGCCTCCTCGCCCGAGAAGATGCGCCCGGTGAAGGTGAGTTCCCGCACCACGTCGTCGCGCGCCAGCTCGCGCATCAGCACGATGCCGCCCATATCGGGCACCAGGCCCCACTTGATCTCCATCACCGACATCCGGGTGTCCGGCGCAACCAGCCGCACGTCGGCGCCGAGCGCCACCTGGAAGCCGCCGCCGAAGGCGACGCCATGCACCGCGGCGATCACCGGCACCGGCACCTGGCGCCAGACCATCGCCACCTGCTGCGCCGCGTTGGCGATGCCGTGGGTGCGCGCCATGATGTCGACGTTCGCTGCGCCTGCGCCCAGGACCGCGCCGGCGCCCTGCCCCATGCGTTCGAAGGACTGCATGTCGAGCCCCGCGCAGAAGGCCTTGCCGCGGCCTGCCAGCACCACCGCGCGCACGCCGGCGTCGCTGCACAGGCGGCTGCCGGCATCGATCAGGGCGTCGAACATCGCCGGGTCCAGCGCGTTCATCTTGTCGGCGCGCGACAGCTGCAGTTCGACGACGCCATCGGCATGGCGGATGGATTCGATGCGATCGTTCACGGGGTGTCTCCTGGTGTTCGGTTGACGACGAGTATCGATGCTCGGCGATGATGGCGGTGTCGCCCAGTCAACAGAGACCCTCCAGACCCTCGCCATGCCGCTCGCCCGCCGCCAGTTCCTGCAATCCGGAGCCGCCGCCACCATCGTCTCCCTCCTGGGCGAGGCCTGCGCCCTGCCGGCCGGCGAACGCCGCCTCGGCTTCAGCGCCGTGCCCGCCACGCTGCGCGACGCGGTCACCGTGCCGCCCGGATACGAAGCGCAGGTGCTCTATCCCTGGGGTACGCCGACCGGCATCGCGTCGTCGATGCCGGCCTTCGCCCCCGACGCGTCGAACAGCGCGGCCGACCAGTCGGTGCAGGCCGGCATGCACCACGACGGCATGCACTTCTTCGCGCTCGACGGCCGCGCCGATCGCGGCCTCTTGGTGATGAACCACGAATACACCGACGAGCTGCTGCTGCATCCGGACGGCACGACGCCCTGGACCGCCGACAAGGCCCGCAAGTCGCTGCACGCCATGGGCGTCTCGGTGATCGAGGTCGAACTCGACGCCACCGGCTGGCGCCAGGTGCTGCCATCGCGCTACGCCCGACGGGTGCACGGCCGCACGCCGATGCGCATCGCGGGCCCGGCGGCCGGCAGCCCGCTGATGCGCACCGCCGCCGATCCGACCGGCGAGCGGGTCGACGGCACCTTCGCCAACTGCGCGATGGGCGTCACGCCCTGGGGCACCTACCTCACTTGCGAGGAGAACTTCCAGGTCTACTTCGGCGCTCCGAAGGCATCGCTGGCGCAGGCCACCGCGGCGCAGCGCCGCTATGGCCTGGCCACCGGCTCCTGGGTCGACTACTGGCGCGTCGACGAGCGCTTCGACCTCGCGAAGCACCCGAACGAATCGAACCGCTTCGGCTGGGTGGTCGAGATCGACCCCTTCGATCCCGCGTCCATACCGGTCAAGCGCACCGCCCTCGGGCGCAAGCACCAGGAGAGCGCCACCTGCACGCTCACGAAGGACGGCCGGCTCGCGGTCTACATGGGCGACGACTCGAACTTCGAATACATCTACAAGTTTGTGAGCCGCGACAAGGTCCGGCCCGGCAGCGATGCGGCGGCGCGGGTCGCCAACCGGCACCTGCTCGACGAGGGCACGCTCCATGTCGCGCGTTACGACGCCGGCGGCCGCGGGCAGTGGCTGGCGCTGCGGCATGGCCACGGCGGCATCGACGCCGCGAGCGGCTTCGCCGACCCGGCCGAAGTGCTGATCCATGCCCGGCTGGCCGCCGACATCGTCGGCGCGACCCGGATGGACCGGCCCGAATGGATCGCGGTCGAGCCGGCGAGCGGCGAGGCCTATGTCGCGCTGACCCACAACCGCCTGCGCGGCCGGCCGGGCATGCCGCCGGTCGACGCCGCGAATCCGCGTGCCGACAACCTCTTCGGCGGCATCCTGCGCTGGCGCGAGGACGGCCGCGATGCGGCGAGCACCACCTTCTCCTGGGACCACTTCGCACTGGCCGGCGACCCTGCCGTGCCGGGTGCGGGCGTGCGCTATCCAAGCGCTGACGCCGACGCCTTCGGCAGCCCCGACGGCCTGCACTTCGACAGCAGCGGGCTGCTCTGGATCCAGACCGACATGAGCGGGCCATCGATCGGCAAGGGACCGACGGCCGCGCTGGGCAACAACCAGATGCTCTGCGCCGACCCCGCGAGCGGGCGCATCAAGCGCTTCCTGGTCGGGCCGAGCGGCTGCGAGATCACGGGCTGCGTGCTGACGCCGGACCGCCGCAGCCTGTTCGTCAACATCCAGCATCCGGGCGAGACGCGCGACGAGGTCAGCGGCAGGCCGAACAGCGCCTGGCCCGACGGCACGGTGCCCGGCAGCGCGAGGCCGCGCTCGGCCACGGTGGTCGTGCGGCGCCAGGACGGCGGTATCGTCGGCACCTGAAACAGAAAAAAAGGAAACAGGACATGGCCATCCGCATCGTTCGCCTCGGCAGCGACCGCGCACCCGACGAGGGGCTGCGCATCGGTACGGTTCGTCGGCCGCCGCGCGGCGTTCCCAAGGCCGAATTCGCCACGCAGAATTGGTACGACGTCTGGTACCCGAACCTGGCGCCCTCGGTCGAGACGATGAAGCAGGCGCAGGCCGCGCTGGCCTCGGGCGTGCCCGCGCAATGGGCCGCCTTCGGGCGCAAGTACAAGGGCGAAATGGCCGAGGCGGATGCGAGCCGCAGCCTGGACCTTCTGGCCGCGCTGTCGCACCAGAGCGCGTTCTCGGTCGGCTGCTATTGCGAGGACGAGGCGCATTGCCACCGGTCGTTCCTGCGGGCGCTGCTGGCCGAGCGCGGCGCGGAGATCGTCGATTGAGCGCCCACGGCCGGAGCCAAGAATGTCCAACGCCACTTCACACCTGACCTCCCCCGCGCTCGAAGCCTTCGTCGCCGAGGCCCAGAACCGCAGCCGGAATCAACCCGACCCGGCCGACTGCGTGCTGGCCCTGGCGCCGCTGATGCTTGACCTGATCGATCAGGCCGATGAGTTCCTGGAGCCACGGCACTATCGGAGTACCGGCGCCAGCTACACCCGCAACCTCGTCTACGAGGCGGCGGACAAGAGTCTCTCCCTGTACGCGTTGGTCTGGCTGCCCGGTCAATGGACCCCCGTCCACGACCACGGGAGCTGGGGTGTCGTCGGCGTGCTCGAAGGTGTGCTGGAGGAGCGCAGCTACGTCCGGCTATCGCCGGATCGGGGAGCCGACGAGGAGATCGACCTCGCGCGAGGCGGCATCGTGCTGCTGCGCAAGGGCGCGGTCACGAGCTTCGTACCGAATCCCGATCACATCCATGTCACCGGGGTGCCGGCGGAGCGGCCCCGAGCGGTCAGTCTGCACCTCTACGGCAGGTCGATGAGCAACTTCAACGTCTACGACGTGCACGCGCGTACACGCCGTTGCATCGAGGTCGCGCACAACGAAAGCTGAGTCCGACTGATGCCCTGAATGACCGCGAGACGCATGGAGATCGACCATCAGATCGATTCTTGATTGACCCGCCTCGACAGCTCTGCGGCGCTCTCCTTGCGCTCGCTATAGCGGTCGACCAGGTAGGTCGTGACGTCGCGCGTCAGCAGCGTGAACTTGAACAACTCCTCCATGACGTCGACGATCCGGTCGTAGTAGCTCGACGGCTTCATGCGCCCGGCCTCATCGAACTCCAGGAACGCCTTGGCCACCGAAGACTGGTTGGGAATGGTGACCATGCGCATCCATCGGCCGAGCACGCGCATCTGGTTCACGGCATTGAACGATTGCGACCCCCCTGAGACCTGCATCACGGCAAGCGTCTTGCCCTGCGTGGGGCGTACCGCTCCCAAGGCGAGCGGAATCCAGTCGATCTGCGCCTTCATGATGCCGGTCATTGCGCCGTGCCGCTCCGGCGAGGTCCACACCATGCCTTCGGCCCATTGGGCGAGCTCGCGCAATTCCCGGACCTTGGGGTGACTGTCCGGTGTGCTGTCGGGCAATGGCAAGCCGGCGGGGTCGAACACCTTGACCTCGCCTCCCATCGCTTCCAGGAGTCGCGCTGCTTCGAGAGTCACGAGCCGGCTGTACGAGCGTTCCCGCAAGGAGCCGTAGAGCATCAGAAAGCGTGGCTTGTGGCGAGAGGGCTCGCGCACACTCAGGCGGTCCGACGTCGGAACGTCGAACAACGCGGCGTCGAGGGAGGGAAACGTAGCGGGGCTTCGAAAGGGAGTGACTTCAGACATAGGAGGTTTCAGGAATCGGCTTGGCCGGCTTCGTACCAGTTCTGGGTACGGTTCACGACCGCGACGACCGCGAGCATCACCGGCACCTCGATCAGCACCCCGACGACGGTCGCGAGCGCAGCGCCGGATTGAAAGCCGAACAGGCTGATGGCCGTGGCCACCGCCAGCTCGAAGAAGTTGCTCGCGCCAATGAGCGCGGACGGGCCGGCCACGCAGTGCTTGACCCCAAGCCTGCGGTTGAGCACGTAGGCCAGCCCCGAATTGAGGACCACCTGGATGAGGATCGGCACCGCCAGCAATGCAATGACCAATGGCTGGTGCAGGATGGCTTCGCCCTGGAATGCGAACAACAGGACCAGCGTCAGCAGAAGCGCCCCGATGGAAAGCGGGCCCAGCTTCGCAACGACTGCCTGGAAATGCCCCACGCCACGACGCAGCAGCGCCTTGCGCCAACCCTGCGAGATGATGACCGGCACCACGATGTAGAGGCCAACCGAAACCAGAAGGGTGTCCCAAGGAACGGCGATGGAGGAAAGGCCCAGCAGCAGGGCCACGACCGGCGCGAAGGCGACCACCATGATGGCGTCGTTCAAGGCGACCTGGGACAGCGTGAAATACGGGTCGCCCCTGCAGAGCTGGCTCCACACAAACACCATGGCCGTGCACGGCGCGGCCGCCAGGAGGATGAGCCCGGCGACATAGCTGTCGAGCTGCTCGGCAGGCAGGTACGGGGCGAAGACGTGGCGGATGAAAATCCAGCCCAGCAGGGCCATGGAGAAGGGCTTGACCGCCCAGTTGACGAACAGCGTCACGCCAATGCCACGCCAGTGCGAGGTCACCTGGCCGAGCGCGCTGAAGTCAATCTTCAGCAGCATCGGAACGATCATGACCCAGATGAGCAGCCCGACAGGGACGTTGACCTTGGCCACCTCGAGACTTGCCACCTGTTGGAAGAAGCCAGGCAGCAGTTGACCCAGGCCGATGCCGACGACGATGCACAAGGCCACCCACACCGTCAGGTAGCGTTCAAAGAAGCTGATGGCGGGCTTGACTGGCGCCGCTGCCGCGATGGCGGAAGTGATCATCGGAGAACTAGCTCTTCGAAATGCGGGTGAGCGCGGCCTGCAGATCGGTGCTGCCGAGGTCGGTCAGCGGCAGTGCGAGAAGCTGGAGCATGCGGTAGCCGATGGCCTGGCGCGTGAGCTCGAACGCGCTGGCCTTCTCGGCTTCTTGCGCGTTCGAGGGATCCGGGTACCCCCAGTGGACCTTGACGGGACTGCCTGGCCAGTACGGGCATTGTTCGGCGGCCGCGCTGTCGCACACGGTAATGACGATGTGCATTTCCGGGGAGGCGTCGCCGGTGAACTCGTCCCAGCTTTTGCTGCGGCAACCCTGGGTGCTGACGCCGGCTGCTTCCAGCGCCTCAAGTGCCCGGGGGTTGATCCGACCGCTGGGTGCGCTGCCCGCGCTGTAGGCACGGACGTCCTTGCCGAGCGCTTGTGCCCAGTGATTGAGCATGCCCTCGGCGAGCACGCTGCGCGCAGAGTTGTGCGTGCAGAGAATCAGAACGTTGATGGTCATTTGTCGCATCCCGATATCAGCCTCGATGAGGCAGGCTTGGCGTGCCTGCGCGCTTCATCGCGGGCACCCATGAATGAGGTCAACACTTGCAGGCATCGCCGGCCGTGTCTAGAGCGCAGGCGGCGCCTTGGCAGCAGTTGTCGGTGAGGTAGCCGAGCAACGCGCTCATGTTGTCGTATGCGGCCCTGTAGATGAGGTGGCGACTGGCGCGCTCCTGGGTCACCAAGCCCGAGTTCGCCAGTTCCTTCAGATGGAAAGAAAGCGTGGCGGGGGCGACGCCCAGTGCTTCCTGGATGACGCCTGGCGTGAGCCCGCTCTGCCCGGCCACCACCAACGCGCGAAAAACCTCGAGGCGCAACGGGTGAGCCAACGCCGCCAACGCCTGAACGACCTCTCTTGATTCCATAGTTCGAGAATAATCGAAATACATCTCATGGGTCAAGACCGTCGCACCGGGATCATCGATCCGACGGAACTTCCGGCGCAGCGCGCATCGCCCGAGGCATCGCGCTGCGGGGCGCTGTCACGGAACGGGCTCATGCAGCGGCGAGCCAGCGTTGCAACGTGGCGCTTTTCCCTGCAACGTTCAGATGCCGTCTGACAGACGGCGGCGACCCGAATTTGAAAAGGTTTCCCCTTTGCCACAACCTGCCCGAAGGGGCGCCCGGGTTCTTGCGAAGACCTGCGAGCGCCCGGGAGCAAAGGAGTTCAAGATGATGAGCCCATCCGCTGCCGTATCTGGCTGGCCCGCGATGCCCGAGGAACCCGTTGCGTACGTACAGGTCAGCGACTACCTCGGCTTGCTCTTGCGTCGAACGGATACTGTGGGCCCCACTTGTCCCTCCTGTCACACGGTCAACCGCGGTCGTGCCCTCCACTGCCGTGCTTGCGGCGAGTCGATGCCGTCCACGATCGACGATCAGGTCGAAAATCTGCTGGCGCACCACGCATCCGAGAAGACCGATGATCCGGATGCCAGCGCGCTGGGCAACGTTCTGCGACTGGCCTTGGTGCCATCACTGGTGCTTTTTGCGGCATTCGTTGCTTGGTATGCGACTCGCATGGAATCGAGAGTGCGATTCGAGCCTTCGGCAATGGCCCTGTCGACGCCCGCCGCGACGGTCGTGCCTCAGTCGGCACAGGTGACGCAAGGGGACCGCGCGAGACTCGCCACATTCGACTCGCGAACCCACAACGGGGAAACCAAAATCCAACCGGGGCGCGATGAACCGCAGGTCAAGAACGACGATGAACCTGTTGCGCAACCTTCTGCCGCCTCAACCTTCTCGCCGCGAAAATCTCGAAGGCCATTGAGGGCGGCCGCTCTGAATCCGGACCCGCTGGCAGCCTGCAGAAGTCGAAATTTCCTGGCTCGCGCCGTCTGTGTCAACGCTCGGTGCGCCGAGCCAAGAGCCGCGCGCTGGAGTGAATGCCGCGAAGCGCTGAGGCAGCGGCGGATCGACGAAGCGCGGCGCAATCCGACCTTGGTGGGGTAATGCGTCCCGCTTCCACCGGCATCTCAATGAGCTGAATCACCGCTCCTGCGCCACGATTGCGTGTGCAGTCGACTATGCTGACGAGGCATGGCCGAAAGCTACATCTGGCCTGGCGAATCAGGTTCTTCGGGACCGTCGCGCAACGGCAGGTGGTGCGGCGTTCCCTCTGCCAAGCGATCCGCTCCGAAGGCGCGGGCCAACTCTTCAAGTGCGCTTATTGCAATAGCGAATGCAAATATCCGCTCTTCGCGCGAACGCAGGGGCGAGCCCGGCGGCGGATCCAGGGAGTCTCTCAAGCGCTCGCAGGCAGCTTCCCATCCAAGTCTCGCACGTGCTCGTGCAGTGTCCTTCGGCATGATTCCGCCCTATTGAAGATTGCAGCGCCTGCCAGATAGACAAGCGATCAACAATCAACAAATCCATCCGATGGCGCAACTGCTTTTACGCGCGGTTTCTACCGAAACCGCTTCGTAAACTTCCGGACGACGCCGATCACTCTTGCCGTTCCCAGGGGTCGCGCAGTTCCTTACATAGTCCGATCCAGGCAGAACTCAATGAACTCGTCCAATTCGGTCGATTTGTCGAAGACCGCGTCGGCTCCAAACGCCTTGCAGCGTGAGCGCATATCCCGGGTCGCATAGTTGCTGAGCACAGCGACCCTTTGGCCAGGGTCGCGCACCCTGCAAGAGGCCAACACGGTCAGCCCGCTTCCCTCGGTCAGGAACAGATCCACGACCGCCAAATCCCACTCGCCGGAATGGACGGCGAGCCAATCGGACGCCTCCAGCGCGCTCCCTGAAAACCCGACAACCTCCACATGCGCCAACTCCGTGAGGGCGTCTTCGAGATTGGCCCGTATGACCTCGTTGTCCTCGACCAGAAACGCCCGCAGGGGCAGCCCCGAATGAATCACGAACGCCACTCCCCATCCGGCGGCGCTCGGGGGCCAATCCCCAGCGGCGTCGATACGCCCGCCTTTGCGCGGAAGATTTGACGAGTTGCCATCCAAAGACATGGCATTCCAATTCCCCATAGACAACGAACGTGCCCGTCGGAAACAGGATAGGCTCTCCAATTTTTTCTGCTGTAGGACCAACGCCCTCCGCGCATTGCCTTTATGCCGCGCTTGCGTCCGGAGCCGCGTGCGACCCGGCAGGACTCGTCGACCCCTCAGCGGCCTCGCAATCGCGCCCCGGCGTGCTACAGCGGCGCTGCCTTCAGCACCCCGCCAGCCCGCACGAAGTTGCCTGCGCCAAGGTGATGAATGGTCTGCAAGTCCGCGTTGTCCTCGCGAAACAACCAGTGCCCAGCGGCGAAGATGCGCGAATCCGCCGCCGCCGCGACCACCTCGCCGAAGCAGGTGTCATAGGCATCCTCGGCGTGCGGCTCGCGGATCAACCGGCATTCGAGCCAAGCGGCGCAGCCCGCCTCCGGCAGGGGCATGCCCAGCACAGGACCGCGGCTCGCCTCAATGCCGTAKCGCTCGAACTTGTCGAGCGCGCGGCCGCTCGTGCTGCCGATGGCGTAGGTCAGGTCCACGAGCGCCGTGCCGGGCAGGCAGATGCCGAAGGCGCCGCTGGCCGCGACGAGCTCGCGCGTGTAGGTGTTCTTGTCGATCACCACCGCGATGCGGGGCGGCGTGAACTCCACCGGCATCGACCAGGCGGCCGCCATCACGTTGCGGCGCGCACCGTCGGCGCTCGTCACCCAAACGGTCGGGCCATGGTTGACGAGGCGGCTTGCATGCGCGAGCGCGACCGGCTGGAAATGATTCATCGCGGACATCCTCGTGGTTCGACTCGGCATTGTGGACGCCCCGCCTGGCCCTGAAGAACCACCGGGGCGGCGGCCTCAGCGCATCGCCCGTGCAATCCCCTGCGCCGCATTGCGCAGCTTGTCCAGTTGCTTCAGCGCCTCCGGCAGCGGCATCCGCACCGCCGGCGCCTGCAGCGCCACCGCGCAGCGCACCGGCCCGTGCGCATCGTCGCGCACGGGCACCGCGACGCAGACCAGCCCATCGATGAACTCCTCGGCATCGACCGAATGCCCATCCTGCCGGATGCGGTCGAGCTCGGCTTCCAGCGCCTCGCGCGAGCACAGCGTGTGCGAGGTGTAGCGCTGGTACTGCAGCCCGTCGAGCAGGCGCTCGCGCTGGGGCTTCGGCAGATGGGCCAGGAACAGCTTGCCGCTGGCCGAGCAGTGCAGCGGCACGCGCGAGCCGGGGCCGAGCTCCAGCCTGAGCGGAAATGCGGTCTCGACGCGATCGAGATAGATCACCTCGGCGCCCGACAGCGCCGTGAGGTTGCAGGTCTCTCCCACGTCCGCCACCAGTTGGCGCAGCACCGCATGCCGCACGCCGGTCGAGGTGCTGCCGCGCAGCACCGTTTCGGCGAAGCGCATCAGGCGCGGCGTGATCGCATAGCGCCGGCCGTCGCCGCCGCGCGCCAGCAGGCCACCGACTTCCAACTGCTGCAGCATCCGGTGAACCGAGGGCTTCGGCTGGCCGCTCAGGCGCACGATGTCGACAAGCGTCTGGGGCTCGGGGGCGGAACACACCAACTCCAGCAATTGCAGCAGGCGCAGGCCGGGCGTGGCGGCGTGTTCGGTCTCCTCGGCAGGAGGCGATTCGGAATAACTCATCTGAAATCTCGAAAATCGAGACGGATTAAATAATAATTCCGAGATTCTGCCGCAGATTCGCTAAAGTTCCGAGGAGAGACATTTCTATGCCCATGAATATTCCCCTCGACAACCTCGTCATCACCGGCGCCTGCGGCGGCCTGGGCCGCGCCTTGGCCACCGAGGCGCTGGCGCGCGGGGCCAAGGTTGCCCTGGTCGGCCTGGACCGCGCCACGCTCGACGCCCTGGCCGCCACTGCGCCCGGGCGCTGCGCCATCTATACGCCGGAGGTCAGCGACAGCGGCGCGATGCAGGCGATGGCCCAGGACTGGGTTGGCCGCTTCGGCACGCCCGACGCCGTGATCGCGAACGCCGGCGTGGCCGGCGGCTTCGACACCGCGCAGGCCTCGGACCTGGCGGTGTTCCGCCGCATCCTCGAGATCAACCTGCTGGGCGTCGCCACCACCTTCCAGCCCTTCGTTGCGCCGATGCGCGAGCGCGGCCGCGGCATGCTTGCGGGCATCGCCAGCCTGGCCGGTCGCCGCGGCCTGCCCGGCAACGGCGCCTACTGCGCCAGCAAGGGCGGCCTGATCCGCTATCTGGAAAGCCTGCGCGCCGAGCTGCGGCCGAACGGCGTGCAGGTCTGCACCGTGAGTCCGGGCTACCTGCGCACCGCGCTGACGGCCGGCAATCGCTTCGCGATGCCGGGGTTGATGGCGCCCGAGGCCGCGGCCAGCGCCATCCTGCGCGCCCTGTCGCAAGGGCAGGAGCAGCTGGTGCTGCCGCGCCGTCTCGGCTGGCTGTCGAATGCGCTGGGCCTGCTGCCCGATGCCTGGCACGATGCGCTGCTGCTGCGGCAGCCGCGCAAGCCGCGCGCGGGCGATCCCGGCGCCACGCCGATCCCGGGCTTGCCCGCAGACGCCACGTCTCGCGCGCCGGCCTCTGCACCCGAATCCACCGCGCACTGACCGCGCGGCCACCCTGAAGCCGGAGTTTTTTTCGTGAGCCATCCCGTGTCCGCACCCGTGCCCTCGCACCAGCAAATCGCACTGATCGGCGCCGGCCCCTCGGGTCTCGCCGGCGCCCGCAACCTGCAGAAGCTCGGCATTCCGTTCCAGGGCTTCGAGGCCTACGACGACGTCGGCGGGCTCTGGAACATCGGCAATCCGCGCAGCACGGTCTACCAGTCGGCGCACCTGATCTCGTCGAAGCGCACCACCGAGTTCGCCGAGTTCCCGATGGCGGACAGCGTGGCCGACTACCCGAGCCACACCGAGCTGTGCCGCTATTTCAGCGACTTCGCCGACCACTTCGACCTGCGCCGCCACTTCCGCTTCGGCACCCGCGTGATCCGCGTCGAGCCGGTGAGCGAGACCGCCTCGACGCTCTGGCGCGTCAGCGTGGACGCCGGCAACGGCCGCATCGAGAGCGCCGACTACAAGGGCGTGATCATCGCCAACGGCACCCTGTCCGAACCCAGCATGCCGCGCTTCGAGGGGCACTTCGACGGCGAACTGCTGCACACCTCGGCCTACAAGCACGCGAAGCTGTTCCAGGACAAGCGCGTGCTGGTGGTCGGCGCCGGCAACAGCGGCTGCGACATCGCGGTCGATGCGGTGCACTATGCGAAGAGCGTCGATCTCTCGGTGCGCCGCGGCTACTACTTCGTGCCCAAGTACATCTTCGGCAAGCCGGCCGATACGCTCGGCGGCAAGCGTCCGCTGCCGGCCTGGATCAAGCAGCGGCTCGACGCCAAGGTGCTGCAGTGGTTCACCGGCGATCCGGTGCGCTTCGGGTTCCCGAAACCCGACTACCTCATGTACGAATCGCATCCGGTGGTGAACTCGCTGGTGCTGCACCACATCGGCCATGGCGACATCGGCGTGCGCGCCGACATCTCGCGCCTCGACGGCCACACGGTGCACTTCAAGGACGGCAGCGCGCGCGACTACGACCTGATCCTGTGCGCCACCGGCTACAAGCTGCACTACCCCTTCATCGACCGCACCTGGCTCAACTGGCAGGGCATGGCGCCCAAGCTGTACCTGAACATCTTCGCGCCGGGCTTCGACAACCTCGCGGTGCTCGGCATGATCGAGGCCAGCGGCATCGGCTGGCAGGGGCGCTACGAGCAGGCCGAACTGGTCGCGCGCTACTTCAAGGCGCAGGCCGACGGCCGCCCGCAGGCGGCCGTGCTGAAGCGGGCCAAGGCCGGCCCGACGCCCGATCTCTCGGGCGGCTACAGCTACCTGAAGCTCGAGCGCATGGCCTACTACGTTCACAAGGACAGCTATCGCCGCGCGGTGCGCGACGCTGCCGCCGCGCTCGCCTGAGGAAACCCACCCATGCTGCCTGTCGACGAGGTCCGCCTCAATTTCAATCCGGCCTCGCTGATCGCACTCAACGCGGTGCTCGGCTTCCTGATGTTCGGCATCGCGCTGGACACGCGCGTCGCCGATTTCAAGCGCGTGATGCGCATGCCGGTGGCGATGGCGGTCGGCATCGCGGCGCAGTTCATCGTGCTGCCGGCGGTCACCTTCGGGCTCACGCTGCTGCTGAATCCGGCGCCGAGCATCGCGCTCGGCATGATCCTGGTGGCCTGCTGCCCGCCCGGCAACGTGTCGAACATCCTGACCCACCGCGCGGGCGGCAACGTGGCGCTGTCGGTGTCGATGACCGCGATCTCGAACCTGATCTCGATCGTCGTGATGCCGCTCAACTTCGCCTTCTGGGGCGGGCTGCATCCCACGGCGGCACCGCTGCTCAAGGCCATCGCGCTCGACCCGGCCGAGATGGTGCTGCACATCGTGACGATCATCGGCGCGCCCTTCGTCATCGGGCTGGCCTGCTCCCATTGGCTGCCGCGGCTCACCGAGCGCATCAAGAAGCCGGCCCGGATCCTGAGCTTCGTCTGCCTGGTCGGCTTCATCCTGGCGGCGATCGCCGGCAACTGGCGCTACTTCCTCGACTACGTCGGCCTGGTGCTGGTGGCGGTGGTGCTGCACGACGCGCTGGCCTTCGCCACCGGCTATGCCTGCGCCACGGCCACCGGGCTGGCGGAATACGACCGCCGCGCGGTCAGCTTCGAGGTCGGCATCCGCAATGCCGGCCTCGGGCTGGTGCTGATTTTCAGCTTCTTCGGCGGCCTCGGCGGCATGGCGGTGGTCGCCGGCGTCTGGGGCTTCTGGGACATCGTCGCGGGCCTCGGGCTCGCCGCCTGGTGGGCGCGCCGCCCGCTGTCTTCACCGGCCGCGCGTTCGGCCTGAATCATGGATGTAGTTCTGCCCTTCGCGGCACGCCGGGTGCTCGTCACCGGCGCCGACGGTTTCCTCGGCCGCACGGTGGTGGCCGCCCTCGCCGCCCTGCCCGACATCGACTGCGTGCTCGCCCTCGACGTGCGCGAGGTGCCGGCCGCGCGGCGCGTGCCCGGCGTCAGCTATGCGGTGCAGGACGTGCGCGGCGCGGAGCTCGGTGCCACGTTCGGCCGGCACGCGATCGACGCCGTGGTGCACCTGGCCTCGATCGTCACGCCCGGCCCCGGCAGCACGCGCGAGTTCGAGCACTCGGTCGACGTGCTCGGGACCCGCAATGTGCTCGAGGCCTGCGTCGCGCACGGTGTGCGGCACATCGTCGTGTCCTCGAGCGGCGCCGCCTACGGCTACCACGCCGACAACCCGGCGTGGATCGACGAAGACGACGCGCTGCGCGGCAACCAGAGCTTCGCCTACTCGGACCACAAGCGGCAGGTGGAGGAGATGCTGGCCGAATACCGCGTCGACCACCCCACGCTGCAGCAGACGGTGCTGCGCATCGGCACCATCCTGGGCACCCACGTGCACAACCAGATCACGGCGCTGTTCGACAAGCCGCGCATCCTCGCGATCCGCGGCAGCGACAGTCCCTTCGTATTCATCTGGGACGAGGACGTGACCGGCTGCGTAGTCCATGCCATCACCACCGGCCGCACCGGCTGCTTCAATGTCGCCGGCGACGGCGCGCTCACGTTGCCGCAGATCGCGGCGCTGCTGCGCAAGCCGCTGTTGTCGATGCCGGCATCGCTGCTCAAGCTCGCGCTGGCCGTCGGCTCGCGGCTGGGCATCAGCCGCTACGGTCCCGAGCAACTCGACTTCCTGCGCTATCGCCCGGTGCTGTGCAACAAGCGGCTCAAGACCGAATTCGGCTATGTGCCGAAGAAGACCAGCCTGGAGGCGTTCATGGCATTCAAGGCCGCCCGCTGCGCGCAAGGGACACGAGCCGGCCAGGCGTCGGCATGAGCGCGGCGCCGGACCGCTCCAAGCAAGCTCGCGCCGCAGTGCGCAGCACGGAGGCTACCCAATGAACACGACGCTGAGCCGCGGCGACCTCGCCGCCGCGATGGGCGTGGTCCTGATCTGGGGCCTCAACTTCGTCGCCATGAAGCTCGGGCTGCAGGACCTGAGCCCGATGCTGCTCGGCGCGCTGCGCTTCGCCGTCGCGTCGCTGCCGCTGCTGCTGTTCGTGGCGCGGCCGGCCATGCCCTGGCGCTATCTCGCCGCCTACGGGCTGGCGCAGGGTGTGGGCCAGTTCGGCCTGCTGTTCCTCGGCCTGCAGCTCGGCATGACCGCCGGCATGGCCTCGGTCGTGATGCAGACCCAGGCCTTCTTCACGCTGCTGCTCGCCGGGCCGCTGCTGGGCGAACGGGTGCAGCGCAGCCAGTGGCTCGGGCTCGCGGTTGCGCTCGCTGGCCTGCTGGTGATCGCCGCCGCGCACGGCGACGGCCCGGGCCAGATGACCCTGATCGGCTTCATCCTCACGCTGTCGGCCGCGCTGATGTGGGCCGTATCCAACGTGGTGGTGCGCTTCGCGGTGCGGGCCGCGCCCGGCTACGATCCCTTCGGCTTCATCGTCTGGAGCAGCCTGGTGCCGGTGCTGCCTTTCACGCTGCTGGCGGTGGCCACGGACGGCCCGGCGCAGGTGCTGCGCCAGATCGGCGGGCTCGACCTGCGGGCCCTGCTGGCGGTGCTGTTCCTGGCCTGGTTCGCCACCCTGCTCGCCTACACGCTGTGGACCCGACTGTTGCAGCGCCATGCGGCCGGCCGCGTGGTGCCGTTCTCGCTGCTGGTGCCGGTGGTCGGGCTGGCGGCCGCGGCACTCGCCTTCGGCGAGCGGCCGAGCCCGGCGCAGTGGCTCGGCACCGCGGCGGTGCTGCTGGGCCTGGCGATCAACCAGGGCCTCGCCGCCCGAGTCCGGGGCTGGTGGGGGCGCCGGCCGGTACCGGCGCGCAGCCGGCCCTGAAGCGGACCGGCTTCAGCGCTGTGCCTTGTCCTTCTGGTTCTGCGCCTCGATGCGCTCGCGCGCGGCCAGCCAGTCGGCGTCGCTCCACTGGCGCAATTCGTAGAAATTGCCGCCGGTGGCCAGCGCGTTGCCGCCGTCCATCATGATGCTCTGGCCGGTGAGCCAGTCGCACTGGCCGCGCGCCATCAGGAACGCGGCCAGGTTCTGCAGTTCGCTCATCTGCCCGGTGCGCGCCATCGGATTGCTGGCCTTGCTGCGGGCGCCGGGTTCTTCGCCGGGATTCAGGCGCTTGCTCATGCCCTCGGTCGGGATCTCGCCCGGACCCACGGCGTTGAGGCGGATGCCGTAGCGCGCCCACTCGGTCGCCAGCGACTTGGTCATGACCTCGATACCGGCCTTGCTCATCGCCGACGGCACCACGTAGGGGCTGCCGTTGTCGACCCAGGTGACGATGATGCTCATCACGCTGCGGTACGGATCGCCGGCCTTCCACTTGCCCTCCTTGGCCTCGGCCACCCAGCGCTTGCCCACCGCCTGCGTGACGTAGAAGCTGCCGTGGAAGACGATGTTGGCGACCGCGTCGAAGGCCCGCGGCGACAGGCTCTCGGTCGGCGCCACGAAGTTGCCGGCCGCGTTGTTGATCAGCCCGGTCAGGCCGCCGGACTGCCACAGGCTCTCGACCATCTCGTCCACCGCCTGCGCATTGCGGATGTCGACGCCGAAGGTGTCGATGCGGCGGCCCGGGAACTGGCTGCGCCATTCGGCCGCAGTCTCCTCGCAGACGCTCTGGCGCCGGCCGCAGATCGCGACGTCGGCGCCCAGGCTCAGGAAGCGCTCGGCCATCGCACGGCCGAGGCCGGTGCCGCCGCCGGTCACGAGGATGCGCTGGCCGGCCATGAGATCGGATTGGAACATGTGGGGTCTCCTTGTCTTCGGTGTGGATCGGGCGTCTGCCAGCCGCATCGTAGAGCGCTTGCCCCGACCCGGTAAGCTCCCAAGGTGACACTCTCCCAAGGACGCCCACCGATGCCGAACCCCACTTCCGCCACCTTCGCGCCGCTGGCCGGCGTGCGCGTGCTGAGCCTGGCGCTCAACCTGCCCGGCCCCGCCGCGCTGATGCGTTGCCGCGCCATGGGCGCCGCCTGCCTCAAGTTCGAGCCGCCCTCGGGCGACCCGATGGGCCACTACAACAAGCCGGCCTATGCCGCGCTGCACCAGGGCGTGACGGTGGAAGTGGTCGACCTCAAGGCCGAGGCCGGCCGCGAACGCCTGCACCAGGCGCTGGCCGACTGCGACGTGCTGCTGACTTCGTTCAGGCCCTCGGCGCTCGCCAAGCTCGGACTCGGCTGGGACGCGCTGCAGGCGCGCCATCCCAGGCTGTCGCAGGTCGCGATCGTCGGCGCGCCGGGCGCGCGCGCCGAGGAGCCGGGCCACGACCTCACCTACCTGGCCGAAAGCGGGCTGGTCACCGGCACCGCTCTGCCGCCCACGCTCTACGCCGACATGGGGGGCGCACTGCTCGCGAGCGAGGCGGTGCTGCAGGCGGCGCTGCACGCGCGAAGTTCGCCGGATGCGGGCATCTATCTGGAAGTGGCGCTCAACGCCGCCGCCGACTGGCTCGCGCTGCCGCGCACCTGGGGCTTGTCGCAACCGACCGGCGCAGTCGGCGGCGCCCATGCGGGCTACCGCGTCTATCCGTGCGCCGACGGACGGGTGGCGGTGGCCGCGCTGGAGCCGCATTTCGCGGCCCGGCTCTGCGAGGCGGCCGGCCTGGCCGCCGGCGACATGCTGGCGCCGGCCACCCACGAGGCGCTGGCCGCATGGATCGCCCAGCGCACGCGCGCCGAGCTCGACGCCATGGCGCGCGAGCGCGACGTGCCGCTGCTCACGCTGGCCGATTAGGCGGACCTCCCTGCGCGATGGCGCCGTCGAAAGACGCACGGCGCTCTTGCGCGCGCCCGAGGACCATCGACAGGACGGCCCATCCAAGCACCACCGGCACCGCGCACAGCGCAATCGCGCCGATCTTGAGCCCGACCGCGTGCAGCATGTCGTAGACCCAGCCGTAGAGTGCATCGGAACCCCGGTAGACCACGACGTCGATCAGGTTCTTCGCCTTGTATTTCTCCTCGCGCCCGACGACGGTGAAGAACACCTGCCGCGCCGGATTGGCGATGGCGAAGTTCATCCAGCGCTGGGCCACCTGGAACACCACCACCACCGCCAGGCTCGGCGACGTCGCCAGCGCGAGAAAGCCGATGACGTAGACCATCGGCAGCGCCCCCGCCGCCGCGCCGGTGCCGAAGCGCTGCAGGAGCCGGCCGGTGGCGAACACCTGCGTGGCCAGCGTGAGAAGTCCCACCGCCAGGTCGATGCTCGCGAAGAGCCGAGTCTGCGCCCCCGCACCCTGCACGGTGGCCGCCACCACGTTCGCCTGGGCCAGATAGAGCATCGTCGCGCCGAAGGACAGCAGGCTCACCCAGGCGCCGACGCCGATCAGGTACGGCGAGCGCAGCAGCCCCGACACTCCGGCGAGGGCGCTGCCGCCCACGCGAGGCTCCTCGCGCCGATGACCGCTCAGGCTTGCCCCCGCGCCTCGCTCGAGCCGACGCGCGCAGAACACCGCGATCTCGAGGAACACGATGGCCGCGATCAGCAGGTTGTGCGGCCCCAGCGGCACCGAGAGCGCGATGGTGATCACCGGCCCCAGCAGCGCGCCGGCCGTGCCGCCGGCGCCGATGAATCCGAACAGCCGCTTGCCCTGCTCGCTCGTGAAGAGATCGGCCATGAAGGACCAGAACACCGCGACGGCGAACAGGTTGAAGACGCTGACCCAGACGAAGAACACCCGCGCCACGATCACCGGCGCGATGCCCAGCGCCAGCAGCGCCCAGAACGCCGCGAGATTGACGACGAAGAAGTGATAGACGATCGGGATGAACCGAGCGCGCGGCAGCCGCGCCACCAGCACGCCGTAGAGCGGCTGCCCGGCCAGCAGCGTCACGAAGGTCGCGGTGAAGAGCCACGGCAGCGCCCGCGTTCCGCCTGCGATCCCCATCTGGTCGCGCAGCGGCCGCAGCACGTAATAGCCCGCCAGGAGCGCGAAGAAATAGCCGAAGGACCACAGCGCCGCCGCCAACTCCTGCGGCGTCGCCGGCACCGCCCGCCGCAGCCAGCCCTGGAATGGCGTCATGGCGCCAGCGATAGCTTCTGCCTGAGTTCAGCCGCGCTCACCGCCTGTCCGTAGCCCGGCGCGCCGCGCTGGAATCGCCGGGCGTCGGCCAGCTTGCCGACCACGACGGGGTCGAAGCCGGCATCCTCGACCAGCCCCGCCGCGACCCTGACGGCTTCAGGATCGTCGCCCGCGATCGGTATCGCCAGCCTCGGCGCGGGCCGGTGGGCCTCGCGGGCGAAGATCGCGTAGGACATCGTGTTGAACGCGCGCACCAGCCGCGCGTTCGCGAGGTACTTCTGCGACACGGCGCCGATGCCCTCCTGCTCGACCTCGTCCGCCACGACCCCGTCACGCGAGGCCACGGCATTGCAGGCATCGAGCAGGATCTTTCCCCGGAGCGCTGCGCCGTGATCGCGGCCGATCTGCGGCAGCGCGCCATAGGGCACCGCGATGAAGAGCGCGTCGCCGAAGGCGATCGCCTGCGCCACGGTGCCGGCGCTCGCGAGCGGGCCGAGGCTCGCGACCAGGTCCTTGAGTTCGTCGGGATGGCGCGACGACAGCATCACCGGATGGCCGGCCTTGACCCACAGTCCGCCGATCGTGCCGCCGATGCGGCCCGCGCCGATGATGCCGATGCGCATGCCGGCCGTGGTCTGCGCCCGGGCGCGGCCCGGCCGGAACGCCGCGAGGACGGTCCATGCGCCGCCCGCCGCGAGCAGGCCGCGGCGGGTGCGAGCGAAGGGTTGATGTTGGGGCATCGAAACCTCCTGGAGTTCCAGGCGATCATCCGCCGCCGGGTGAGGCCGCGCAAGCAGGCCGCGGCACGCTCAGAGCTTGATGCCCGCGGCCTTCACCGTCGGCCCGAGCACGCCCACCTGCTCCTTGACCATGGCCTCGAAGCGGGAGGTGCTCTCGGGCCTGGCGACGATGCCGAGTTCGATCAGCTTCTTCTGCACCTCGGGCATCACCAGCACCTCGTTGCAGGCGGTGTGGAGCCGCACGACCATCTCGGGCGGCAGCCTGGCCGGGCCGCTCAGTCCGAAGAAGTTCTCGAGCACGAGTTTCGGCTGGCCCAGCTCCACGATGGTCGGCACCTCCGGCATCAACGGCGAGCGTGCGCTGCCGGTCACGGCGAGCGGCACCAGCTGGCCGCTCTTGAAGAACGGCACGTAGGCGGTGATGACGTCGATGCCGACCGGGATCACGTTGGCGATCAGGTCGGTGGTCATCGGGGCGCCGCCGCGGTACGGCACGTGCACCAGGTTCGCGCCGGTGGTCTTGCGGATCAGCTCGCCGTGGATGTGGCCGATCGATCCGGGCCCACCGGAGCCGAAGTCCAGCCGCCCTTCCTTGCGTGCCCGCGCCTCGAGTTCGGCCCACGTGGTGATGCCCGAGGGCTTGCTGGCCATGATCACCAGCGGCGCCGAGCCCAGGTAGGCGATGTGGGTGAAGGCGCTGACCGGGTCGTAGGGCTGCTTGTCGAGGGTGAACGGGCCGAGCGCGATCGGCGTGGTGTTCGACAGCATGAAGGTGGCCCCATCGGGCGCCGCCGCGGCCACCTGGGCGCCTCCGATCGTGCCGCCGGCGCCGGGCTTGTTGTCCACCACCACGGCCTGGCCCAGCTTCTTGCCCAGTTGTTCGGCCATCACGCGGGCCAGGATGTCGCTCGATCCGCCGGGCGGAAAGGTCACGATGATCTTGATCGGCTTGTCCGGCCACTGGGCGAAGGCCGGCAGGCCCAGCGCGGCGGCGCCTGCGGCCAGCAGTTGGAGTGCGCCGCGGCGCGTGGGGTGAATCAGGTGGGTCATGGGGTGGTGCAGCAAGAGGGATGCCTGACTCTAGGAACGCAGCCATGGCACGCCAATCGCTAGGCAGCAATCAGCGGCATAGCAAAGCGCCGCCCCGGAGCCCGCCGGCGACCGGCGCCGGTGCCCCGAGGCACCAAATCTGTGCAGGAGACAGGCGATGTCCCGTACCAACGACCCCTTCGATACCTACCTGCTGCGCGTCTTCAGCATCCTGATGAACGAGCGCAGCGTCTCGCGCGCGGCGACGCGCCTGAACCAGTCGCAGCCCGCGGTCAGCACCGCGCTGAAGCGGCTGCGCGAGATCTTCGACGACCCCCTGTTGATCAAGGACAAGCAGCGCATGGTGCCGACCGAGCGCGCGCTGCAGCTGGAGGCCTCGGTTCGCACGGTGCTCGGCGAGATCGATGCCCTGCTCTCGCCCGGCGACGCCTTCGACCCGGCCACCACGCACCAGACCTTCCGCATCGGCACGCCCGACTACCTGGCGCCGCCGCTGATGGCGGCCGTGGTGCACTATTTGCGCACCACGGCACCCGGCGCGCGGATCCTGCTGCAGCCGCTCGGTCAGGACTACGACTTCGATGCCGCGCTCGCCGAAGGTGCGCTGGACGTGGTGATCGGCAACTGGCCGCAGCCGCCCGAGCACCTGCGCACCACGTTGCTGCTGGAGGACGAGATCGTCTGCCTGGTCGACCGCGACCACCCGGGCGCCGCGGGCCTGACGCTCGCGCACTACCTGCAGGGTTCCCATGTGGTCCCGCTGCTCTACAGCGGACTGCAGCGCGGGGTGGTGGAAACCCACCTGGCGGCCCAGCGCATGGCGCGCACACCCACGGTGACCGTGCCCTACTTCTCGATGGCACCTCAGCTCTTGCCCGGCACCGACCTGATCTTCACGACCAGCCGGCATTTCGCTCTGCACTTCGCGGCGACGCTGCCGCTGGCCGTGGTGCCCTCGCCGATCGCCTTCCCGCCGATGCGCTTCTACCAGCTCTGGCACGGGCGCAACCAGCACGCGGCGGCCCACATCTGGTTCCGCTCGCTGTTGTCGGCGGTGATGCGCACCGCCAGCGCCACCCGTCACCTGCGGGTCAGCGCGCCGGTCGTGCCGGAGACCCGGCTGGCGGCCTGAGACAGGCGCGTCGGCCGGTTGGCGTAGGCCGACTGTAAAACGGACGGCAGCGGGACTTTGAATCACAATGCGGGCTTTCGCCGACCGGCCCGTCTCCATGTCCGCCGACCCTCCCCGCCCACTGCTGAGCCCCGAGCACATCGCGATGATCGACAAGGGCGTCTCGGCCATCGTCGCCTCGCGCAATGTCGCGCACCGGCCCAGCCTGATGCGCGCGGTCGGCGCCGGCATCGCACCGGACGGCAGCGAGGTCACGGTCTATGTCTCGCGCAGCCAGTCGCGCCAGCTGCTGCAGGACATCGCCGCCACCGGGCACATCGCGGTGGTCTTCAGCGAACCGCTGAGCCATCGCACGGTGCAGGTGAAGGCCGGCCGCGCGGAGCTTCGGGCCGCCACCGAGGCCGACGAGCCCTTGCTGCGCCGCTACCTGCGCTCGATGGAGCACGAGGTCGGCTGCGTCGGCTACGACATCCCTTTCGTGCGCGCGATGCTGGCCTTCACGCTCGACGATGTGGTGGCGATCCGCTTCAACCCGACCGCGGCCTTCGACCAGACGCCCGGCCCGAAGGCCGGCAGCGCACTGCCCGCTCTTTGAAACACTGCGATGAACCTGCGCGCCACGCCGCCCTCGCTGCATGCGATCCGCGCCTGCTTCGAAGGTGCGATCCCGGCGATGATGGCCACTTGTTCGGAGGACGGCACGCCCAACGTCGCCTACATCTCGCAGGTCTACTACGTCGACGAGCGGCATGTCGCGCTGTCCTTCCAGTTCTTCAACAAGACCCGCCAGAACATCCTGGCCAATCCGCACGCGACGGTGCTGGTGATGGATCCGGTGGTCGCCGCCTTCTACCGGCTCAGGCTGCGCTACCTGCGCACCGAGACCGGCGGGCCGCGCTTCGAAGGCATGAAGGCCCAACTGGCGGGCATCGCCTCCCACTCGGGCATGGCGGGCGTGTTCCGCCTGCTCGGCGCCGACATCTACGAGGTCGAGGCCATCGAGCTTCTGGAAGGCGACGGCCTGGCGCCGCCGCCGCCGCGCCACGGCCTGCTGGCGGGCGTGCGCCGTTGCGCCGAACGGCTGTCCGCCTGCTGCGCGACCGACGAGCTGCTGCAGGCCGTGCTCGCAGTGCTCAACGACCAGCTCGACGTGCGCCACGCGATGGTGCTGATGCGCGACGGCGCGACCGACCGCCTGTACACGGTGGCGAGCTGCGGCTACGCGACCTCGGGCGTCGGCTCCGAGATCGAGATCGGCCATGGCGTGATCGGCGTCGCCGCACGCGAGCGCACGCCGGTGCGCATCAGCCACATGACGAATGCGGCCAGCTACAGCCACGCGGTGCGCAGCAGCATGCGGGAGATCGAGCCCGGCCTGGTGCTCGAGACCGAGATCCCGTTTCCGGGCCTGCCCGAGCCGCACAGCCAGCTCGCGGTGCCGATCGTGTCCTGCGGCCGCCTGCTCGGCGCGCTGTTCGTCGAGAGCCCGCAGGACCTGCGCTTCGGCTTCGAGGACGAGGATGCGCTGGTCACGATCGCCGGCCACCTGGGCGCCGCCCTCGAACTGCTGCGCACCGCCGACGAGCCGGCCGCCTCGGCCGAGCCTGCCGCGCCGGCGCGGCAGACGTCGGCCACGGGCGCCCCGGTCGCGGTGCGCCACTATCTGGCCAACAACAGCGTCTTCATCGGCGACAGCTACCTGATCAAGGGCGTGGCCGGCGCCATCTTCGGCAAGCTGCTGCGCGAGCACGCGCAACAGGGCCGAAGCGAATTCACCAATCGCGAGCTTCGGCTCGACCCGGCGCTGCGGCTGCCCGATCTCTCGGACAACCTGGAGGCGCGGCTGGTGCTGCTGCAGCGCCGGCTGCAGGAGAACAGCCCGCACATCCGGATCGAGAAGACCGGCCGCGGCCGCTTCCAGCTGCGCATCGCGCGGCCGGTCGCGCTGACCGAGATCGCGGGCTGAGCCGGGACTCAGCCCTGCACCAGTCCCGGCACCGCCGGCAGGCCCAGGCTGGCGCTGAGCTTGGTCCATTCGCGCTCGCGCAAATGCGGGCGCACCACGTCCAGCGCCGCGGCGAAGGCCGGCGCCGGCGCATGCGCGCGCATGTCGCCCAGCATTGCGGCGCGCTCGGCCGGGTTCATGAACGGCACCATCCAGCGCAGCACGAACATCATCTCCTCCGGCGGGATCGCGGCCACCAGCGCGTTCTCGATCGCGATCAGCTCGGCGTCGGTGTAGCGGGCCCACAGCACCGCGTTGTGGGCGGTCTCCTCGACATGCATGTGCTCGAAGTTGTGGGCAACGAACAGCGCCAGCGCGCGGTACAGCGCCAGCGTGCCGGCGGCCCGGGCCGCGGGCGCGCATTGCAGCAGGGCCGTGGTCTCGCCGGCCAGCGCGACGATGGCCTGCAGGTGCTCGTCGTGCTCATGCGCGATCTTGCCGCTGGCGCCGGGCGCGCGGGCCTCGATCGCGGTGTGGACGAACTCGTTCTCGTGCCGCAGGTGGGAGCGGCAGAAATCGAGCAGTTCGAGCACCCGCTGAGTGACTTGCGCAAGCTCCAGCGCATCGTCGCTGTCCATCCGCCCGACGGCCAGCAGGGTGTCGGCCATCAGCGCGCGCAACGCCTTGTGAATGCCGGCATACAAATCGACACGGGGCGCTGCGGCCTCCGCGACATGGCGCAGTTCGCGCTGATCGATGTTCATGGGGTCCTCTTTTCGGTTCAGCGGCGGGCGCACCGTGCGCCTGCCTGCTGGAAAAGAAGTCTAGGAATCCACGCCCGCGCGCGCCGCTAAGAATTGCTTACGCAATCCCTCATCAAACCTTAAATTTCGCGCGCGGACCCCCCGGCCGGCAGCCGCCCGTCCCGCTCATCAGGAACAGGAACACCCGGCTGCGTCAGTCCTGCCGAGCCTGGACCGCGATGCGCCGGCGGAACCAGTCGTCCAGCATCGCCTTCTCGTAGCGCAGCCGGTCGCTGGATCCATAGCGATTGACCGTCATGAGGTAGTTCAGGTCGGCCACCTGTTCCTCGGCGCTCGCGATCACCCGGTCGCCGCGCGTCAGCGTGTAGTGCAGCTGGATGCGCGGCCAGGTGATGTCGCGCAGGACTCGCACATCGGTGCCGGTGCGCAAGCGAAACGGCTCGAACCACCCGGCCAGATCGATGTCCAGCACTTCGATGCGCAGCGCGTCGCCCGCCGGCAGGTCGCGCTCGACCAGTTGCCGCAGGTGCCGCTCGATGTCGCGCAGTACTTCAGCGCGCTGCTGCTCGGTGCCGTGGGGATGCGAATACGCGGCATCGGTGAACCTGTCCGGATCGACGAAAACGACCGACAGTGCGGCAGCGGAAGCCGCCGCCGATGCGCCGGCGGCGACGACGATCGCCGCGAGTGTGGAAGTCAGGCGTCGGGGCATGGCGTCTCCTGTCGAGGCCGAGCCTTCTTCGACTCCGCGGCGCGACCCCGGGTTCCGCGCCGGCACGCTCCAGGGTCAGGGCCGAGTGACCTCAGGGGGCCGGCAGTTTCAGGTCGGTCAGCTTGCGCGCGAAGCGCAGGAGCCAGAGCCGCGTCGGCCGTTCAAGGTCGCTTCCGCGTGTGATGCGTGCGCCGACGACGCCCGCCGGGCAGCCGCTCACGATCGCGCCGGCGGCATCCACGGTGCAATCCTCGATGCTGCCGGCCACCCGCTGGCCGCTGGCATCCAGCAGCGTGGTGGCGACCCCGAAGTCGTTGTCGTTGACGAGCGCCAGCGTGTGCTCGTCCACCAGCGTCAGGCCCTCGGCCTTCTCGGCCAGCCAGCCGAGCGCGTTGAGGTCGAGCAGATCGGTCTTCTTCAGCGTCACCACGCTCGACCAGTCGGCACCGCCGGACGCCGCCTGCGTGATGCTGCTGATCTCGAGGTTGTGATCGAGTGCGGCAATGTCGGTCGCATCGGCCGGGATCTCGACCAGCACCAGCTTGTTGAACACCTTGGCATCGCTCTTGCGCGCGCCCTGCTCGATCACGATGAAGCGCCCATTGCCCAGGCTCACGACATCGCCGAGCTTGGCGTTGCCGGTGCGGTCCTTGTCGTACTGGCTGCCGTCGATCGGGTAGGCGTAGAGCTTCGAGCGCTCGGTGGCCGGATCGAACTCGAGCCAGCGCGTGAACTTCGCGAGATGGCGCACGTCGGTCTTCTTGCCGCCGGGCGGCAAGGCCTGGATCGACTTGCCGGCGCCGTCCTTCGGGTCGATCGGGCTCTGCAGGAAGCCGTGCAGCCGGCCGCTGGCGACGTCGAGCGTCAGACCTTCCATGCCGCGGTTGGGGCGCCGCAGCGCGAGCACCGCAGGCAGGTCCGCCGCGCCGCTGCCCGGCGCGTACTTCTTCTCGATGACCCCGCTGTCGATGTTGATGCGAACGATGAAAGGACCGTATTCGTCGCTGCTCCAGAGCACCTTGCGGGCCTTGTCGAGCACCAATGTCTCGGGGTCCAGGCCGTTGGCGTCGAAGTTCGCCTTGGCCGGATCGAAGATGTAGGCGTCGGTCAGCGGCGTCTCGCCGGTGGCCCCCACGCCCGACTGCGGAGGCAGGCCGCTGATTCTGCGAGTGGCATCCTGCTTCAGCGCGACGCTCGTCTGCAGCACGGCACCGCTCTTGCCGACCGTGACCAGTCCGAAGCTCGGCGCGAAGGACGGCGCCGGAAACACCTTGCTGATATTGACACCGGCGCCGCCAGGCACCGGCGCGGTCGGGCCATCGCCGTTGGGGCCACGGTCGGTGATGGCGTAGAACTCCAGCGCGCCATCGGCCGCCGTGCCCTTGAACGCCAGGCCGGAGCCGTAGGCCGGCAGGAAGCCCTTCGGGAAATCGGCGCGCGTCTTCTCGTTGGCGCCTTCATAAGGCACGTTGAACTTCGCGTCGGCCTGCAACTGGTGGCGGGTGACGCTCACCGCAATGGCGCCCAGCGCATGGGTCTGGGTCGAGGTCTCGACCACCGGGGCGCCGAGCTGGGCGGCCAGCGTGTTCTCGAAGTGCTCGCGCGCCAGCGCGCGCCGATTGGCATCGGACACCCGCGTGGCATAGGGGCCCGGCAGCGCCGCGAGCAAGGTGTTGAATGCGCTGTCGAAGCTCGCCGCCGGAGCCGCGAAGTCGAGCGCGCCGGCCTTCAATGCGCCCTTGAGCGCGTCCGCGATGCGGATGCCGTTGGACGGGTCGCCGTCCTCGTCGAAGCTCTGCAGCGCGATCAGGCGGTTGACCACCGCATCGGCCTTCAAGCCCTCGGGCGTGGCCTGCTGCCCCGCCAGCGAGAGCGGCGTGAGGGTGCTGCCGCAGGCGGCGCTGCCGAGCGCCAACGCGCCGAGGCTGAAGCTCACGGTCTCTCCCGCCTTGCAGGCGAACTCGCCCTTGGCCGAGGTGACCGCCTTGGGGGCCGTCCCCGCGACATAGTCCAGGCCTTCGACCGCCGCGTCGAGGAAGACGCCGGCCACACTCGGTACCGTTGCAGCAGTGCCGCCACCGATGGCTGTGCCGCCGCCGGCGCCCGTGCCTCCCGTGCCGCCCGTGGGCAGCACGAAACTGCCGCCGCTGCCGCCACCGCCGCATGCGGCCACCACGAGGCCGGCCCCCACCGCCGCCAGCCACGTCATCCTCGATCGCTCGTTCATTCTTGTTCCTGCACAGTGATGCCCGCGCACCGCGCGCGAGCCCGGGCATTAGTACGGAAGTTTGTGACGCCGCCGTGAAATCGTGCCCCGCATAAACTGGCCGCTCGAACAACAAAGGAGACCTGCATGGATCGGATGAACCCAGGGCTGCGGCGCTTCGCCGTGGCCATCGCCCTCGCCGCGCTCGGCGCCGGCGCCGCGGCCCAAGCCCGGATCTCGGACAACGTCGTGAAGATCGGCGTGCTGACCGACCTCTCGGGCGTCTCGAGCGACAACGCGGGCAAGGGCTCGATCGTGGCGGCGCAGCTCGCGATCGACGAGTTCTCGAAGGACCGGAAGGTGCTCGGCATGCCGATCGAGCTGGTCTCGGCCGACTCCCAGGGCAAGACCGACATCGGCGCCACCAAGGCGCGCGAGTGGTTCGACCAGGACAGGGTCGACATGATCACCGACCTGACCTACTCCAACGTCGCGCTGGCCGTGACCCGCATCGCCGACGAGAAGAAGAAGCTCGCGATGGTCACCGGTGCCGGCGCCTCCACCATCAGCGACGACCAGTGCACCGCGCACAGCGTGCACTGGATGTACGACACTTTCTCGCTCGCCAATACCACCGTGCCCGCGCTCATCAAGAAGGGCATGAACAGCTGGTACTTCATCACCGCCGACTACGCCTTCGGCAATGCGCTCGAGAAGGACGCCACCGCGATCATCACCCGATCCGGCGGCAAGGTGCTCGGGTCGTCACGCCATCCACTGAACTCGTCCGACCAGTCCTCCTACCTGCTGAAGGCGCAGGACTCCGGCGCCCAGGTGATCGCCCTGGCCAACTCGGGACTGGACACGCTCAACACCGTGAAGCAGGCCTCGCAGTTCGCGATGGTGCGCGGCGGCAAGCAGACCTTCACTCCGCTGCTGTCGCTGATCACCGAGATCCACGGCATGGGCCTCGCGAATGCGCAGGGCATGATCCTCACCAACGGCTTCTACTGGGACTACGACCAGCGCTCGCGCGCCTTCGGCCAGCGCTTCCAGGCCGTGCATCGCAAGATGCCGACGATGATGCAGGCGGCGGTCTACTCGGCGGTGCTGAGCTACCTCAAGGCCATCGAAGCCGCCGGCACCGACGAGCCCGACGCGGTGCTCGCCAAGCTGCGCTCGGCCAGGCTCGACGACGCCGTGATCCGCAATGGCCAGTTGCGCGCCGACGGCAAGATGGTGCACGACATGCTGCTGGTGCAGGTCAAGACACCGGCGGAGTCCAAGGGCGAGTGGGATCTGTACAAGGTGCTCGAGACGATCCCGGGCGACAGGGCCTTCGCGCCGCTGGCCGATTCGAACTGCCCGCTGGTCAGGCGCTGACCCGCGCCACGAGGCGCAGCCGCGTGATGAAGCCGACCTGGCGCAGCGCCTCGGCGAGTTCCTGTGCCGGCTCGCGCAGGCTGCGCGACTCGAACTCCGCGAAGACGCCCGCCCGCGTGTAGTGCCGCACGCAGACGATGAACGGGAAGCCATGGCGCGCCTCGTAGGCGCGGTTCAGGCGGTCCAGGGTCTGCTCTTCGGTCGCCGACAGGGCCTCCAGCCCGGCGCTCTTCTGCTCGGCGATCGAATCCGAGGTCATCGAACCGGCGCGCACCGCGCTGCCCGACAAGGGCGGATGGCCGCGCAGGAACTCGATCTGCCGGGCCCTGCCGCTGGCCCGGACGCCGTCCATCATGGCCTCGTGCAGCGCCCGCACCGAGCCGAAGGGGCGCACCGCCCACGCCGCATCGGCGACCCAGGGAGAGTGCTCGAAGATGTCGCCCAGGGCGGCGGTGAATGCACTGCGCTCCATCGCATTGACGGCGCTCAGGTCGAGGTGGGTTTGCAGTGTGGACATGCACCCAGTGTAGGAACGCGTCACGCGCGCCTGAAGACGCACGGCGCTATACGGCGCATAGCAAAGGGCCCGGGGATTGCTCTGGCTCAGTGCAGCCGGGCCGATGGCTGCGCCAGCGTGCGCGACGCGGCCGTGAGCACGCCGCGCAGCCAGACGTGCGCTGCCGCGCGGTGCTGCGACGAGTGCCACAACTGGTAGAAACGCATCGCCGGAAGCGGGATCGGCGAAGGCACGATCGCGATGTCCAGGCGCTCGGCGTGGTACTGCGCGAAATGGCGGCTGGTGGTCATGATCAGGTCGGTGCCGGGCAGCAGGCTCGGCGCCAGGCCGAAGTACGGGCACTCCACGCGCCGGTCGCGGCCGACCCGCATCGTGTTGAGACCCGACTCGACCACGCCGCGCTGGCCGATCGAGTACGGCATCGGCACCACGTGCGCCGCCCGCAGATAGCGCTCGAGCGTGAGCGCGCCTTCGGCCGCCCAGGGATGCTCGCGCGCGAGGACGCACACCACCTCGTCCTCCAGCAGCGTCGAGATGTGCAGATGCTCGGGCGGGCTCGGCCAGTTGCCGATCACGATGTCGACCGCGCCGTCCTGCAGGGCCCGCTCGTAGTCGAACTGCGGGCCGAGCGGCATGGCGGTCAACCGCGCGCGCGGCGCCTCGGTGCGGAAGGTCCGCACCACGTGGGCCAGGAAAGGCGGCGCCAGGTAGTCGGGCATGGCGATCGTGAAAGCCTGCTCGGTGGTCGCCGGATCGAAGCGCTCGCCCGAACTCACGAGGCCGTCGATCAGCGCCAGCGCAGCCCGCGCCTGGGCCGCCGCCGCCAGCGCGCGCGGGGTGGGCACCATGGTGTTCTTGTCGCGCACCAGCAGGGGATCCCCGAAGATCTCCCGCAGCCGCTTGAGCGCGGCGCTGATGGCCGGCTGGGACTGGTTCATGCGGATCGCAGTGCGCGAGACGCTCTGGTCGGCCATCAAGGCGCAAAGCACCCTGAGCAGATAGGTCTCGAACGGATCATCGGCGCGCGACACGGTGGTTCAGACTCCGGATATCGACATTGCTATGTGCCCTATTGCGGCTGCCCAGTTTCGCACAGGGGCCCAAGCGGCCAACATTGGCGCAGCCGAATCCGGCCAGAACAAGGAGCTGAGACATGAGTGCACACGACATGGCGCTGCCCGGCGCCATCGCCTCCCAGGACAAGGTCGACGCGACCTACGGCAAGATCTCGTGGCGGCTGCTGCCCTTCCTGGGCGCGCTCTGGGTACTGGCCTGGCTCGACCGCGTGAACATCGGCTTCGCCAAGCTGCAGATGCTCGACGACCTGCGCTTCAGCGAGGCGGTCTACGGGCTAGGAGCCGGCATCTTCTTCCTTGGCTACTTCTTCTTCGAGGTGCCGTCGAACATGCTGCTGCAGAAGATCGGCGCCAAGAAGACCGTGATGCGCATCACCATCGGCTGGGGCCTGGTCTGCATGATGCAGGCCTGGGTCACGACGCCGACCCAGTTCTACCTGCTGCGCTTCCTGCTCGGCGCCTTCGAGGCCGGCTTCTACCCGGGCGTGATCCTGTACCTGACCTACTGGTATCCCTCGCAGCGCCGCGCCAAGGCCTTCGGCACCTTCATGTCGGCCTCGGCGATCGCGGGCGTGCTGGGCGGCCCGATCGCCGGCTGGATCATGACCTCGATGGGCGGCGTCCACGGCTGGCACGGCTGGCAGTGGCTGTTCGTGCTCGAAGGCATCCCCTCGGTGCTGGCCGGCGTCTTCGCCTGGTTCTACATGACCGACCGGCCGGAGCAGGCGCGCTGGCTCAGCGACGAGGAAAAGCGCGTCGTGCGCCACGAACTCGAGCTCGACAACCGCCGGCTCGGCGACCGCGGCAGCGACTGGCGCCAGCTCTTCACCCACCCGAAGGTGTGGCTGCTGATCGCGATCTTCTTCTGCCTGCTGTGCGCCAATTCGACGCTGACCTTCTGGATCCCCACCGTCATCAAGGAAACCGGCTTCGTGACGCCGATGGCGATCGGCTGGATTGCCGGCGCGGCCTACCTGTTCGGCGCCGCCGGCATGATCCTGAACGGCCGCAACTCCGACCGCCGCGGCGAACTGCGCTGGCACTTCAGCGGTGCCGCGATCTGCGGCGCCGCCGGCATGCTGCTGCTGGCGTTGGCGCTCGGCCTGCCGGGGTTGCCCGCCATCGTGCCGCTGCTCGCGATGGGCCTGGCCCTGGTCGGCACCATGAGCGCGATCCCGGTGTTCTGGCAGTTCCCGAACATGTTCCTGAGCGGTGGTGCCGCCGCGGTCGGCGTGGCGCTGATCAACTCGATCTCCAACCTCGCGGGCTTCGGCGCCCCCTATGCAATGGGCCTGATCAAGAACGCGACCGGGCGGGTGGCGCCGGGCCTGTATCTGGTCGCCGCGATCGAATTGCTGGCCGCCGTGCTGGTGATCGTGTTCATCGCCCGCAGGCAGCCGCCGAAAGAGGCCTGACCCCGCCCTTGTTCAGACCGGCCTGCCACGGCAGCCGATTCATCCCACGCTCAAGCGACATCCCATGACCACGAAGACAGACGCCGAGAAATACCTGCTCGAATCCATCCAGCTCGCCATGGAGAACGTGCGCCAGCGCAAGACCTGGCCGTTCGGCGCGGTGATCGCCCGCGAGGGCCGCGTGGTGGCCACCGGCGTCAACGAGGTGGAGGCGCTGTGCGACCCTTCGGCCCATGCCGAGATGCAGGCCGTGCGCGCGGCCGGCCGGGCCCTGAAGAGCACCGACCTCAGCGGCTGCACGGTCTATGCGAGCGGCTATCCCTGCCCCATGTGCCTCACGGCCATGTACCTGGCGGGCGTGAAGGAGGTCTACTACGCCTACTCGAACGAGGATGGCGAGCCCTACGACCTGTCGGCCGCTCGGGGCTACGTCGAGTTGGCCAGGCCGCTCGAGCAGCGCGAAATGAAGCTCGTCAGCCTGCCGGTGCGGCCCGAGGGCGAAGACCTGTACGAGGCCTGGGGCCGGCGGGGCTAGGCAAGCTTGCCTAGAACGGGGGCTGCGCCTTGCAGCCGCGCGATGCGCGCAGTAATCTGAATCAGGGGGCGGGTCCCGCTCGCCCGGGAGTTCCGTCATGTACGAACGCATCCTCGTCGCCACCGACGGTTCCGAGCTGTCGGAACAGGCCGTGTCCAGCGCCATCGACCTGGCCATCCTGACGCAGGCGGAGCTGTTCGCCGTCAAGGTGGTCCATCACCAGACCGCCGGCTACTTCGAAGGGTCGCTGCTGCTCAGCCAGATGGAGGTCTCGCGTCTGCGCGAACAGGCCGACATCGAGGCCCAGCGGGTGGTCGACGCGGTCAAGTCCAAGGCCGATTCCCGGGGCGTCAAGAGCACCACGGCCATCATCGTGCGGGCCGAGGGGGTGTCCGAAGCCATCATCGAGGCCGCGCGGGTCCACCATTGCGACCTGATCGTGATGGCCTCGCACGGCCGTCGCGGCATCAAGCGCCTGCTGATGGGCAGCGAAACGCTGCACGTGCTGACCCATTCGCATACGCCGGTGCTGGTGCTGCGCTGAATTCAGCGCGCGGGCGCCGCCGCGTCGCGCTGGCGATCCTCTCGCTTGATGCCGAGGTACGTCACGCGATCGATTTCGTGAAGCTGCGTCGGGTAGCGCTCGACCGCCTCGAACCAGCGGTTCAGGCGCTGGGTGTCGCGCTCGGCCGATGGCACGGCCAGGCCATCGAGGTAGGCATCGAGCGCCAGGAAGTAGCGCATTGCGTTGCGCTCCACCAGGCCGCGCAGGCCGCGGATGTATTCGGGATCGCCATTCGGATTCTTGCCGATCACCGTGAAGCCGACCTTCTCGCTGCCGAAAGTCGCGAGGTAGGCCATGGTGGCGAGCCGCGCCACCACGTTGTGGTCGTAGGCATAGGCGAAATGCAGGAAGGTCTGGTGCTCCCCGAGCGGCACGGCTTCGAGCATCACGCGATAGTTGCTGGTGCCCATCGGACCGGATTCCGCCGACAGGTCCACCAGCAGGTAGTCGCGCGCGGCCTGCGGCGCGCGGTGCACGAAGGACAGTTCGAAGGCTTGCTCGATCGGCTTGTCGTAGCGTGGCACCACGCTGAGCGTGAGCGTGTCGCCCCCGGGTCCGCGGGCGACTCGGCAGCGCCGGTTGTTGATGTGCAGCAGCAGCATGTCGCACCACTGCGACGATTGTTCGAGGGCGCGCCGCACCTCCTCCAGCGAATGATCGACGACGGCGTAGACGTCACCCTGGAGTCCGCCGTCGGTCTCGGCCGAATCCAGCACGACTGGCCGCTTCAAGGGACTGTGGGCCAACTGGCCGCCGAGCTTGTGGTGCAGCGCGCGCAGGGCCTGGGCGGAGCCCGCCTCGAGCGCTGCCTGCGCGCCGGAGGCCCACGCGCACAGCGCCAGCCAGAGGCCGATTCGACACCAGAGCGGGAAAGGAGCCGGCAGTCTGTTCATGCCAACACGATACAGGGGCCGCGGCGCAGTCCTCTCAGCGACCTTTGCGGATCGCCGCCTTGCCCGCGGAGGGCTTCGGCCGCCCTGCCCCGGTGTCGCGCGGCGGCAGCCCGGTGTGCTGGGTCAGGATGCGGCCCTTGACCGGCGCCGCCGGCTTGGCAGCCACCGCGGTCGAGTTCTTGCGCCGGGCGCTCTGGTAGCTGCCGTCGGTCAGCGGCTGCCAGGTCGGGATCAGGTGATGCTTGCCGTTGCCGATCAGGTCGGCCCGGCCCATCGACTTCAGCGCTTCGCGCAGCAGCGGCCAGTTGTTGGCGTCGTGGTAGCGCAGGAAGGCCTTGTGCAGCCGGCGGCGCTTGTCGCCGCGCACGATGTCCACGGTCTCGCTCTCGCGCGTGATCTTGCGCAGCGGGTTCCTGTTGGTGTGGTACATCGTGGTCGCGGTGGCCATCGGCGACGGATAGAAGGTCTGCACCTGGTCGGCGCGGAAGCCGTTCTTCTTCAGCCAGATCGCGAGGTTCATCATGTCCTCGTCACTGGTGCCCGGATGGGCGGCGATGAAGTACGGGATCAGGTACTGCTTCTTGCCCGCCTCGGCCGAGTACTTCTCGAACATCTGCTTGAACTTGTCATAGCTGCCGATGCCCGGCTTCATCATCTTGGTGAGCGGGCCCTGCTCGGTGTGCTCGGGCGCGATCTTGAGATAGCCGCCGACATGGTGCTGCACCAGCTCCTTGACGTACTCGGGCGACTGCACGGCCAGGTCGTAGCGCAGGCCCGAACCGATCAGGATCTTCTTGATGCCCTTGAGCGCACGCGCCCGGCGGTAGATCTTGATCAGCGGATCGTGGTTGGTGTTGAGGTTCGGGCAGATGCCCGGATACACGCAGCTGGGCTTGCGGCAGGCCGACTCGATCTCGGGCGACTTGCAGCCGATGCGGTACATGTTGGCGGTCGGCCCGCCGAGGTCGGAGATGGTGCCGGTGAAGCCCTTCACGCTGTCGCGGATCGCCTCGACCTCCTTGATGATCGAGTCTTCCGAGCGGCTCTGGATGATGCGGCCTTCGTGCTCGGTGATCGAGCAGAAGGTGCAGCCGCCGAAGCAGCCGCGCATGATGTTGACGCTGAAGCGGATCATTTCCCAGGCCGGGATCTTGGTGGCGCCGTCGTGGCTGCCGTTCTCGTCGGCATAACCCGGATGCGGGCTGCGCGCATACGGCAGGTCGAACACGTGGTCCATCTCGGCCGTGGTGAGCGGGATCGGCGGCGGGTTGATCCAGACGTCGCGCGCGGTCGTGCCTTCGCCGTGCGCCTGCACCAGCGCGCGGGCATTGCCCGGGTTGGTCTCGAGGTGCAGCACGCGATTGGCGTGGGCATAGAGCACCGGGTCGGCACGCACCTGCTCGTACGAAGGCAGCCGGATCACCGAACGGTCGCGCGGCGGCACCTTGATTCGCTCGCGGCTTTGCAGGGCCGGATTCGGCACGAAGGTCAGCGGCTTGATCGCGAGGTTGACCGAGCCCCTGGCCTCGGCAGCCTGGGCGACCGCCTGCGCATCGTCTTCCTTGGCACAGGTGGCGCCGTTGGCTTTGGCCTGGTCCGACACCATCAGGTACGGATTGACGTGGGCCTCGACCCGGCCCGGCTCGTCGACGCTGGTCGAATTGATCTCGAACCAGGCCTCGGGGGTTTCGCGGCGCACGAAGGCGGTGCCGCGCACGTCGGTGATGTGCGCAACCGGCTCGCGCGCCGCCAGCCGGTGCGCGATCTCGACGATGGCGCGCTCGGCGTTGCCGTAGAGCAGCAGGTCGCACTTGGCGTCGACCACGATCGAACGGCGCACCTTGTCCTGCCAGTAGTCGTAGTGCGCGATGCGGCGCAGCGACCCTTCGATGCCGCCGAGCACGATCGGCACGTCGCTCCAGGCTTCCTTGCAGCGCTGCGAATAGACGATGGCCGCGCGGTCGGGCCGCTTGCCGCCGATGTCGCCCGGCGTGTAGGCGTCGTCGCTGCGCACCTTGCGATCGGCCGTGTAGCGATTGATCATCGAATCCATGTTGCCGGCGGTGACGCCGAAGAACAGGTTCGGGCGGCCGAGCGCCTTGAACGGGTCGGCGCTCTGCCAGTCGGGCTGCGCAATGATGCCGACCCGGAAACCCTGCGCCTCCAGCATGCGGCCGATGACCGCCATGCCGAAGCTCGGATGGTCGACGTAGGCGTCGCCCGTGACCACGACGATGTCGCAGCTGTCCCAGCCGAGCGCGTCCATCTCGGCACGCGAGGTCGGCAGGAACTTTGCCGTGCCGAAGCGGGCCGCCCAGTACTTGCGGTAGCTGGTGAGCGGCTTGGCGGCGCGCGTGAAGAAGGAGACGTCGACGGGGGCGTTCATCAGGGGGAAAACGGCAATCGGTTGCCGCGCAGGCCTGCGGGCCGGGTGGGCCCGTGGTGGGCAACCCGCGATTTTAGGGTTTTCCATTGGATCTGTCGCCCTAAAGGACTAAGGCCCCTCCCCGGCACCCGATCAATTGATTGCTTTTGTCAATCAATCAATTGACAATGGCAATCATGTCCGACGCAACCGCCCTCTTGTCCGAGGTCGCCCAGGTCAAGGCGATCCGCGGCTTCAACCGCTTCTATACCCGTCGCATCGGCGTCCTCGACCCCTACCTGGACAGCGACATGTCGCTGACCGACGTGCGCGTGCTCTACGAACTGGCCCACCGCGCCGAGGCGGTGGCGAGCGAGATCGGCCGCGACCTGCACCTGGACGCCGGCTATCTCAGCCGCATCCTGCGCGGCTTCGAGGCCCGTGGATGGCTGCGCCGCCAGGCCCATCCGCGCGATGCGCGCCAGAGCCTGCTGGCCCTGACCGAAGCCGGCCACGCGGCATTCGCGCCGCTGCAGCAGAAGTCGCGCGACGAGGCCCTGGCGCTGCTCGCGCCCCTGGCCGCTGCCGAACGGCGCAAGCTGGTCGATGCGATGGCCACGCTGCAGGCGCTGCTCGAACCGGGCGCCCAGCCGCCGGCCCGGCGCCAGGCCGCGGTGCTGCGCGATCCGGCACCGGGCGACATCGGCTGGGTGGTGCAGCAGCACGGCGAGATCTATGCGCGCGAATACGGCTGGAACAGCGACTTCGAGGCCTTGGTGGCCGACATCGCGGGCCAGTTCCTGCGCAAGTTCCAGCCGGCGTGGGAGCGCTGCTGGATCGCCGAGCTCGACGGCGAGCGGGTCGGCGCCGTGTTCGTGGTGCGCAAGTCGGCCACCACGGCCCAGTTGCGCATGCTGGTCCTGAGCCCGAAGGCGCGCGGACTGGGCCTGGGCGCCCGCCTCACCGACGAGTGCATCGCCTTCGCCCGCGGCAAGGGCTACAGGAAGATGGTGCTGTGGACCAACAGCTGCCTGACGGCGGCGCGCGGCATCTACGCCGCGCGCGGTTTCAAGCTCGTCAAATCCGAGCCCTACGAGGGCTTCGGCCAGCAACTGGTCGGCGAGACCTGGGAGCTGAAGCTCGGGCCTGCGCCCACCTCCGCCTGAGGGCTCAATCCGCCGTGATCCTTCGCTCACGCACGATGCCGCCCCACTTGGCATCTTCCTTGCGCATGAAGGCGGTGAGTTCGGCCCGCGTGGTGGGCTGCGGCGTCAGGCCGTGCTTGTTCAAGGCATCCTTGACACCCGGGTCGTTCAGCACTTTCACGATCTCGAGGTTCCAGCGCTCCAGCATCGGCGCCGGCGTCTTGCCCGGCGCCACGAAGGCATACCAGTTCAGCGCCTCGAAGCCGGGGTAGCCCGACTCGGCCACCGTGGGAATGGTCGGCATGTAGGCCGGCCGCACCGACCCGGTGGTGGCGAGCGGGATCAGCCTGCCGGCTTCCACCTGCGGCAATGCCGTGGGCGGGGCCGAGAAGTAGGAAGCGACGCGCTCGCCCAGCAGGTCTTGCAAGGCGGGTGCCCCGCCCTTGTACGGCACGTGGACCATCTCGATGCCGGCGCGCTGGTTGAACAGCTCGCCGGCCAGGTGGGAGGCCGAGCCGGCGCCGGTGGACGCATAGTCCACGCCGCCGGCCTTCTTCCTTGCCAGCGCCACGAACTCGGCGAGCGTCTTCACGCCCAGTCCCTTGTGCACCACCAGCACGTTAGGAAAATTGACGCCGCCCGACACCGCGGCCAGGTCCTTGAAAGGGTCGTAGCGGACCTTCATCACATGCGGTGCGATGGTCAGCGGCCCGATCGAGCCGAACAGCAGCATCGTGCCGTCGGCCGGACCGTTCGCCACCAGCTGGTGGGCGATGTTGCCACCCGCACCGGCCTTGTTGTCGATCACCACGCTCTGGCCGATGTTCTCGCCCAACTTCTTCGCGATCAGCCGTGCCGCCGCGTCGGCCGCGCCGCCGGCGGAAAAGCCCACCACCAGGGTCACCGGCTTGCTCGGGGGAAAGTCCTGCGCCTGGCCAGCGCCGGCCAGCAACAGGGAGGACGCGGCCAGGGTGGTGGCGCGCAACAGGTGACGTCGGTTCATCGTGGGTCTCCGGAATGGTTGTCTTGTTCAGTCGACGCCGAGGCCGATCGGATTCGGCTGGCGCTTCTCGACGGCCTGGCGCAGCAGCGCCGCGGTGCGGAAGATGCCGTGCGCGAACTTGCCGTAGGGCAGCGTGGCGAAGAGCGCCATCACCGCGCCCAGGTGCAGGCACAGCAACAGCGCCAGCGCCGGTGTCCCGCGCCCCAGCCACAGCGCCAGGCCGCTGGCACTGGTGAGGAACAGCAAGGCGATGAAGCCCAGGTCCATCGGCTTCTGCGCCGGGTCGCCGTGCAGCGGGTGACGCCGCCGGTTGAGCCGCCACAACCCGGCCGTGCCGATCATCAGGCTCACCCCGCCGGCCACGCCCAGCAGCTTGGGCAGGCTGGGCAGCGCGTAGGGCGCCTGCCAGCCGAGCAGGTAGTGGTAGAGCGTGGCCACGCTGGTGGCCGCGAAGCACAGCAGGAAGCCGTAGAAGGTGAAATGGTGGAAGCGCCGGCGCGACAGCGTGAAAGCATCGTCCTCGTCGTGGCAACCCTCGCCGTGGCCGCCGTCGAGGTACTTCAGGCGCAGCACGGCGTCGGCGGCCTCGGCCGCGGCCGGCGCGCGCAGCGGCGCGCCGCTCGTGGCCGGCGTGACATCGCGCCAGAAGCGGGCCACGCCCATCCCCAGCGCGAACACCACGAACAGGAACACCGGCGCGAACAGCCCGACCAGCAGGTTGTGCGGAAACAGCCGATAGAAGTTGCCCTCCAGCCGACCGCCCCACAGCGATCCGTGGCTCGCCACCGCGAGCGCCAGGAACAACGCCAGCGCCGCCGCCAGGGCCAGCGACAGCGTCAGCCCGTTGCGCTGGTACAGCCGGCCCAGCATCGGCGGCCAGGCGTAGTCCGCATAGGTCTGCCCACGCACCTCGGCCATCGCCCGCGGCACGTTGACCGCGAACTCGTGCGGCGGCGCGTACTGGCAGGCGTGCAGGCAGGCGCCGCAGTTGTGGCACAGGTTGGCCAGGTAGTGGATATCGGACTTGCCGAACTCGAGCCGCCGCGTCATCGCCGGGAACACGGCGCAGAAGCCCTCGCAGTAGCGGCAGGCGTTGCAGATCTGCATCTGGCGGCCGACCTCGGCCTCGCGCTCGCTGAGGATCGGGATCACGCGCGGCCCGCCGGCCGCGAGCGACACCGCCTCGCGGGTCAACGCCTCAAGCTGCTGCATGGTCGAGTTCCTTGCTTGCCGCGAGGGCGGCCTGGGTGCCTGCGATGCGTCCGAAGGCGGTTCCGATCGCCATCCCGACGCCCGCGGTGTAGCCCTTGCCGAGCACGTTGCCGGCCATCATCTCGCCGGCCACGAACAGGTTCGGGCTCGGTCGGCCGCCGAAGTGCACGGCCGACTGGTCGTTCACCCTGAGGCCCAGGTAGGTGAAGGTGATGCCGGGGCGCAGTGCATAGCCGTAGTACGGCGGCGTGTCGATCGGTCGCGCCCAGTGGGTCTTGGCAGGCGCCAGCCCTTCGGTGTGGCAATCGTCGAGCGCGGTGTGGTCGAAGCGGCCGACACGGCAGGCCGCGTTGTAGGCGCCGACCGTCTCGACGAAGGCCGCCTCGGGCAGCCCCAGCTTGCGCGCAAGTTCGGGCAGCGTGTCGGCCACGGTGCCCGGGAACACCGGCGGCATGAAGCGGCCGATGGCCTTGCGGTCGATGATCGAATAGGCGATCTGGCCCGGCTGCTGCGCCACCAGGCGGCCCCAGATCGCATAGCGCTTGGGCCAGAAATCCTCGCCCTCGTCGTAGAAGCGCTCGGCCTCGCGATTGACCACGACCCCGAGCGAGACGCAGTCGATGCGGGTGCAGATGCCGCCGTCGTACAGCGGCGCGCGGGCGTCGATCGCCACCATGTGCGCCTGCGTCGGGTCGCCGATCGAATCGGCGCCGGCGTCGATCAGGGCCTTGAGCAGCACGCCCTGGTTGAAGCGGGTGCCGCGGATCAGGAAGTTCTCGGCCGGCCGCTCGCCGCGTTCGTTCTCGCCCCAGGCCTGGCTGAGCCATTCGCGGTTGGACTCGAAGCCGCCGGCCGCCAGCACGCAGCTGCGGGCCTCGATGCGCTCGCCGTCCGCGCTGCGCGCGGCCACGAACCGGTCGCCGTCGAGTTCGATCGAGACGATCGGCGTCTCGTAGCGGACCTGGACGCCGAGCCTTTCGGCGCTGCGGAAATAGGCGTTGACCAGGGCCTTGCCGCCCCCCATGAAGAAGGCGTTGGTGCGCGCCACGTGCAGCGCACCCGATAACGGCGGCTGGAAGTGCACGCCGTGACTGCGCATCCAGTCGCGGCAGGACGAGGAGGCGCGGATCGCGATGCGGGCCAGGTGCTCGTCGGTCAGGCCACCGGTCACCTTCAGCAGGTCCTGCCAGTACTCTTCCTCGGGATAGGCGTCCATCAGCACATCCTGCGGTGCGTCGTGCATGCAGCGCAGGTTGCGCGTGTGCTGGGAATTGCCGCCGCGCCATTCGCGCGGGGAGGCCTCGACCAGCAGCACGCTGGCGCCGGCCTCGCGCGCCATCAGCGCGGCGGACAGCGCGGCATTGCCGCCGCCGATGACCAGGACATCGATCATGCAGTTGTCTCCTCGTGGTGGAGAGCGACTGTAGGCAGGCGGGGCCTCGGGCGACAGTGCGCCCGGAACAAGGGGTCTTCAGTTTTCGTGAAGGGTGGCGCCGGCCCAGCGGCCTTCGCGCACCAGTTGGCGCGCCACGTCGGCGAGCACCACCCGGGCCGCCAGCGCCGCCGGCGACAGTTCATCGTCGGACAGGCTCGCGAGCAGGTTGCGGCGGCCGACCTGGGGATCGGCGATCCGCACCTGCGCGAGAGGGTCGTCGGCGAAGCGCGCGGTGGCCGCGCCCGGCTGGATGGTGGCGCCGTGCCCGGCACGCACCGCATCCATCAGCAGCGCCAGGCCGTCGATCTCGGCCACCACGCGCGGCGCGACCCGCGCCCGCGCGAAGGCCGCGGCGAGCGTCGCGCGCAGGCCGTGCGAGGCGCTCGGCAGGATCAGCGGCAGCTCGCCCAAGCGCGCGATGCGCACCTGCGGCCCCTTCGGCAGGCCGGGCAGCCCGGCCCGGCCGATCACGAACAGCTTCTCGTCCAGCAGCGGCAGCACGCTCCAGCGCCGTGCGGTGTCGGTCTGGAACAGCACCGCGAGATCGAGCTGGCGGGCGTTGAGCATCGTCGCCAGGTGGCCCGACAGCGACTCCACCAGGTGCAGCCTGACCTCGGGGTAGCGCTCGGCCATGGCCTGCATCAGCGGCACGCCGAGCACCGACGCGGTGGTCGGCGGCAGCCCGATGCTCACATGGCCCGAGAGCCGAGCCTGCTGCGCCGCCCGCACCGCTTCGTCGGCATGCCGCAGCGTGAGCTGGGCCTGCTGCAGGAAGGCCAGGCCGGCATCGGTCGGCGTCACGCCGGTGGAGCTGCGCTGCAGCAGGCGCGTGGACAGCTCGCTTTCGAGCCGGCTGATCTGCTGGCTCAGCGCCGAGGTCGCGAGATCGAGTTCGAGCGCCGCACGCCCCATGCTGCGCAGTTCGCAGGTCTTGACGAAGTAGCGCAGCTGCCTCAGTTCCATGTCGGCTCAGCGGGCGGCGAGCGGCTCGAGGCCGGTCTTGGCGATGGTCGGCGCGGCGGCGGGCGAATTCAGGTAGCGGATCAATTCGCGGGCCGCCTCGGGCTGCTTCGACCCGGTGGCGATGCCGGCCGAGAACACCGTCACGCGCTGGACCTCGGCCGGCAGCGGGCCCACGTAGTCGATGCCCTCGATCGGCAGCAGCTCGCTCACCTGCTGCAGGCCGAGCGCCRCATCGCCGCGCGCGACCACGGTGCCGACGCGCTCGCTCAAGATGCGGCGGCTCTTGGGCTTGACCTGTGCCTCGATGCCCAGGTTCTTCAGCAGCTCGGTCTCGTAGTAGGTGCCGCTGGCGCTCGCCGAGTAGGCAATCGAGGGCGCGGCGATCAAGGTGCGCTTGAGCGCCTCGACCGTGCCGATGTCGGGCTTGGGCGCCCCCTTCTTCACCGCGAAGCCGATGGACGAGCGCACCAGGTCGACCTGGCTGCCGGGCACGACCTTGCCCTGCTCGACCAGCGCATCGAGCGCCGGCCGCGCGAGGATCACGACATCGGCCGGCTCGCCGCGGGCCAGCCGGCTCGGAATCGAGTCACCGGCGTTGCCCATCGAGGCGCCGTAGGCGGTCTTTACCGTGTGGCCGCTGGACTTCTCGAAGCCGGGCCGCAGGTCGTTGTAGGCGGCCGTGAAGCCGCCCGACGTCATGACGTGGATGTCGGTGGCAGCAGGCTTGGGGCCGATGCTGCTGCAGCCTGCGAGCGCCAGCGCGGCAGCGACGAGCACGGCGCGCCGGCCGAGAGAAGGAAGGGATGCGGTCATGGGCCTGGTCTCCGAGTCATGCGGGCGCCGGGTGCGCCGTTGCCCACGCTCAGTTTCCCACAGCGCGATCGCGTAACCGTCGGCTCAGCCCGATGCCAGGGATACCGCGGAACCGGCTTTGCCGGGCCGCTGGTATCGCCCCCTTGAGGGGGAGGCGCCGCAGGCGCTTCGGGGGTGTTTCGTCCTCACTGCATGAACCAGCCGTGGCTCACCACCAGCGACTGGCCGGTCAGCGCATTGGTCGGGAAGGCGGCGAACATCAGCGCCACCCGGGCGACGTCGTCGGTGGTGGTGAATTCGCCGTCGACCGTTTCCTTGAGCATCACGTTCTTGATCACCTGCTCCTCGGTGATGCCGAGTGTCCTGGCCTGCTCGGGGATCTGCTTCTCGACCAGCGGCGTGCGAACGAAGCCCGGGCAGATCACGTTGGCGCGCACGTTGTACTTGGCGCCTTCCTTGGCGACGGTCTTGGCCAGCCCGATCAGGCCGTGCTTGGCCGTGACATAAGGCGCCTTCAGCAGCGAGGCCTCCTTGGAATGCACCGAGCCCATGTAGATCACGCTGCCGCCGCGGCCCTGCGCGTACATGTGCTTCAGGCAGGCCTTGGTGGTCAGGAAGGCGCCGTCGAGGTGGATCGCCAGCATCTTCTTCCAGTCGGCGAAGCTGAATTCCTCGACCGGATGCACGATCTGGATGCCGGCATTGCTGATCAGGATGTCGATGCCGCCGAAGGCTTTGGCAGCCTCCTCGACGGCCGCGTCGACCTGCTCCTCGCTGGTGACGTCGACGCCGACGCCGATGGCCTGCGCGCCGCTCGCCTTGAGTTCGGCGGCGGTGGCATCGGCGGCCTGCTTGTTGAGGTCGGCGATCACGATCTTCGCGCCTTCCTGCGCGAAGACGATGGCGATTTCCTTGCCGATCCCGCTGGCCGAGCCGGTGATGAAGGCGACCTTGTCCTTGAGCTGCATGGGTTTTCCTTGGTGTGGCGGAGTTGGGGGATGCGTGCAATCTGCGTGCCGGGCGCGCTACTGGGCAGCGGGAATCTGCGGCAGGTTCAGCGGATGGCGAATGCGCCGGGCATTCGGCTCGGTCAGGTCGAACGTGGTGACCCCGTTCGCCAAAGAAGCGCTCTGGAGCCACTCGGGATGGTCCAGCGTGTTCCGGATGTCGCGCAGCCCGGCCTCCCAGTGCTCGTCGACCGAGGCGCGCGAGAACTCGTAGTCCTTCGAGTCGAGTTCGTAGGGCTTGTCCCGGTAGATCAGGTGCACGATCTCGATCGGTTCGTGGCTCAACTGGGCGCACACGGCCTGCACGCTGGGGTCCTTTCGCAACGGCTCCGGCAGCTTGCCGATCAGGTCGGCGATCGCCTGCTGCAGGTTCATGTTGGAGGCCAGCGCGTCGGTGTTCATGCGGGTGCGGCTCGAGTAGGTGATGTCCTTCTGCCGCTCCATGGTCTCGGCGAGCGTGCGCGGCATTGCGCCGTGGGCACTGAACAGGTCGACCTGCAGCACCATCAGCGGCTCGCTGCGCGGATGCGTGTCCAGCACGTACTGCAGCGGCGTGTTGGAGACGATGCCGCCGTCCCAGTAGTCCTCGCCGTCGATGTGCACCGGTGCGAAGCCCGGCGGCAGCGCGCCGCTGGCCATGATGTGCTCGGGGCCGATGCGCTGGACCGTGTTGTCGAAATAGACCGAGTTGCCGGTGCGGACGTTGACCGCCCCCACGCTGAAGCGGGTTTCGCAATGGTTGATGCGGTCGAAGTCCACCAGCCGCTCGAGCGTCGCCTTGAGCGGCGCGGTGTCGTAGTAGCTCAAGAGCGGCGCCGCGCCGCCGAGCAGCAGCGTCGGGTTGCGGCGCGGCTCGAAGAAGCCGGGAACCCCGAACATCGCGACCGCCGCGGCGCTCCACTGGTTCCATGCGGCCCGGTCGCCGCCCCACCAGCCCGGCAGGCGCTGGGTGGGGCCCGAGGAGACCAGGTCCCAGAACTCGCGCAGCCGCCGGCCCCGCATCGCGGGCGCGTTGCCCGCGATCAGCGCGGCGTTGACGGCGCCGATCGACACGCCGGCCACCCAGTCGAGCGTCTTGTGCTTCTCGAACACGCCCGCATAGACGCCGGCCTGGTAGGCCCCCAGGGCGCCACCGCCCTGCAGCACCAGCGCCTTCCTGGCGGTCGTGATGTCGACCCGCGCAGTGGCGGGTCGGGCGGCGGGGCGAAGCTTCTTGGTGACGGGCATGGCGTCATTTGACACCATCCGCCGCCAGCGCCGCCGCGCTCCGGCGCCTGGGCGCCAGGCTACATCTTCGGCAGCATCTGGCCGCGGATCTCGCCGGCCGGATTGGCCGCCGTATGGATGTTGGCGTACCACTTGCCCGTCATCAGGTCGGCCGCCTGGGCCGGCGTCAGCGTGGCTTGGCCTTCGATCGGGCTGGTTGGCGACGCGAAGGGCAGCACGACGGCGGCGTTCGCCCCGGCGGCCGCCGGACCGTGGAAGTGCGCGGCGGTCGCCGGCCCGCTCAAGCCCTCGTAGGTGATCTTGTACTTGAGCACGTTGGTGTCCTTGTTCAGCCAGGCCTCGGCCATGCCGCTGCCGCGCGTCATGTTGGGCGGCACCTCGCTGGCCGCATTCATGGCACCGCTGAAGCTCGCGGTATTGGACTTCGACATCATCCCGCAGCCCGCCAGGGCCGCGGTCGCGACGCCCGCGACGAGGGCCAGGCGCAAGAGTTTTCCGTATCGTGTCATGGGGGTCTCCATTGGGTTGCGATGCGCTCAGCTTAGGCATGGGCGAGCTCCCGCGATGTCGGCCGCCGCCCCGACTTTCGGGACCGGTGGCATCATCCGGCGCATGACTGCCCTGCCCTGCGCCGCCGATGTCGCCGCCTTCTGGCGCGATGCCGGCCCCCGCCGCTGGTTCGCCAAGAGCGAGGCCTTCGATGCCGACTTCAAGGCCCGCTTCGAGAACGCGCACCACCTCGCCGCCGCCGGTGCGCTCGATCACTGGGCCGCCGATGCCGAAGGCGCACTGGCGCTGCTGGTGCTGCTGGACCAGTTTCCGCGCAACGCCTGGCGCGGCAGCGGCCACATGTTCGCGACCGACGGCAAGGCCCTCGGCATCGCGCAGGCCGCCATCGACGCCGACCTGGACCGGCAGATCGAGCCGGCGCTGCGCCCCTTCTTCTACATGCCCTTCATGCACTCCGAGTCCCTGGCCGACCAGGAGCGTTCGGTGCTGCTGTGCGGCGAACTCGACCCCAACACCCAGCGCTTCGCGGTGCTGCACCGGGACATCGTGGCGCGCTTCGGGCGCTTCCCGCATCGCAACCAGGTCCTGGGGCGCAGCAACACGCCGCCGGAGCAGCAGTTCCTCGACGACGGGGGCTTCGCCGGCTGAACGGGCAGGACGGCCTTCATTTTTCCGCGCAGTTGCCGATATCCCTCTGACAGTCGGACTGTCCGGCAACGAGGAACGCACGTGAAACACTTGAAGATCGGCACCCGCCTGGGATTGGGTTTTGGCATGGTGCTGGCGCTGATGGCGCTGATGACGGCACTCGGCATCTGGCGCCTGCAGGCGGTGACTGCCTCCGCCGAGGAGATCACCAGCCAGCCGCTGGCCAAGGAACGAATGATCAGCGACTGGTACCGGCTGGTCGCGGTCGGTGTGCGCCGGACCACCGCGATCGCCAAGAGCGCCGACCCGTCGCTCGGCCCCTTCTTCGCCGAGGAGGCCGCGAACTCCACCAAGGAGGCGCAGGCACTGCAGAAGCAACTCGAGCCGCTGCTGGTCAGTGACGAGGAAAAGCTGCTGTGGAAGAATTTCCAGGACGTGCGGACGAAGTACCTCGAGGGGCGCGACGCCGTGGTCAAGGCAAAGGCCGAGGGCACGATGGAGGATGCCACCCGGGCGCTGGAGCGCCAGTTCATGCCCACCGCCAAGGTCTACCTGGACAACGTCCAGCAATTGCTCGAGATGCAGCGGCAAACGATCGACGGCACGGTGATCCAGATCGGCGCCGACTACCGGGCCAGCCGCAACCTGCTGCTGGCGCTCGGAGCCCTGGTGCTGGGCCTGGGCGGGCTCTGCGCCTGGTGGCTGGCGATCGGCATCACACGGCCGCTGGGCCGCGCCGTGCGGGTGGCGCAGACGGTGGCCGGCGGCGACCTGACCGGCCGCATCGAGGCCGGCACGCGCGACGAGACCGGGCAATTGCTGCAAGCGCTCAAGGACATGAACGACAGCCTGGTGAAGATCGTGGGCGAAGTGCACCAGGGCACCGACACCATTGCGACCGCCTCGGGCCAGATCGCCACCGGCAACCAGGACCTGTCGTCACGTACCGAAGAGCAGGCCAGTTCGCTGGAAGAGACGGCGGCCTCGATGGAAGAGCTCACGAGCACGGTGAAGCAGAACGCCGACAACGCGCGGCAGGCCAACCAGCTGGCGGTCTCGGCCTCCGAGGTGGCGGTGCGGGGCGGCAGCGTGGTGGGCCAGGTGGTGGACACCATGGGCTCGATCAACGCCTCCTCGCGCAAGATCGTGGACATCATCGGCGTGATCGACGGCATCGCCTTCCAGACCAACATCCTGGCGCTGAACGCGGCGGTGGAAGCCGCGCGCGCCGGCGAGCAGGGCCGGGGCTTCGCGGTGGTGGCGTCGGAAGTGCGCAGCCTGGCGCAGCGCTCGGCGGCGGCGGCCAAGGAGATCAAGACGTTGATCGGGGACTCGGTGGACAAGGTCGAGGAAGGCAGCAAGCAGGTGGCGGAAGCGGGCCGGACGATGGAAGAGATCGTGGACAGCGTGAAGCGCGTGACGGACATCATGGGCGAGATCACGGCGGCGAGCCAGGAGCAGACCTCGGGGATCGAGCAGATCAACCAGGCGATCACGCAGATGGACCAGGTGACGCAGCAGAACGCGGCGCTGGTGGAACAGGCGAGCGCGGCGGCGGGCTCCCTGCAGGATCAGGCGAGCCAGCTGTCGCGCGCGGTCAGCGTCTTCAAGCTCGGGCATTCGCGCCCGGCGGCGGCCCCGGTGCGCCGATCGCCGGCGCAGCCCGCCAAGGCCGAGGCGCCCCGGCGCCCGTCGGCCACGGCCGCCAGCGCGGCCGCCCCGGCGGGCGACTGGGAAGAGTTCTAGGCCGGCGCCGGGCCGCCCCAAGGCGGCCGCGGCCCCCTCGGGGGGCAGCGACTACACGAAGTGACGGAGCGTGGGGGTCAGGTCAGGTCAGGTCGCCTTGCCCGGCTCGTCGGTCCGCATCGGCGAACGCCCGGGCGCGGGCCGGGGAACGCCCTTGAGCGACCCGTAGGTGTGCGCATAGACCCAGGTGAACTCGACCCCCAGCAGGAAGATCTGCGCCGAGTAGTAGACCCACACCAGCACCACCACCAGCGAACCGGCGGCCCCATAGCCTGACGCGATGCCGGTGGTGCCGATGTACAGGCCGATCAGGTACTTGCCGACGGTGAACAGCACGGCGGTCACGGCCGCGCCCACCCACACGTCGCGCCACTGCACGCTCGCGCGCGGCATGACCTTGAAGATCATCGCGAAGCCCACCGTCACCGTCACGAAGCCGAAGGCCGAATTGACGTTCTGCGCCAGGGTGGCCCAGCCGCCGAAGAGCGGCGCCCACCATTCGCCCAGGGCTGCCAGTGCCGCGTTGACCACCAGCGACACGATCAGCAGGAAGCCGATCCCCATGATCATGCTGAACGAGAGCAGCCGCGTGCGCATGAGCGACAGCAGCCCGCCGCTCTCGTCGCGCGCCGGCGCCCGCCAGATGCGGTCGAAGGCGTCCTGCAGTTCGCCGAACACCGTGGTCGCACCGATCACCAGCAGGCCGATGCCGACCACCGTGCCGACGATGCCCTGGGTCGGCTTGTTGAGTGCTTCCAGCATCGCCTGGACCGCCCTCGCGCCTTCGGCCCCCATCAGCTCGGAGAGCTGATCGAGGATCTCGCCGCGCGCGGCCTCCTGGCCGAACACCAGGCCGACCACCGAGATCACGATCAGGATCAGCGGCGCCACGGAGAACACCGTGTAGTAGGCCAGCGCGGCGCCCATGCTGGGGGCGTAGTCGGCCCGCCACGAGGCCACGGACTGCTTGAAGAGATCGAAAACCGCGCGTGCGTTCATGGCCGGAGTTTCGCAGCAACCAGGCGGGCCCGCGTCGCGCCGAAGAGGCCGGCCCACGATAATCGCGGCACATGCACCCGGCATCTCCTCCTGCGGCGACCGACCGCCCCCGACCCCAGTCTCCGCGCGACCTGTTCGTTTCATTCACCTGGCTCGCACTGCAGGGCTTCGGCGGCGTCCTCGCCATCGTCCAGCGCGAGATGGTCGAGAAGAAGCGCTGGCTCACCGCCGACGAATTCCTCGAGGACTGGGCCGTGGCCCAGGTGCTGCCGGGACCCAACGTCATCAACCTGGCGCTGATGATCGGCGACCGCCATTTCGGCCTGCGCGGCGCGATCGCGGCCGTGGCCGGCATGCTGCTCGTGCCGCTCGGCGTGATCCTCGTGCTGGCGGTGGCCTATGCCCGCTTCGCGGCGAATCCCGAGGTGGCCGGCGCCCTGCGCGGCATGGGCGCGGTGGCCGGCGGGCTGATCGCCGCCACCGGCATCAAGCTGATTCCCCAGTTGCGCCGGCATCCGCTCGGCTTCGGCGCCTGCCTGGCACTGGCGGCGCTGGTGTTCGCCGCCATCGCGCTGGCCCACATCCCGCTCGGCTGGGTGCTGCTGGCGGTCGGCGGCGTGGCCTGCGTCTGGACCTGGCGGAAGATTGCTGAATGACCATCGCGATGCACTGGCAGGACTGGCTGTCCCTGTTCGCCCAGTACATGATGCTCTCGCTGCTGTCGATCAGCGGCGCCATCACCACCGTGCCCGACATGCACCGCTACCTGGTGAGCGACCACGGCTGGCTCAGCGACGCCCAGTTCAGTTCCTCGGTCGCGATCGCCCAGGCCGCGCCGGGCCCCAACGTGCTGTTCGTCGCGCTGATGGGCTGGAACGTCGGCCTGAATGCCGGCGGCGGCATCGGCGCCGGCCCCCAGGCGTGGCTGCTCGGCCTCCTGGGCCTGGCGGTCACGATGGTCGGCATCATGCTGCCCAGCACCACCCTGACCTACTTCGCGACCCGCTGGGGCCATCGCAACCGCTCGCGGCGCGAGGTGCGCGCTTTCAAGCAGGGCATGGCGCCCGTCGTCATCGGCCTGCTGGTCGCCACCGGCTGGGTGCTGGCCGCGGGTAACCACGCCGGCAACGCGCCCGCCTGGCACCTGTGGCTGTTGACCGGCGTGGCGGCGTTTATCGTCTGGCGAACCCGCATCCACCTGCTGTGGCTGCTGGGGGCCGGCGCGCTGCTCGGCGCCCTCGGTTTCGTCTGATTCACCCACAAAGGCTGTTCCATGCAACTTCGACCCCTCGGCCGCTCCGGCCTGCAAGTCTCCCCGCTGGCATTCGGCGGCAACGTCTTCGGCTGGACCGTGGACGAGGCACTCTCGTTCCGGCTGCTCGACGCCTGGCTCGACGCGGGCTTCAACTTCGTCGACACCGCGGATGTCTATTCGAGCTGGGTGCCGGGCCACAGCGGCGGCGAATCCGAAACCCTCATCGGCAAGTGGCTCCGGCAGACCGGCAAGCGCAACCGGATCGTGCTCGCGACCAAGCTCGGCAAGCCGATGGGGGAAGGCAAGAAGGGGCTCTCGCCGGCCTACATCCGCGAGGCAGTGGACGCGTCGCTGCGGCGCCTCAAGACCGACCACATCGACCTCTACCAGTCGCACGACGACGACCCGGAAACACCGCTCTCGGACACGGCCGAGGCCTTTGCCGCGCTGATCCAGGCCGGCAAGGTTCGCGCGATCGGGGCCTCGAACTTCAGCGCGCCGCGCCTGGCCGAGGCGCTGGACGTCGCCGAGAAACAGGGGCTGCCGCGCTACGAGAGCCTGCAGCCGCTCTACAACCTCTATGACCGCGCCGTGTTCGAGGACGCACTGGAGCCGCTGTGCCTCGAGCGCGGTGTCGGCGTGATCAATTTCTACGCCCTCGCGGCCGGCTTCCTCACGGGCAAGTACCGCACCGAGGCCGATGCCGCCAAAAGCGCGCGCGGTGCCAGCACGACGAAGAAGTACCTGAACCCGCGCGGGCTGCGCATCCTCGACGCGCTCGACGCCGCCGCCAAGGCCCAGGGCGCGACGATGGGCCAGGTGGCGATCGCATGGCAGATCGCGCGGCCCGCGATCACCGCTCCGATCGCCAGCGCCACCTCGATGAAGCAGCTCGACGAACTGGTGGCGGCCGCCACGCTGCGTCTGGCGCCCGAAACGGTCGCAGCGCTGGACGCGGCCAGCACCGAAACCGTCTCCCCATGAATTCGATCGATCCGCTGGCAGCGCCGGCACTCGCGTATTTCGCCGACCTGACGGTCGAAGTCGGCCAGCCCCAGATCCTGAGCCATGGCCCGCGCGGCACGCGGCGACTGGTCCCGATCACCGGCGGGGAGGCCCGCGGCAACGGCTGGACCGCGCGGGTCCTGCCCGGCGGCACCGATTTCCAGCTGATCGTGAGCGAAACGCTGTCCGAGCTCGACGCCCGCTACGGCCTGGAAACCGACGCCGGCGACCTGATCTACGTGCAGAACCACGCGGTCCGCTCGGCGCCGGCCGAGGTCATGGCCAAGCTGCTGCGCGGCGAGCCGGTCGACCCGGCCCAGGTCTATTTCCGCTGCAATCCGCGCTTCGAGACCTCTTCCCCGGCCCTGGGCTGGATCGCCGAGCGCATGTTCGTCGGCGTCGGCGTGCGGCATCCCGCCCAGGTCGTGATGCGCTTCTTCACCCTCCCCTAACCGGCCGGCGCAGCCAGGCCTTTTCGGGAAACACCGCGGAACCGGCTCCGCCGGGCCGCTGGTGTTGCCCCCGGTAGGGGGTGGGCGGGCTACACGAAGTGAGCCCAACCTGGGGGCGAGCCTATGCTCTTTGGCGCATGGCTTCGTAGAGGCAGATGCCGCTGGCCACCGAGACGTTGAGGCTTTCGACCGCGCCCGCCATCGGAATGCTCACCAGCTCGTCGCAGGTCTTGCGGGTGAGTTGCCGCATACCCTCGCCCTCGGCACCCAGCACCATCGCGAGGGGGCGCTTCAGGTCGCACTGGTACAGCGTGCCGGGCGCGTCGTCGCTGGTGCCCACGCACCAGATGTTGCGCTCCTTGAGCTCGCCGAGGGTGCGTGCCAGGTTGGTCACCATGAAATAGGGCACGGTCTCGGCCGCCCCGCTCGCCACCTTGGCCACGGTGGCGTTGATGCCGGCGGCATGGTCTTTCGGTGCGATCACCGCATGGGCCCCCGCGCCGTCGGCCACGCGCAGGCAGGCGCCCAGGTTGTGCGGGTCGGTCACGCCGTCGAGCACCAGCAGCAGGGGCACGGTGCCTGCGGCTTCGAGGCCCTCGAGGAGCTCGTCGATCGAATGGGTCTGGGCCACGGGCTCGACGCGCGCGGCCACGCCCTGGTGGCCGTGGCTGCCGCTGAGCTTGGACAGGCGCAGGCCGTCGGCCTCGACGAGCCGCACGCCGGCGTCCTGCGCACGGGCGACGAACTGCCGCATGCGCGCATCGCGCCGGCTGGCATCGAACAGCACCTCGATCACCGATTTCGGCGCGGTCTTGATGCGCACGCCCACGGCATGGAAGCCGAAGATCACTTTGGGAGAAGACATGGGGGGATTATCGAGCCCCCGGGGCACGCTGCCCGCGTCAGGACCGGCCGCCGAAATACCACAGGGCGACAACGACCACGACGATGGCCAGGACGGCCGCCGCCACGCGCCACCGGCGCGGCCCGCCACCACGCCCGGGGTCGGGCTCCGGCCCGCCGCGGGGCGCCAGCCCGCCGAACGCAGTGTCTTCCTCGTCTTCGCTGTCGGATGAGGGTTTCCGCATGGCCGTGATCCCCCTGATGGCGCTCAGGTACTGCGCCCGTCGAGCGCCACGCGCCCCGCCTCGATCGTGATCTTGCGTTCGCACTGGGCGGCAATGCCGCGGTCGTGCGTCACGAGCACGAGCGTGGTGCCCAGTTCGCGGTTGAGGTCGAACATCAGCCGCATGACCTGCTCGCCGGTGGCGAAATCCAGGCTGCCGGTGGGTTCGTCGGCCAACAGCAGCGCCGGCTGGACCACGAAGGCCCGGGCCAGTGCCACCCGCTGCTGCTCGCCGCCCGACAGCACCTTGGGATAGTGGCCCAGGCGCTGGCCCAGGCCGACGCGGCCGAGCATCTCGGTGGCCGCCTTGCGGGCATCCTTGCGATCGGCCAGCTCGAGTGGCAGCATCACGTTCTCGAGCGCGCTCAGGTTGCCGAGCAGCTGGAAACTCTGGAACACGAAGCCGACTTTCTGGGCCCGCAAGGCCGCGCGCTCGTCTTCGTCGATCGCGAACAGGTCCTCGCCGCCCAGCCTGACGGTGCCGCGGGTGGGCGTGTCGAGGCCGGCGACGATCGACAGCAGCGTGCTCTTGCCCGAGCCCGAGGCGCCGACGATCGCCGCCGTCTCCTTCGCGCCCAGGGTGAAATCGATGTCCTGCAGAATGTCCAGCGTTCCGGTGGAATCGGTGACGGACTTGAAGACATGCTCGACGGCAACGATGGCATCGGCTCGGTCATCGGTTCGGAGTGAGGACATTGAAAGGTTTCGCGTGGTGAATCGACGTCACTTTATCTTGAGCGGCACCCTGGCCGCGAATGCGGGGTCATGGCTGGCCGCCGAAGCGCAGGCCGCGCCCGGCAAGCAAGCCGTGATCCTGGTGGTCGGCGATTCGCTGTCGGCCGAGTACGGCCTCAAGCGCGGCGAAGGCTGGGTGCCCCTGCTCGACCAGCGCCTCACGCAGCAGAAGGTCGCAGCCACGGTGGTCAACGCCAGCATCAGCGGCGACACCAGCGCGGGCGGCCGGGCCCGCCTGCCCAACCTCCTGGCGCAGCACCAGCCGACCCATGTGGTGCTCGAGCTGGGCGCCAACGACGCGCTGCGCGGCCTCCCGCTGGCGAGCACCGAGGACAACCTGCTGCAGATGACCCGGGCCGCGCAGGCCGCGGGCGCCCAGGTGCTGCTGGTCGGCATCCAGGTGCCGCCGAACTACGGCAGCGACTACACGCGCCGCTTCGAGGCACTGTTCACCAAGGTGGCGGCCGCGACGAAGGCGCCGCTGGTGCCCTTTCTCCTGAAGGGCGTCGCGGACGGGCCCGACGCCGCGGTGCTGTTCCAGGCCGATCGCATCCACCCGACCGCGGCCGCGCAGCCGCGCATGCTCGACAACATCTGGCCCGCATTGCGCAAGATGCTGCCCAAGTGAGCCACCGATCAAGCAAAAAGCCGCCGCGGCGCATGGCCGCGGCGGCTCTTCAAAGGTCGACGCCGGAACGGCTCAGCCGTTCTTGGTGGGCAGTTCGGGCACCGTCGGCGGATCGCGTTCCAGCGATGCGACGTCGGTTTCAGGGTCCCCCGGGGCCAGCCCGTCACTGCTGGGGCTGAGCTTGCGGTTGGCCTTTTCCCGCAGTTTCTCTTCCTTCTTCTTCTTCTTTGCCAGTTCTTTCTGGCGCTTTTCGTAGCCGTAATTTGGTGTTGCCACTGCTTCTCCTTCGGGCGAGACAGTCACGGTGACTGCACATGGTCAGACTGTACGCGATATCGAGGGCGCCTCAGAGCGCCGCGAGGGCCTGTTCGAGATCGGCGCGCAGGTCGTCCACGTCCTCCAGGCCGATCGAGAAGCGCACCAGCGTGCCCTTGTGGGGCCAGCGGGCGACCGCCGCATCGCGCATGAGACCGATGTCGTAGGGCACCACCAGGCTGATCGGCCCGCCCCAGGAATAGCCGAGCCGGAACAGCGCCAGGCTGTCGCAAAAGCGATCGATCTGCTCGCTGCCATAGCGGGCGTCGAACACCACCGAGAACAGGCCCGCCGCAAGGTCGGTCGCCCCGCAGAGCCGCAGCCAGTGCGCATGTCCGGGCGAGCCCTCGAGCGCCGGGTGCAGCACCTGCGCGACCTCGGCCCGGCCTTCGAGGCAGCGGGCGAGCTCGCGCGCGCTCCGGTCGTGCGCCTCGTACCGCAGCGCCATGCTCGGCAGCGAGCGCAGCAGGGTCTCGACATCGCCGACCCCGATGCCGAAGCCCATGCGCATGTGCGTGAGCTTGAGCGCGCGGTGCAGGCGCTCGTCGCGGGTGACCACGCTGCCCATCAGGACATCGCCACCGCCGCTCGGGTATTTGGTGAGCGCATGGACCGAGATGTCGACGCCCTGCCCGCTGCCATTGAAATCGAAGGGCGCGAAGGCCAGGCCGGCGCCCCAGGTGTTGTCCAGCACGCTCACCACGCCGCGCGCCCGGCAGATGTCGACCAGCGCCGGCAGGTCCGGGAACTCCATCGTGACCGAGCCGGCCGCCTCCACCCAGACCAGCTTGGTGCGGTCCGACAGCTTGGCCGCGAGATCGGCCGGGTTCATCGCGTCGTAGAGCCGATGGGTGATGCCGAAGTTGGCCAGCTCGCCGGTGGCCAGCGCCTTGTTCGGGCCATAGGCGTTGTCCGGGATCAGCACCTCGTCGCCGGTCTTCAGCAGCGCGAACGACACCAGCGCGATCGCCGCCAGCCCGCTGGGCACCAGCAGGCATTCGGTGCCGCCCTCCAGCGTGGCGAGCCGCTCCTCGAGCGTGAAGGTGGTCGGCGTGCCGTGCAGTCCGTAGGTGTAGCCGGCCTTGGTCCTCCAATCGCGCGCGCGCATCGCGGCGACGTTGGCGAAGAAGACAGTCGAGGCCTTGAAGACGCCGGGCTGGGGCGCCGAAAAATGGGCCGGTGGCAGGTAGGGATGATGGATCAGGTCGGTGATGGGCTTTCGCATCCCTCCATGCTAGTCGACCGGGTCGGCACCAGCGCGGACAATGGAAGGCATGCTGCTGACGCGCATCCCCAAATTCGTTCGATACAACCGGCGCGGGCAGGTCCAGAATCGCACCCACTCCGCTTCATCGAGGACCCCAGGATGACCGTCCATGAACTGTTCCCCTACCTCTGCGTGAATGACACGGCTGCCGCCATCGCCTTCTACGGCGAGGTCTTCGGCGCCACCGAAAAATTCCGGCTGGCCGAGCCCAGCGGCCGCATCGGCCACGCCGAGCTCGACTTCGGCGGCACCATCGTGATGCTGTGCGACGAGTTCCCGGAATACGGCATCCGGAGCGCCACCACGATCGGCGCCACGCCGGTCACGCTGCACCTTCACGTGGACAACGCCGACGCGCTGGTGGAACGGGCGCTGAAGGCAGGCGCGACGCTGGAAATGCCGGTCGAGGATCACTTCTACGGCGAGCGCTCGGGCACCTTCCGCTGCCCCTTCGGCCACCGCTGGAACGTCGGCCATGCCATCGAGGAGGTGGCGACCGACGAAATGCAGAAGCGCTACACGGAAGAGCTCAAATGAGACCGGCCGGCCTGAATCAGACCGACCATTTCTCGAGCAGCTTCTCGGCACCCAGCGAGTCGTAGCCCTCGAAGGGCTGATGAATCCACGGATTGGTCTGCAGGAACTCCACCGAATAGTCCGGCGTGAAGGTCGACAGCGCCTTGGTCCAGAGCACCGCGCTGCGCAGCTCGGTGATGGGCTTGTAGTTGCTCTTGAGCTGCTCCACCACGGCGTGCAGCGTGTGGCCCGAATCCGCGAGGTCGTCGACCAGGAGCACCTTGCCCGCGATCTCGCCCTTGGGCGTGGTGATGAAGCGCGCGATATCGAGGTGGCCCTGCACCGTGCCGGCGTCGGCCCGGTACGAGCTGGTCGACATGATCGCCAGCGGCTTGTCGAAGATCCGCGACAGCACGTCGCCCGGCCGCAGGCCGCCGCGCGCCAGGCACAGGATGGTGTCGAAATGCCAGCCTGACTGATGCACCTTGATCGCGAGCTTCTCGATCAGGTTGTGGTACTCGTCGTAGCTCACGTAGAGGTGCTTGCCGTCTTCGGTCAACATGGGTCTGGGCTCCAGCGGGGGTGGTGGGTCAATCGGCGAGATAGGGGTGGCGCATCATGATCGTGTGATCGCGATCGGGGCTGGTCGACACCATGTGGATCGGCACCCCCGTGACCTGCTCGATGCGCTGCAGGTACAGCCGCGCATTGATCGGCAACTTGTCGTACTGGGTCACGCCCACGGTGCTGTCGGTCCAGCCTTCGAGCTTCTCGTAGACCGGCGTGCAGCGCTCGATCTCGTCGGCGCCCATCGGCAGGATGTCGGTGTACTCGCCGTCTAGCTGGTAGCCGGTGCACAGCTGCAGCTCTTCGAGGCCGTCGAGGACGTCGAGCTTGGTGATGCACAGGCCGCTCAGGCCGTTGACCTGTGCCGAGCGCTTGAGCAGCGCGGCGTCGAACCAGCCGCAGCGGCGGCTGCGTCCCGTGGTCACGCCCTTCTCGGCGCCCACGGTGCTCAGGTGATAGCCGACGGTACCGGGCGTGGCCCAGTCGAGTTCGGTCGGAAACGGGCCGCCGCCGACGCGCGTGCAGTAGGCCTTGGTGATGCCGAGCACGTAATGGAGCATGCCGGGCCCGACCCCCGAACCGGCCGCCGCATTGCCGGCCACGCAGTTGCTGGAGGTCACATACGGATAGGTGCCGTGGTCGACGTCGAGCAGGGTGCCCTGCGCGCCCTCGAACAGCAGGTTGGCGCCCGCGCGGTGCGCGTCGTTGAGCTCGCGCGAGACGTCGGCCATCATCGGCTTGAGCAGTTCGGCGTGGCGCATGGCCTCGTCGTAGACCGTGTCGAAGTCGATCGCCGGCGCGCTCAGCACCTGGGTCAGCACATGGTTGTGCAGCTCCAGCAACACACGCAGCTTGGTGGCGAAGCGCTCGGGGTGCTTCAGGTCCTGCACGCGCAGCGCGCGGCGCGCGATCTTGTCCTCGTAGGCCGGGCCGATGCCGCGGCCGGTGGTGCCGATCTTCTCGATGCCGCCCTTCTCGCGGTAGGCCTCGCGCGCGATGTCGAGCGCCGCGTGGAACGGCAGGATCAGCGGGCAGGCCTCGCTGACGCGCAGCCGCGAACGGACCTCGACGCCGGCCTTCTCGAGGCCTTCGATCTCCTCGAACAGCTTGGCCGCCGAGACCACCACGCCGTTGCCGATGTAGCACTTGACGCCGGGCCGCATGATGCCGCTGGGGATCAGGTGCAGCGCGGTCTTGACGCCGTTGATGACCAGCGTGTGGCCGGCATTGTGGCCGCCCTGGAAGCGCACCACGCCCTGTGCGCTCTCGGTCAGCCAGTCGACCAGTTTGCCCTTGCCCTCGTCGCCCCACTGGGTACCGACGACGACCACGTTTCTTCCGGTGGTAACGCTCATGATGACTCTCTTCTCAGATCAAATTCGGATGGCTTGCACGCGCCATTGGCCGCCGGATTCGACGAGCTCGCGGTCGCAATGGAATTCGTCGATCTCGCTGTCGTGGCCCGGCAGCACGCAGACCACGGTCTCGCCCTCGCCGCGCAGTGCGGCGATGGCCTTGTTGAGCGCTTCGGCATCGCTCCAGGGCGCCCGGATCGCGGCCCGCAACGGCCGCGCCGGCAGCGCCGCGACCAGCTCGCGGAGGTCGAGGCTGAAGCCGACGGCCGGACGGTTGCGGCCGAACACCGCCCCCACCTCGTCGTAGCGCCCGCCGCGCACCAGCGAGTCGCTGGCGCCGTCGGTGTAGATGCCGAAGCGCATGCCGCTGTAATAGGCGTAGCCGCGCAGGTCGGCCAGGTCGAAGCTGACGCGCGCGCCGTCCAGGCGGCCGGCGAGTTGCTTCAGGTCGGACAGTGCCGCCCGGATGCCGGGGCTGTCGGGCAGCACCCGGGCCGCTTCGTCGAGCACCGACGCATCGCCGTAGAGCTGCACGAGGGCCAGCAGGCCTTCTCGCGAAGGCGCCGGAAAAGCGGCCGTGAGCTCGCGCAGCGTGCTCGCGTCCTTGGCCGCCAGTGCCGCATGAACGCGCGCGATCATGGCCGCATCCACCGGCACGCCGGCAAACAGCGAGTCCACGATGCGGACGTCCGCCAGGTCGACGATCACCGGCGCTTGCGGCCGCCCGGTCACGCCGGCCGCCCGCAGGCAATCGAGCGCCAGGCGCAGGATCTCGGTGTCGGCTTCGAGCCCCGCATGGCCGTAGATCTCGGCGCCGAACTGCAGCGGCTCGCGCGTCGCGTGCGGGCGGTCGGGCCGGGTGTGGACCACCGGACCGCAGTAGCACAGGCGCGCTACGCCCGCACGGTTGAGCAGATGGGCATCGATGCGCGCGACCTGCGGCGTGGTGTCGGCGCGCAGACCCATGCTGCGTCCCGACAGCTGGTCGACCAGCTTGAAGGTCTGCAGGTCGAGCGCTTCGCCGGTACCGGACAGGAGGGATTCGAGATGCTCGAGCAGCGGCGGCATCACCAGCTCGTAGCCATAGCCACGGGCGGTGTCGAGCAGCTGGCGTCGAAGTTCTTCGATGTGGCGCGCCTCGGAAGGCAGCACATCGGCAATGTGATCCGGGAGGACCCAGGCGGACATGGAGATCGGGGGCGTGGTTAAACCGGGATTCTACCGGGTGCGCGTCAGGCCGGCGCCCGGCCGCCCCAAGACGGCTGCGGCCCCCTCGGGGGGCAGCGACCGCACGCAGTGAGGAAGCGTGGGGGCGCGTTCACGCCAGGAGCCAAAGCAGGATCAGGCCCAGAAGAATGCTGCACAGGCCGAAGAATCGCAGCTGGCCGTCGCGCAGTTGCATGAGCTGGCCGAAGCCGCGCCGCCAGCCGCCCGGAGAAAGGAGTGGCAGCAGGCCCTCGATCACCAGGACCAGGGCCAGCGCGCTCCAGAAGGTGTCGCTGTCCACTTGACGGCGGCCGTGCTCAGCGACGCGGTGCGTTGCTGCCCGAGCCGGAGCCCTGCATCGCCCGGAAGAAGTCCGACGAGGGGTCCAGCACCAGCACGTCGCTCTTCTTGTTGAAGCTCTGCTTGTAGGCGTCCAGGCTGCGATAGAACAGCGCGAACTGCGGATCGCGGCCGAAGGCCTCGGCATAGATGCCGGCGGCACGGCCATCGCCCTCGCCCTTGATCTTCTGCGCGTCGCGGTAGGCATTGGCCACGATCACCTCGCGCTGGCGGTCGGCGTCGGCGCGGATCTTTTCGCCCTCCGCGAAACCGGTCGAACGCAGCTCGTTGGCCACCCGCTTGCGCTCGGCCTCCATGCGGCGGTAGACCGATTCGGTGATGGCCTCCACATAGTCGACCCGCGTGATGCGCACGTCGACGATGTCCACGCCCCACGGCTTGGCGCCCTTCACCACGGCCAGCACCTCGCGCTGGACGTCGGCCATCAGCGCATCGCGGCGCGTCGAGATCAGGTCGCGCACGGTGCGCTTGTTGATGTTCTCCTGGAAGGCGTTGCGCACCACCCGGTTGAGCTGCACCGCGCCGGCGTTCTCGTCCAGGCCGACGTTGCGGATGTACTCCGACGGGTTGCTGATGCGCCAGCGCACGTACCAGTCGATCACCACGCGCTGCTTCTCSGCCGTGAGCATGGGCTCGGGGTCCAGGCTCGACAGCGTCAGCAGGCGCTTGTCGATGTACGAGACGTTCTGGAACGGCGGCGGCAGCTTGAAGTTCAGGCCCGGCTCGGTGATCACTTCCTTGATCTGGCCGAGCGCGTAGACCACGCCGAACTGGCGCTGGTCGACCACGAAGAGCGTGGAACTCAGCAGCGCGAGCGCCACCAGGACCGACGAGACGATGAATCCGATTCTGTTCATATGCTTCCAGTCCTCAGCGCACGTCGCGATCGCGCGAACGGCCATCGCGGGCGCGGGCATCGCCGGCGGACGGCGCCGCCGGACTCCCCGACGACGGCGGCGCGGCAGTGCCCGCGGCGCCGGGGCTGGCGGCATCGCCAGGCGTGCCGGCGGCGCCCTGTCCCGCCTGCTGCATCAGCTTGTCCAGCGGCAGGTACAGCAGGTTGGAGTTCTGCTTGGAGTCGATCAGCACCTTGCTCGTGCTGCTGTAGATCTGCTGCATGGCGTCGGTGTACATGCGGTCGCGCGTGACCTGCGGCGCCTTCTGGTATTCGCTGAGCACCGAGCTGAAGCGCTGCGCGTCGCCCTGCGCCTGCGCGACGATCCGCGCCTTGTAGGCCTCCGACTCTTCCTTGAGCCGCGAGCCGGTACCGGTGGCGCGCGGCACCACGTCGTTGGCGTAGGCCTGCGCCTCGTTCTTGATCCGCTCGCGCTCCTGGCCGGCCTTGAGCACGTCGTCGAACGCGGCCTGCACCTGCTCGGGCGGGCGCACCCCGCCCTGCTGCARGTTGATCGCCACGATCTCGACGCCCAGGTTGTAGCGGTCCAGGATGGTCTGCATCAGCGTGCGCACGCGCGGCGCGATCTGGTCGCGCTCGTCCGCCAGCGCCGCATCCATGCGCATCTTGCCGACCACCTCGCGCACGGCGGTCTCGGCCACCTGCACCACGGTGTCGGCGGGCGCCTTGCTCTCGAACAGGAAGGCCCGYGCATCGTTCAGCCGGTACTGCACCGCGAACTTGATCTCGACGATGTTCTCGTCCTCGGTCAGCATGGCCGACTCGCGCAGGCCGGTCGAGCGCACGATGGTGTCGCGGCCGACGTCGACCGAGCGGATCTGCGAGGTGACGACGATCTCGTGGCGCTGGATCGGGTACGGCAGCCGCCAGTTGAAGCCGGCCCCCACGGTGGCCTTGTAGCGGCCGAACTGCGTGATCACGGCCTGCTGGCCTTCGTTGACGATGAAGAAGCCGGTGCCGAGCCAGATCAGGACCGCCACCACCGCGATCAGGCCGAGCCCSAAGCCCGCGTTCTTCATGTCGGGCCGMAGGCCGCCGCCATTGCCGCCGTTGCCGCCCGGCGGCCGGTTGTCGCCTCCGCGCCCGCCGCCGAACAGGCCGCCGAGCTTGCGGTTGAAATCGCGCCAGAGTTCGTCGAGGTCGGGCGGTCCCTGGTTCGGGCCCTGSCCGCGCGGACGGTTGTTGTTGTTGCCCGAGGGCGGCGGTGCCGGCGGCTCGCCGTCGGGCCGCTGGGCGGCGGGACGCTCCCCGTTGGACGACGAATCGTCGCCCCGGCCCCAGCGGCCGTCGTTCAGGTTGAACATCGCCGGAAACCGTCTCCACACTGGCTTTGAATTCATTCGATTTAGTTCTTTGGTCAGTGAAGGGGGATTGTGCGCAATCAGTCGGCCGCCCCGTGCAATTCGGCCCCGTCCTCAACGGACATGTCCTCGGTCAGCGACTGCGATCGCCGTGCGAGTTCGGCCCGCAACGCGGGAAGGCCCTCGCCGGTGTGGGCGCTCAGGAAGATGCGGGACACTTGCACACCGTTGACATCGACCTCGTCCTGCAGATGCAGGGGATGCTGCGTGCTTTCAAGGGCGTCCAGCTTGTTGAACACCAGGATCTGCGGCACCGTGTCGGCGTCGATCTCCTTGAGCACCGCCTGGACCTCGGCCATCTGCTCGGGATGGTGCGGGTTCGAGGCATCCACCACGTGCAGCAGCAGGTCGGCATCGACGGCCTCCTGCAGTGTTGCCTTGAAAGCGTCGATCAGCCCGTGCGGCAGGTCGCGGATGAAGCCGACGGTATCGGAGATCGACACCTTGCGGCGCGCGTCGCCCAGGTAGAGCTGCCGCGTGGTGGTGTCCAGCGTCGCGAACAACTGATCGGCCGCATAGGCGCGCGCCTTCACCAGCGCATTGAAGAGCGAGGACTTGCCGGCGTTGGTGTAGCCCACCAGCGAGATGTTGAAGGTGTCGCGCCGCTCGCGCTGCCGGCGCTGGGTGCCGCGCTGGCGCTGCACCTTGGCCAGACGCTCGCGGGTGCGCTTGATCGACTCGCCGATCATCCGGCGGTCGAGTTCGATCTGCTTTTCGCCCGGGCCGCCGCGCACACCGGCACCGCCGGTCTGGCGCTCCAGATGGGACCAGCGCCGCACCAGCCGCGTGCTCAGGTACTGCAGGCGCGCGAGTTCGACCTGCAGCTTGCCTTCGTGCGAACGGGCGCGCTGGGCGAAGATCTCGAGGATCAGGAAAGTGCGGTCGTAGACGGCGATGCCGAGCTGGCGCTCGAGGTTGCGCTGCTGCGCCGGGCTCAGCGACTGGTCGAAGACCACTTCGCTGGCCCGATGCAACTCGGCCAGTTCTCGGATCTCGTCGGCCTTGCCGCTGCCGACGAACAGGGCGGCGTCGGGCGCCTTGCGCTTGCAGACGAGACGCGCGACGGGCTCCAGGCCCCCGGTCTGCGCGAGCAGGCCGAGTTCCTCGAGTTCGCCGTCGAAATGGGGCAACCCGAAATCCACGCCGACGAGAACGACGGCGCCATCTATCCGGGGGATCAGTTCAGACAAGCGGAATCAGATATGAAAAAGCGCGACGGGTGACCGCCGCGCTCCGCGCCGTTCAGGCGGGGGTGTCGTCGCTCTCGGCAGCCGAGAAGTTGACGGCCCGACCCGGCACGATGGTGGAGATGGCGTGCTTGTAGACCATCTGGGTCACCGTATTGCGAAGCAACACGACGTACTGGTCGAACGACTCGATCTGGCCTTGCAGCTTGATGCCGTTGACCAGATAGATCGAAACCGGCACGTGCTCGCGACGCAGGGTGTTCAGGAACGGGTCTTGAAGAAGCTGCCCTTTATTGCTCACGATATTCTCCGTGTTCAAGAGTTGTTGTTGGACCGGTCACCTTAACACAGCGATTCTGCGTCGCAGCAAATTAGTCCAATGGCCTTTTAAAAATAACGGCACCGAACGCCGGAACTTCCGCGCCTGACGCCGCTCATCGGCGCTCAATGGCAGCCAATTCGCCAGGCGCCGGCGGTCAGTCGTCCTTGTCGGCGTACGGATTGCTCGAGGTCTTGAGCTGGATCCGCAGCGGCGTACCGACCAGGTCGAACTCCTTGCGGAAACGCCCTTCGAGGAAGCGTTTGTAAGCCTCTGTGACGTGTTCCAGCGAATTGCCGTGGATGATGATGATCGGCGGGTTCATGCCGCCCTGGTGCGCATAGCGCATTTTCGGACGGAACATGCCCGAGCGCTTCGGCGCCTGGAATTGCACTGCCTCGAGCAGCAACCGCGTCAGGACCGGCGTCGACATCTTGCGGGTGGCCGACTTGTGGGCCTGCGCGATCGACTGCCAGACCGGGCCCAGTCCCTGGCGCTTGATGGCCGAGATGAAATGCAGCGACGCGAACTTCAGGAACGGCAGCCGGGTCTCGATCTGGCGCTGGATCTGCTCGCGCTGGTAGCTGTCGACCGCATCCCATTTGTTGATCGCGATCACCACCGCGCGGCCGCTCTCGAGGATGTAGCCGGCGATGTGGGCGTCCTGGTCGGTCACGCCCTGGGTGGCGTCGAGCAGCAGCAGCACCACGTTGGCCGATTCGATGGCCTGCAGCGTCTTGACCACCGAGAACTTCTCGATCGCCTCGAACACCTTGCCCTTGCGGCGCAGGCCGGCGGTGTCGACCAGTTCGAAGCGCTGGCCATTGCGCTCGAAGGGCACGGAGATCGCATCGCGGGTGGTGCCCGGGAGGTCGAAGGCCACCAGCCGCTCCTCGCCCAGCCAGGTGTTGATCAGGGTCGACTTGCCGACATTGGGGCGGCCCGCGACCGCCAGCTTGATCGGCTTGTTGGGATCTTCCTCGCCCTCTTCCTCGGGCTCGGGCAGCGCGAGCGGTTCGAGCGCGAGCTCGACCAGGTCGCGAATACCCTGCCCGTGGGCCGCCGAGATGCCATGCACCTCGCCGAAGCCGAGCTCGTAGAAGTCGACCAGCCGGGTCCCGTCGTGCATGCCCTCGGCCTTGTTGGCCACCAGCACACAGGGCTTGCCGAGCCGGCGCAGCTCGTTGGCGATGTCGTGGTCCTGGGCCGACAGCCCTTCGCGCGCGTCGACCACGAAGATCACGACATCGGCCTCGGCCACCGCCTGCCGCGTCTGCTTGGCCATCTCCTTGAAGATGCCGCTGCCGGCGTCGGGCTCGAAGCCACCGGTGTCGATGACGATGAACTCGTACTTGCCCTGGCGGCCGTTGCCGTAGTGGCGGTCGCGGGTGAGGCCTGCGAAGTCGGCGACGATGGCGTCGCGCGTCTGCGTCAGGCGGTTGAACAGGGTCGACTTGCCGACGTTGGGACGCCCGACCAGCGCGATGACCGGCTTCATGGAAGGCGTCCTTTCACTTGATTACTCAGGGCGATAGCCGAACACGCCGCCATTGCGGGTGACGACCACGACCGTGTTGCCGGCCAGAACCGGTGTCGCTGCGATGGCCGAGCCATCGGGATTGAGGCGATTCAGCGGCGATCCATCCTCGCGCGAGAGAACGTGCACCAGCCCGGTGGCGTCGCCGATGATCAGCGAGCGTCCGACGGCCAGCGGTGCCGTCAGGATGCGGTGCTTGAGCAGGTCGGCCTGCTGCCAGGCGCGTTCGCCATCGGCGCGGCGCCAGGCCATCACGGCGCCGTTGTCCTCGGTGCCGTAGACGAATCGGTCGTCGCCGCCGACCCCGTCGGCGCCCACCGCCGGCTTGGTCCACAGCAAGACGCCGCGCGAGGTATCGACGCAGCCGACGCTGGCGAAATAAGCCCGCGCGCAGATCACGTCGCCCTGGCGGCTCACGCTGCCGGTCAGGTCGACCAGGCGCTCGACGTCGTTCGTGCCACGCGGTGCTGCGATGGGAGACTCCCAGCGCGACGAGCCGTTCGCGGGATTGATCCCGACCAGCCGGCCGCCAACGCCGGCGATCAGGGTGTCGCCAACCGCCAGCAGGACGCCGGGCTTCTTCAGCACCAGGTTTTCCGCGGTGCGCTGCTGCGACCAGAGGCGACGGCCGCTCTGGCCGTCCCAGGCGCTCGTCGTGCGGTCCGCGGCCTGGACGAAGATCCGGCGGCCGGCCACCAGCGGCGGCGTGTAGGCCTGGGCCGTGAGCCGCTCCTTCCAGAGCACCTTGCCGGCCTCCAGCGCCACCAGCTCGCTGTTGGCCGTGACCACGGCGACCAGCCTGCCGTCGCTGCCGACGCCGGCGGCCAGCGGCGCGCCGACCTTGGCGCGCCAGAGCTCGGTGCCGGCACGGGCGTCGAACACGACCACGACGCCGTCGCCGCTGGCGACAGCGATCTGATCGCCGTTCACGATGGTCGAGAGCGGGAAGCTCACCTCCGGGATGCGCATGCTCCAGGCCTGCTTGATGCCCATCAGGGCCACGCTGGGCGGCAGTTCGGCGGGCTTCGGCCGCGACGTGCCGATGCACGCCGCGAGCGCCGCGATCAATGCCGCGGCGGCCCCGATACGCAGCGCGGGCGCCAGGGTCGTATAACGCTTCAGATTCATGGTGTGGTCTTGGCTGGGGATGCCGCGCCACCGGCCGCCGGAGCCAGGCTCTTCGGGTCGACGCCGACGGCGTTGAGCTTGATTTCGACCAGGCGACGGTAGTCGGTGCCCGGTTCGAAGGCCGCCAGGGCCTTGAGGTACTCGGCCTTGGCCTCGTCGCGCTTGCCCTGCGCAAGGAGGACATCGCCCCTGCGGTCGGCCACCAGTGCGTCGAATTCCTTCGGCACATTGCCCGAGAGCGCCTTCAGCGCCTCGTCGTACTGCTTGGCTTCGAGCAGCTCGGCAGCCAGCCGCAACCGGGCAACCGCCTGGTAGCCCGGGTCGACCGCATGCTCCGAGACCCAGGCCAGCGCACCGCGCGATCCTTCGGCGTTGCCCTTGTCGTAGAGCGCCCGAGCCGCCAGCAGGCCGGCCTGCTGGGCGTAGGCGGTGCTGGCGAACTTGTCCTTCATGTCGGCCAGCGCGCGCTCGATGCGGGCGGTGTCGCCGGCCTGGGCGCTGCGCTCGACCTCGTCGTAGAGCGTCGAGGCCTGCAGCGCCTTGCTGCGCTGGAAGTACTGCCAGCCGTTCCAGGCCACGAAGGCGCCGGCCGCGAGCAGCACGACCCAGGTGATCAGGGTGCCGTAGGTGTTCCAGAAATGCTTGAGCTGGTCGAGCTGTTCCTGTTCTTCGAGGTCGAGATGGGTGGCCATGCGCTATGAGTTGTTGGGAGCCGAGGATTGTAGGGTGGCGGCCCAGGTGGCCAGTTCGGCCAGCGGCCGGGTGCTCTGCGCGCCGCCGCCGTCGCGCAGCGCCTTGACCGTGACTTCGCCGCGGGCAAGCTCGTCGGCGCCGAAGACCAGCGCATGCGACGCACCGCTGGCGTCGGCCTTCTTGAACTGCGACTTGAAGCTGCCGAGGCCGTCGACAGTGGCCGCGTGCATCTGGGCCCGGACACCGGCGTCGCGCAGTTGCTGCAGCGTGCGCAGCGCCACCGGCATCGCGGCGGCGTCAGGCACCACCGCATAGACATCGGGCACCGGCAGCGGGATCTGCGTGCCCTGCTCCTTCACCAGCTCGAGCACGCGCTCGACGCCCAGCGCCCAGCCCACCGCGGGTGCCGCCTTGCCGCCGATCTGCACGATCAGGTCGTCGTAGCGGCCGCCTGCGCAGACGGTGCCCTGCGAGCCGAGCCGGTCGGTCACGAACTCGAAAACGCTGAGGTTGTAGTAGTCCAGGCCGCGCACCAGCCGCGGGTTGATCGTGTACGCGACGCCGTTGGCGTCGAGGATCGCGCGCAGGCCATTGAAGTGCGCCAGCGACTCCGCACCGAGGAAGTCCAGCAGCTTCGGGGCCGACTCGACGACGCCCTTCATGGCCGGGTTCTTGGTGTCGAGGATGCGCAGCGGATTGCTGTGCAGACGGCGCTTGCCGTCCTCGTCGAGCTTGTCGGCGTGCTGTTCGAAGTGAGCGATCAGCTGGGCGCGGTGCAGTGCCCGCTCGGCCGGCTGGCCCAGGCTGTTGAGCTCCAGCCGCACATCCGTCAGTCCGATCGCCTTCCAGAGCGCCGCCGCCAGCAGGATCAGTTCGGCATCGACATCGGGCCCGGCGAAGCCGAGCGCCTCGGCGCCGATCTGGTGGAACTGGCGATAGCGGCCGCGCTGTGGCTTCTCGCGCCGGAACATGGGACCGGTGTACCAGAGGCGCCGCGGGCCCTCGTAGAGCAGGTTGCTTTCGATAACGGCGCGCACGACGCCGGCCGTGTTCTCGGGCCGCATCGCCAGGTGCTCCGCCTGGCCGTGCTTGTCGGACCGGTCCTCGAAGGCGTACATCTCCTTCTCGACGATGTCGGTGACCTCGCCGATGCCGCGCACGAACAGCGCCGTCTGCTCGAGGATGGGCGTGCGGATATTGCGGTACGCGTAGCGCCCCATGAGGTCGCGCACGATGGCTTCGAGCCACTCCCAGCGCGCCGAATCGGGCGGCAATATGTCGTTCATGCCTTTGACGGCACTGATTTTTTCAGCCATGGATGGAGCTCAGGCGACTTCGGAAGCGATGCCGCTGCCGAAGCGTTTTTCAATGTAGGTTTCGACCAGCTGGTGGAATTCGTTGGCGATGTTGTCGCCGCGCAGCGTGAGTGCCTTTTCGCCGTCGATGAAGACCGGCGCGGCGGGGGCTTCGCCGGTGCCCGGCAGGCTGATGCCGATGTCGGCATGCTTGCTTTCGCCCGGACCGTTGACGATGCAGCCCATGACGGCCACCTTCATCGTCTCGACGCCCGGGTACTTGGTGCGCCAGACCGGCATCTGCAGGCGCAGGTAGTCGTCGATCTGCTTGGCCAGTTCCTGGAAGGTGGTGCTGGTGGTGCGGCCGCAGCCCGGGCAGGCGGTGACGCTCGGCACGAACACGCGCAGGCCCAGCGCCTGCAGGATCTCGTTGGCGATCAGCACCTCTTGCGTGCGCGCTTCGCCGGGCTGCGGCGTCAGCGAGACGCGGATCGTGTCCCCGATGCCTTCCTGCAGCAGGATCGACAGCGCCGTGGCCGAGGCCACCGTGCCCTTGGTGCCCATGCCGGCCTCGGTCAGGCCCAGGTGCAGCGTGTAGTCGCAGCGGCGCGCCAGTTCGCGGTAGACCGAGATCAGGTCCTGCACGCCGCTGACCTTGCAGCTCAGGATGATCTGGCTGCCCGGCATGCCCATCGACTCGGCGAGCTTCGCGGAATCGATGGCCGAAGTGACGAGCGCCTCGTACATCACCGGCTTGGCGTCCCAGGGTTCGGCGCGCCGGCTGTTGATGTCCATCAGATTGGCCAGCAATTCCTGGTCGAGGCTGCCCCAGTTGACGCCGATGCGCACCGGCTTGTTCCAGCGCATCGCGGCATCGATCATCTGGCCGAACTGGCGGTCGTGCTTGTCGCCCTTGCCGACGTTGCCCGGATTGATGCGGTACTTGCTGAGCGCCTCGGCGCAGGCCGGATAGTCGGTCAGCAGGCGGTGGCCGTTGTAGTGGAAGTCGCCGATCAGCGGCACGTCGATGCCCATGCGGTCGAGCTGCTCGCGGATGTAGGGCACCTGGGCCGCGGCCTCGGGCGTGTTGACCGTGATGCGGACCATCTCGGAGCCGGCGATCGCGAGCTCCTTGACCTGGATCGCGGTGCCGACCGCATCGACCGTGTCGGTGTTGGTCATCGACTGCACGCGCACCGGCGCGTCGCCGCCCACGGTGACCGTGCGCGCCCCCCAGACCACGCGGGCCTGGCGCGAGCGCCGGCCCAGCGGCGCGGCGGGTTCGATCGGCAGGCAGCCGAGGGGATTCGAAATGTCTGTCATGACTGGCCTCAGGATTTGACCTCGAAGCGTGCCACGCCACCGGCGCGCGTGATCGGCGCCAGGTCGAAGGCCTTGCCGCGGACCCGAACATCGACCACCGAGGCGCGGCCGATCACCACCGACAGCGGCAGGCTGCCGGACAGCCCCACCGTTTCGCCGGCCTTGACCGTGCGCCGCAGCAGCTGCTTGCCGCCGGGCTCGGTGACGGTGATCCACGAGTCCTCGCGGGCGATGAACACGACCAGGTCATTGGCGTCGGCGACGGCCGGMGGCGCAGTGGCGGCCGCAGGCGGCTCGGCCGCGACTGGCGCAACGGCCTCGGCAGGCGGCGCCAGCGGGGCAGCCCCCGGCGCCACCGCCTCGACGGGTGCCGTCGCCGCGACGGGCGCGCTGGCCGATTCGGACGCCGCATCATCCCGGGAAGTCAGGTGCGCGATCGAGGTGCCGAGCTGGTCGAACACCGACTGCGGCAACCAGAACAACACCGCCGCGCCGACCAGCAGCAACCCCACCACGGCCATCAGGGCCCGGGACGGGCGCCAGCCCGACCCGGAGCCCGAACGCGGCACCGACGAGCGCAGGCTCCTGCTGATGGTGCGGTCGGCCTCTGCCAAGCCCGGCCGCTGGATGCCCGGCAGCTTGGCCAGCACCGGTGCAGGATCGATCCGCAGCGCCCGGCTGACGCTGGCGGCCAGGGCCCGTGCGAACACCGGATCGGGCAGCGAATCGATGTCGTCCGCCTCGAGCGCGGCAAGCTTCTGCGGCGTCACCTTGAGCGCGGCCGCGATCATCTCGAGGTGCAGCCCGTGCGCCTCCCGCGCCTCCCTCAGCATGGCGCCGGCCGTCATGTGGGTGCTGTCGCCTCCCACCAGAGGCACCGCAGCCGAGGCCCCGAATTCACTGGCCCGCTCAATCATTGAAATTCCCGCGTTCGTACGCAATCGCCTCCCGCGACTGGGGGAAGCGCCGTTGCAATTGGCCCGCCAGCTGCGCGACCGATTCGCGGTTGTTGAGCTGGCGTTCGACCTTGATGCCGAGCCACAGCGTCTCGGCGCTGGCAGCCGGGCTGTTGTTGACGCGCCGGATGTAGAACTGGGCCCGCGACCAATCCTGGCGCTGCATCAGTATCGAGGCGAGGTTGTAGCCGATGACCGGATTGCCGGCATCGATCTCGTAGGCCTGCATCAGGCTGCGCTCGGCTTCGGCACGCTGCCCCGCCTTCAGCTGGCAGACGCCCTGCGTCATCAGCGTCTTGGCGCGATCCGAGTAGTTGGGCGCGGCGAGCGCGGCGCTGAACTGCTGCTGGGCATCGGCGTAGCGGTTCTGCTGGCACAGCAGCCAGCCGTAGTTGTGCAGCACGTTGGGCTCACGCGGGTCGAGCGCGATGGCCCGCCGGAAGCTGTCTTCGGCCTGCGCTGGATCGTCGAGCCGCATGTAGACCAGGCCGCGCAGGTTGTAGGCGTCGGCGAAGGTCGGATCGGCCACCAGCGCCTGCTTGATCTCGTCGAGCGCCACCGTGGTCTGGCCCTGCTGGAAGTAACCGATCGCCAATTCGATGCGCAGCTTGGCACGCTTGCGGCCATTGCTCTCGTCGGAGTCCGTCATGATCGGCGCGTCCTTGCTGGCCGAGGTCTGCAGCACGCCATTCTTGGTGTTGACACAGCCCGCCAGCAGGAAGGCTGCAGCGACGCCACAGGAGACCTGCAGCATCAGCGCGCGTGCATTCGGAAAGGCCTTGCTCATCGGATCATTGCTCCTGGGCATTGGATGTGGCGGCTCCGTCGCGGGCCGGATGAAGCACCACGATGCGCCGCTGCGCCATGCGCTCGGCCGCATGCGTGCGGTCTTTGACGTCGCCGGCCAGCTGGCCGCAGGCGGCGTCGATGTCGTCACCGCGCGTCTTGCGCACGGTGGTCACGATCCCGGCTTCGCTCAGCACCTTGGCGAAAGCCAGGACACGAGGTTGCGGCGAACGCAGCAGGCCCGACGCCGGGAAAGGATTGAACGGAATCAGGTTGAACTTGCAGGAGACGCCAGCCGAACGCACGAGTTCGAGCAACTGTCGCGCGTGCTCGGGCTTGTCGTTCACGCCGTCCAGCATGCAGTATTCGAAGGTGATGAAATCGCGCGGCGCATGCGCGAGGTAGCGCTTGCAGGCCTCGAGCAGTTCGGCGATCGGGTATTTCCGATTGAGCGGCACGAGGTCGTCGCGCAACGCATCGTTGGGCGCGTGCAGCGACACCGCGAGCGCGACCGGGCAATCGCCGCCGAGCCGGTCGATCATCGGCACCACGCCGGAGGTCGACACCGTCACGCGGCGGCGCGACAGGCCGTAGGCGTTGTCGTCGAGCATGGTGCGCAGTGCCGGCACCAGCGCCGCGTAGTTCTGCAGCGGTTCGCCCATGCCCATCATCACGACGTTGGAGATCACGCGTTCGCTGCGGCCGAGGTGCTTGCGCAGGAAATGCTCGGCGAACCACAGCTGGGCGGTGATCTCGCCGGTCGTCAGGTTGCGGCTGAAGCCCTGGTGTCCGGTCGAGCAGAAGCGGCAGCCGACCGCGCAGCCGGCCTGCGAGGACACGCACAGCGTGCCGCGGTCGTCCTCGGGAATGAACACGGCCTCGACTGCGTTGCCGTCGCCGACGTCGAACAGCCATTTGATGGTGCCGTCCGCCGATTCGTGCTGCGTGAGCACCGGCAGCGGCTCGACCCGGGCCGTGGTCGCGAGCTTCTCGCGCAGCGACTTCGCCAGGTCGGTCATGTGCGCGAAATCCGCAGCACCCCGCTGGTGGATCCAGCGGAACAGCTGCGTCGCGCGGAAACGCTTCTCGCCCAGCCGTTCGCAGAACGCGGCCAATCCCTCCAGATCGAAGTCGAGCAGGTTGGCCGTGGTCATATCAAACCCAAGTTGCGAACACTCACACGGCCCCCAAGGAGCCCGCAAGCGCAGCCTTCCAGAAATACCGCGGAACCGGCTTTGCCGGGCCGCTGGTATTGCCCCCGGCGAGGGGGTGGGCGGCTACACGCAGTGAGCCAACCTGGGGGAGAGTCATTTACCTGGCGTAGACGTTCAGGCCAGCGAAGAAGAACGCGATCTCGACCTGTGCGGTCTCAGGGGCGTCGGAACCATGCACCGCGTTGGCATCGATGCTGTCGGCGAAGTCGGCGCGGATGGTGCCGGGGGCGGCCTTCTTGGGGTCGGTGGCGCCCATCAGGTCGCGGTTCTTGGCGATGGCGTTCTCGCCCTCGAGCGCCTGCACGAACACCGGGCCGGAGATCATGAATTCGACCAGATCCTTGAAGAAGGGGCGCTCCTTGTGGACGGCGTAGAACTGTTCGGCTTCGCTGCGCGACAGATGGATCAGCTTGGCTGCCACGATCTTGAGGCCGGCGGCCTCGAAGCGGGAGACGATCTTGCCGACGACGTTCTTGGCGACGGCGTCGGGCTTGATGATGGAGAGAGTGCGTTCGATGGCCATTGAAGTGTTTTCCTGAGAGCTTGAATCTGGATGAGTTCCGTCCGGCTCGCAACACACAGGTTGCGAGCCTTGACAAAGCCTCTGATTTTAACCGGCGCGGCAGTCCCGCTCGCTTTCGCGCAGCGAAAGTCCGCCAGCGCGCCGAATTTCAGCGACCGCGGCGACGACCGCCCGGCCCGCCGGGCCCGCCCTGGCCGCCGAAGCCACCGCCACCGCCGCCCGGCCCACCGCGACGCGGGCCCTGACGCTGGTCCTTGCGCTGGCGCGAGAAGCTGTCGGCGCCGATGTACCCCAGCGAGGTCTTCATCGGATCGGGCTGGTTGGCGCCGCCGGGCACGCGGTCCTCGCCGCCCTGCCGATTGCGCCCCTGCTGGCCCGGGCCGGGCCCCTGCCCTTGCCGGTCGCCGCGGTTGTTGCGGCGCCCCTGGGGCGGGCCCTTGCCGCCGCCGCGGTCGGGACGCGCGCCCGGACCGTGCGCCAGCGGGTTCGGGATCGGCTCGCGCTCGTCACCCTGCGCGCCGCCGGCGCCGCCGTTGCGATTGCCGCGGCGCTTGCGGTTGCGGTTGTTGCGCCCGCCGTTGTCCTGGCCCTGGCCCTGGCCCTTGGGCCCCGCGCCGTGCCGCGGCGGCCGGTCGCCGCCGTTGCCAGCGGCCTGGAACAGCGCCTGGATGTCGCGTTCGTCGAGCTCCATCCAGGCACCGCGCTTGAGGCCGCGCGGCAGCACCATCGCGCCGTAGCGGATGCGGATCAGGCGGCTGACCGCATGGCCGACCGACTCGAACAGGCGGCGCACTTCACGGTTGCGCCCTTCGGAGATGGTGACGCGGTACCAGCAGTTGGAACCCTCGCCGCCGCCCTCCTCGATGGTGCCGAACTGGGCCATGCCGTCGTCCAGGCGCACACCTTCGAGCAGGCGCTTCTTCTCCTCGGCGCTGAGGGCGCCGAGCACGCGCACGGCGTACTCCCGCTCGAGGCCGAAGCGAGGATGCATGAGCTGATTGGCCAACTCGCCGGAGCTGGTGAAAAGCAGCAGGCCCTCGGTATTCAGGTCGAGCCGGCCGACCGACTGCCACTTGCCCTGCTGCAGGCGCGGCAGCTTGCGAAACACGGTCGGGCGGTTCTGCGGATCGTCGTGCGTCACGACCTCGCCGACCGGCTTGTGGTAGGCGATCACACGCGGCGGCGGCGGCGCGATGCGGTAGCGGATCGGCTTGCCGTTGATCTTGACCTGGTCGCCGTACTGGATGCGCTGGCCGATGTGGGCCGGTTCGTTGTTGACCGAGATCCGGCCCTGCAGAATCAGTTGCTCCATCTCGAGCCGCGAGCCCAGGCCGGCCTGCGCCAGCACCTTGTGCAGCTTGGGCGAATCGGCCTCGGGCAGCAGCACGCGCTTGAGCGGCGGCACTTCGGGGCTTTCCTCGTCGGCGTCGAACTGGCCGGAAATGACGTCGGCGAAGCGGATCGGCTCGGGCGGCGGCGCATTGCGCTGCTCGCGCTCGGCGGCACGGCGGGCGCGGTCGAGGTCGTCCTCCTCCTCGTCCGGCTCTTCTTCCTCTTCTTCGTCATCGTCCTGCGAACCGGCCTCGGAGGCACGCACTTCAGCCGGCTGCGCCGGGGGCGGCAGCACGGCTTCCTCTTCAGCGATCGCGACCGGCGCTGCAACCGGTTCCTCGGCCGACGGCTCGGCCGGAGCGGCCGCAACTTCCTGCTCTACCGGCTTGGGCTTGCGCGGGCGCCGCTTGCGCGGCGCTGCGGCGCCTTCCACGGGCACTTCGCCCGCGGGCACTTCGGACACAGGTTCGGCCGGCAGCGTGGCTGCGTCATCGGGATCAATGGGGCTCATGGTCGGGTTCCGGAAGGGACAGCGATGGTGTCGGCCTCGTCGGGCGCGGCTTCGGCCTCGACGGGTGGGGAGAAAAGGGACTCCGAAGGCTCGGAGGTCCCGAGGGCTTCGTTTTCGGCTTCGTTTTCGGCTTCGGCCTGGGCTTCGGCCTGGGCTTCGGCCACGAGGCCAGACTCCGCCGGCGCCTCAGGCCCGGCCACCTCCGTCGGAGGGACAGGCGCCTCGAGCGGCAGATCGTCGATCGGCAGCGAGGACTGGTCCTCGCCCGCGGCCTGGTCGAGCGCGGCGATCAGCGCGCCCTGCTGCGCCGGCGTTTCGATCAACGGCAATTCGTCCAGCGACGCCAGGCCCAGGTCGTCGAGGAACTGGCGCGTCGTCGCGTAGAGTGCCGGTCGGCCGACCGTTTCGCGATGGCCGATGACCTCGACCCAGTTGCGGTCCTCGAGTTGCTTCAGGATCAGCGAGTTGATCGTGACGCCACGGATGTCTTCCATGTCGCCCCGCGTCACCGGCTGCCGGTAGGCAATGATCGCCAGCGTCTCGAGGGCCGCGCGCGTGTAGCGCGGCGGCTTCTCGGGGTGCAGCCGGTCGAGGTGATCGCGCAGTTCGGGCCGGCTCTGGAAGCGCCAGCCGCTGCCGACGCTCACGAGCTCCAGGCCGCGCTGCGACCAGTCTTCCTGCAACTCGAGCAACAGCGACTTGATCGTGTCGGCACCCAGTTCGTCGTCGAACAGCACGCGCAGTTCGCGCACCGGCAACGGCTGGGTCGAACAGATCAAGGCGGTTTCGAGAATGCGCTTGGCATCCGCCGTATTCATGGTTCGCGTTATCCGGGAAAAGGCGCCTCGAGGACGCTTGTTCAGAAGGATGGAAGGAGGCGCTGCCGGCACGCGGCGAAAAGCAACGCAAAACCGGCATCAGGCGGCCGGCGCGGCCCTCGGGACCGTCAGGCGCGATTGTAATCCAGGCCCCATTCGGAAAAACCCTGAAGCAGGTCCGGGGGCGGCGGCGAGCGGAACTCCATCGGCTGGTGCGTGACAGGATGCTCGAATCCCAGCCGGAAGGCATGCAGCGCCTGCCGCGCCAGGCCGGCCGCGGGCGCACCGCCGTAGAGCGCATCGCCGACCAGCGGGTGGCCGATCGACGCCATGTGCACCCGGATCTGGTGGGTCCGCCCGGTCTCGAGCGTGCAACGCACCGCACAGCCCTGGTCGTTGCTGTCGAGCACCTCGACCAGCGTGCGGGCCGGCTTGCCCGAATGGCGCTCGAGGTCGACCACCGCCATGCGCAGCCGATTGCGAGGATCGCGCCCGATCGGAGCCTCCACATGGCGCGCGCCGGCGCCCTGCCAGCTGCGATGCGCAAGCGCCAGGTATTGCCGCTTGACCTCGCGCGCGGCGATCAGCGCGACCAGCGCGTCCATCGTCTGGCGGCTGCGCGCGACGACCATCAGCCCGCTGGTGTCCCGGTCGAGCCGGTGCACGATGCCGGCGCGCGGCAGCAGCGCCGCCCGGGGGTCGAGCGCCAGCAGGCCGTTGAGCAGCGTCCCGCTCCAGTGGCCGGGGGCCGGATGGACCACCAGGCCGACCGGCTTGTCGATGATCCGCAGGTGTTCGTCCTCGTACAGTACGCTGAGCGCCATCGGCTCGGCCTTGAAAGCCTGGCTTTGCGGCGTCGGCCGGAGTTCGATCCGCCCGGCCTCGCCGGCATGCACGGTGGCCGAGGACTTGGTCAGCACGCGGCCCTGGATCTCCACCATTCCGGCGTCGATCAGCTGCTGCAGGTAGCTGCGGGAGAACTCCGGCACGAGGTTCGCGAGCGCGCGGTCCAGCCGCTGGCCATGCTCATCCGGCCCGAACAGGAAGGCGCGCACCTCGCTGGCGGCGGAGAGCTCCGCGCCCTCGTCATGCTCCGCGGCCTCCGGGGAGTCCACCAGGGGGGTGGCCGATATAATCGAGGGCAACTGTTTCACGAAAGCCTTCTTTGATGTTTCGCGCCAAATTATCGGTGGTCCCCGGCTGGCTGGCTCTGTGCACCGCCGCCTGGCTGGTCGCCGGCTGCTCGACGACAGAAGCCGACAAGACCGCGAACTGGAGCCCCAACCGGATCTACTCGGAAGCCAAGGACGAGACGAACTCGGGCGCCTTCGACAAGGCGGTGCCGCTGCTCGAGAAGCTCGAAGGCCGCGCCGCCGGCACGCCGCTGGCGCAGCAGGCCCAGCTCGACAAGGCCTATGCGCAGTGGAAGGCCAGCGACAAGGTGTCGGCCATCGCCACGCTCGACCGCTTCATGAAGCTGCACCCGGCCAGCCCGGCGATCGACTATGCGCTCTACCTGAAGGGCGTGATCAATTTCAACGACGACCTCGGCATGTTCTCGTGGATGACGCGCCAGGACCTTTCCGAGCGCGACCAGAAGGCCGCCAAGGAATCGTTCGAGTCGTTCAAGGAGCTGGTGACCCGCTTCCCGCAGTCGCGCTACACGCCGGATGCGCGGCTGCGCATGAACTACATCGTCAACTCGCTGGCGCAGTACGAGGTGCACGTGGCGCGCTACTACTACACGCGGGGCGCCTACCTGGCGGCCATCAACCGCGCGCAGCTCGCGCTCGCGGACTACCGCGAAGTGCCTGCGCTCGAGGAGGCGCTGTACATCATGTACATGTCCTACGACAAGCTCGGCATGACCGATCTGCGCGACGACACCCAGCGCGTGCTGACCACCAACTACCCGAAGAGCGAGTACCTGACGCGCGGCTTCCGGGCCAAGGACGACCCTTGGTGGAAGCTCTGGTAGCCGTCTGACCGCTCGGCTGTCTCAGGCCAAGGCCGAGCGAGCGTGGGGGCAGGCTCAGTTGCCTCTCAATGCGGCGATTTCGGCATCCAGTTCGGTTTCGCCCTCGATCCTGCGCATCGGCGGCAGCGCCGCCAGCAGACGCTTGCCGTAGCCCATCGCGACCAGCCGGGTGTCGCAGATCACCAGCACGCCGCGGTCGGATTCGCGTCGGATCAGCCGGCCGGCACCCTGCTTGAGCGATACCGCGGCCTCAGGCAGCGAATAGTCGCCGAACGCGCTTCGGCCCTGGGATTCCAGCCGCTGCGAGCGCGCCTCGACCAGCGGATCGTTGGGCGGCGGGAACGGCAGCTTGTCGATCACGACCAGCTGAAGGGCATCGCCCGGTGCGTCGAACCCTTCCCAGAACGAGGCCGACGCCACCAGCACGCAACCCGCGCGGCCGTCGCCGGCACCTTCGCGGAACCGATCCATCAGCACGCGTTTGGGCAGTTCGCCCTGGACCAGCACCTCGGGCCGCTGCCCGGCCTCGATGCGTTCGAACTGCGCCTTCATCGCATCGCCGATGGCGCGCAGCGCGCGCAGCGTGGTCGTCAGCACCAGCGTGCGGCCTCCGAGGGTGGCGGCGCCGCGGGCCGCCAGCAGCGCCACCTGCTGGCTGTGCGCGGGGTCATTGGGCTTGGGGAACGCCCGGGGCACGTACAGGGCGGCCTGCTGCGCGTAGTCGAACGGGCTTTGCACCCGCAGCACCTCGGCATCGTCGAGGCCGCAAGGCTCGGTGAACCAGCGCAGCCTCGGGTCGTCGCCGAGCGTGGCCGAGGTGAACACCCAGGCGCGGCCCTCTTCCTCCGGCTCGGCCGTATCGGACTTGAGCACCCGCGTGCGTACCGCCTCGGCGATATCGAGCGGGGATTCGACCAGACGCAGATGCGTCCCGACATCGACCCAGCGCACCGAACCTGACGCGCAGGGTTCGGCAAAGCGCCGCGCGCGCTGAGACAGCTGCTGCGCGCGATCGTGCAGCCGGACGAAGTCGGGCGACAGCTCGCTGACCGTGTCGAGCCCGCGTGCGGCCTGCTCGAAGGCCTCCTGCAAGGCCTCGAGGGCTTCCTGCCAGGGCTGCGCCGCGATGCCCTCGGGCGAATCACCCGCCCAGCGCAGCTTGGCGCCGGGCCATTGCTTGCCGACCGCCAGGCGCAGTTCGCGGGCGCTCCGCTCGACCGCCGCCACCAGTTGCTGCCAGTCGACCAGTCCGCGCGCCAGCTGCAGCCCGGCCGCCAGCAGGTCGCGGGCGAAATCCAGCGCCTGGCCGGTGCCGAGCTGGAGGCCGAGGAACTGCACACCGGTCTCGTTGAGCTGGTGCGCCTCGTCGAACACCACCACGCGTACCGTCGGCAGCAGTTCCGCCATGCCGGACTCGCGCACCGCGAGATCAGCAAAGAACAAATGGTGGTTGATGACCACCACGTCGGCCGCCATGGCCTCGCGCCGCGCCAGGTTGACATGGCAGGGCTTGAACTGCGGGCACTGCGCGCCGAGGCAGTTCTCCCGCGTCGACGTCACCAGCGGGATCAGCGGCGAACGCTCGTCCAGTCCCGGCAGCTCGGCCAGGTCGCCGGTACGGGTGGCCTTGGACCATTGCTCGATCTTGGCCAGCGTGCGCAGCGTGCCGCGCTCGGGCAGCGAATTGTCGTGGCGCGCCAGTTCGAGCCGGTGCAGGCACAGGTAGCTGGCACGGCCCTTGAGCAGCGCCGTGCGCACCGGCAGGCCCAGCGCCGTGACCAGCCGCGGCAGATCGCGGCCGAACAGCTGGTCCTGCAGCGTCTTGGTGGCGGTGGACAGCAGCACGCGTTCGCCGCTCAGCAGCGCCGGCACCAGGTACGAAAAGGTCTTGCCGACGCCGGTGCCGGCCTCGACCACCAGCACGCCGCCGCGCTCGATGGTGCGCGCCACGGCCAGCGCCATCTGGGTCTGCCCCTCGCGCTCCCGGAAATGATCGGCGGCATGAGAGAGCACCCCGCCCTGCGCGAAGACCTCGCGCACTTCTTGTTCCAGCGGCATCAGGCGGGCTCTTGGGGGTCGAGCAGGTCGACCAGGCGCGCGATCTGGTCACGCAGGGCCAGACGCCTTTTCTTCAGGCGCCGCAGCAGCAGTTCGTCCTGCGGGACGACGTCGCCCAACCGGTCGATGGTGGCGTCGAGGTCGGCGTGTTCGATCCGAAGCTCGATCAGCTGGCGGGAAAATGAGTGAAGATTGGAGTCCAAGGGAATCGGTACGAAAAGCGATGCAGGAGCGGCCTGGCCGCGGCTCGCGTTCGCTCGATAATACGACTTCATCGCGTTCGCACGACTTTCATCAAAGACCGCGCCATCGGCGCCCACTGCGCCACATGACACGAGGCTTTCGACTCGCAGCCGCCACCGGTCTCCACAAGGGAGATCGCCCCTACCAGCAGGACCAGGTCCTGATCCTGACCCACCCGCGCGCGCAGGGTTGCGTGCTCGGGGTGGTCGCCGATGGCATGGGCGGGCGCAGCGGCGGGCGCAAGGCGTCCGACCAGGTGCTGTTGACCGCGCGCCAGCTTTTCGCGCGCTACAAGCCCGGGCGCGATGAACCGGTGGGCATGCTGCGCCAGATGCTCGACGACGCCCATACCGTGATCAAGCTCACGGCCGTGTCCAGCGAGCAGGAGCCGCACAGCACCCTGGCCGCGTTCCTGTTGAATCCGGAGGGCGACTGCGCCTGGATCCACGCGGGCGATTCGCGCATCTATCACTTTCATGAAGGCCGCCTGGTCAAGCGGACCAAGGACCACTCGTATGTGCAGGTGCTGGTGGACCGCGGCGAGATCGACGAGGACGAAGCCAGCGTCCATCCGCAGGGCAACATCCTGCTGGGCTGTCTCGGCATGAAGTCCACGCCCCCGCCGGTCGATGTCCACCTGATCCCTCGGGTGAAGACCGGCGACGTCCTGATGGCCTGCAGCGACGGGCTGTGGCACTACTTCACTCCGGCTGAAATGGGTGAACTGCTGGCGGCCAAGGCGCCGCGCGAGGCCGTCGAACTGCTGGTCGCCGAGGCCCGCCGGCGCGCGCACGGCGGTGGCGACAACATTTCGGTCGCCGTGCTGAAGCTGGAAGACCTGCCTACGGAGGAGTAGCCGCTGCGGGCTCCGGCAAGGGCGCGGAGCGCGGCTGGGTCCTGGCGGCATTGCGACGTTCGCTTTCCGCACGCTGACGCTCGGCATTCTGCAGCTTCTGCTCGTAGGCCTGGCGTGCCACCGGCGCCTCGGCGCGTCGACGGGCCGCCTTCGCCTGCTCGTCCGCGTGGGCGCGTTGCTTGGCCTCGAACTGACGTTGCTGCTCGGCCGCCTCGGAGGCGGCCTGGGCGCGGCTGGCGGCATGCTCGGCCGCGCGCTGCTCGCGCTCCTGCTGCGATTTCAGCGATTGCTCGCGCTGCTCTTGCGAGTCCTTCGCGCGCGGATGGGTGTCCTTCTCCTCGAACTTGTCGAGCGCGGCGGCACCCCGGCGCCGGCGCTCGAAGTCGTTGATCGCGGCTTCCTGTCGCTTGATGTCGTCGGTCGCGAGACGGCGGTGCTGGCGGCTCTCCCTCAGGCAATCCTCGACGGCGAACTTCTTGTAGCAGGCGGCCTGCTCGGTGTTGAAGCGTTCGTCGAGCGCCTTGCGCTCCTGCGCCAGACGGCCACGCTCGGCATCGAAATCGAGATTGCCGGTGGTTGCGCCCAGCTGCGCCCAGCCCGGCGCCGCCGCCAGGCCGATCAGCAATGCGAGGACAGTGTTCTTCATGTCAGTCGTGTGTCGACGGTGCGCCGCTCGAGCGCCAGGAACTCGGTCGACTGCATCTCGTTGAGTCTCGACACCGTGCGAGGAAATTCATGGGCCAGAGGACCCTCGGTGTACAACGCCTCGGGCGGCACTTCGGCCGACATGATCAGTTTCACTCGGCGGTCGTAGAAGACATCGACCAGCCAGGTGAAACGGCGTGCTTCCGAAGCCATTCGCACCGGCATGTAAGGCACGTCGGACAGCAGCACGGTGTGAAACTGGGTCGCGATCTCCAGGTAGTCGTTCTGCGAGCGCGGGCCGCCGCACAGCGTCTTGAAGTCGAACCAGACCACGCCGCCGGCCTTGCGCCGGGCATGGATCTCGCGCGACTCGATGTGCAGCACCGGATTCTCGTCAGCACTCTCGGCCAAGCGCTCGAAGGCCTTGCGCATCTCCTTGTCGGCCACCGCTCCGTTCGGCGTGAGGTAGAGCCGCACCTGCTCCAGCGTGCGACGCCGGTAGTCGGTGCCGTTGTCCACGCTGAGAACCTCGAGCCGCTGGTTCAGCAAGGCAATCGCCGGCAGGATGCGGTCGCGGTGCAGTCCCCCGGGGTAGAGGTCGTCGGGCTTGAAATTGGAGGTGGTGACGAAGCCCACGCCGTTCTCGAACAGCGCCGCCAGCAGCCGGTGCAGGATCATCGCGTCGGTGATGTCCGCGACATGGAACTCGTCGAAGCAGATCAGCTTGTAGCGCTTGGAGATCCTGAGGCCGAGTTCGTCCAGCGGATTCACCGTGCCCTGCAGATCGGCCAGCTCGCGATGCACCTCGCGCATGAACTCGTGGAAGTGCAGCCGCGTCTTGCGCCTGAGCGGAACCGCGTTGTAGAAGCAGTCCATCAGGAAGCTCTTGCCGCGGCCGACGCCTCCGTACATGTAGACCCCGCGCGGAATCTCCGGCCGGTTGATCAGCTTCTTGAACGCGTTGGAACGCTGCGCCTTGTAGGCGGCCCACTCGCTGGCGCAGCGGTCGAGGGCCTCCACGGCGCGCAGCTGCGCGGGGTCGCTTTGATATCCCCGCGCAACCAGCTCCGCGTCGTACGCCTGCCTGACGGTAGTCACGACCTCAGAAGTTCAGCGTGCGCTTGTCGACGGCCAGCGCCGCTTCCTTCGTCGCCTCGGACAGCGACGGGTGCGCATGGCAGATGCGCGCGATGTCTTCGGCGCTGGCCTTGAACTCCATCGCCACCACGGCTTCGGAGATCAGCTCGCTGACCATCGGGCCGACCATGTGGACGCCGAGGATCTCGTCGGTGGCCGCATCGGCCAGGAACTTGACCATGCCGGTGGTGTCGCCGAGCGCGCGTGCGCGCCCGTTGGCCAGGAACGGAAAGGTTCCCGCCTTGTACGCGCGGCCGCTGGCCTTGAGCTGCTGCTCGGTCTGGCCGACCCAGGCGATTTCCGGCGAGGTGTAGATCACCCACGGAATCGTATTGAAGTTCACGTGCCCGTGCTGGCCCGCGAGGCGCTCGGCCACCGCCACGCCCTCTTCCTCGGCCTTGTGCGCGAGCATCGGGCCGCGCACCACGTCGCCGATGGCCCAGACGTTCGGCAGGCTGGTCCTGCATTCCTCGTCGACCACGATCGCACCCCGCTCGTCGAGCTGGAGGCCGACCGCTTCGGCGTTCAGGCCGATGGTGTTGGCCACGCGGCCGATCGAGACGATCAGCTTGTCGACCTCGAGGGTCTGCGCGCCGCCCTTGGCGTCGGTGTAGGCGATGCTGACGCCCTTCTTGCCCGACTTGACTTCGCCGACCGTGACGCCGAGCTCGATCTTCAGGCCCTGCTTGGTGAAGGCCTTGTGCGCTTCCTTGGCGATCTGCTCGTCGACCGCGCCGAGGAAGGTCGGCAGCGCTTCGAGCACCGTGACTTCGGCGCCGAGCCGGCGCCAGACCGAGCCCATCTCGAGGCCGATCACGCCGGAGCCGATCAGCGCCAGCTTCTTCGGTACGCCCTGGATGCGCAGCGCACCGTCGTTCGAGAGGATGTTCTCCTCGTCGAAAGGCGCACCGGGCAAGGGGCGTGCATTGGACCCCGTCGCGACGATGATCTGCTTGCCGGTGATGCTCTCTTCGGCAGCGCCCGCGACCTTGATCTCGTAGCCGGCGTCGCTCGCCTTCACGAAAGAGCCGCGGCCGTGGAAGAACGCCACCTTGTTCTTCTTGAACAGGTAGACGATGCCGTCGTTGTTCTGCTTCACGATCGCGTCCTTGCGCGCCAACATCTTCGCAACGTCCAGGCCCAGGCCTTCGACCTTGATGCCATGGTCGGCGAAGCTGTGGCCGGCATGCTCGTAGTGCTCCGAGGACTGCAGCAGCGCTTTCGAGGGAATGCAGCCGATGTTGGTGCAGGTGCCGCCGAGTGCCGGACCGCCCTTGGCGTTCTTCCACTCGTCGATGCAGGCCACGTTGAAGCCTAGCTGCGCCGCGCGGATGGCAGCGATGTAGCCGCCAGGGCCGCCGCCGATCACGACGACGTCAAACTGTTTGGACATTTGGATCTTTCTGTGGGTGATCGTGTTCGTCACCGCGTCCGTCCTCGTTCGCCGCAAGCGAAGCGAGGCCCGTTCGGGAACCACCGCGGAACCGGCTTTGCCGGGCCGCGGGTGGTGCCCCCTCGAGGGGGAGGCGGCTACACGAAGTGAGCAAGCAACGGGGGTGGGTCAGATGTCGAACAAGAGGCGCGACGGGTCTTCCAGCGCTTCCTTCATGGCCACGAGCCCCAGCACGGCTTCGCGGCCGTCGATGATGCGGTGGTCGTAGCTCATAGCGAGGTAGTTCATCGGGCGCACGACGATCTGGCCGTTCTCGACCACGGCGCGGTCCTTGGTCGCATGCACGCCCAGGATGGCCGACTGCGGCGGGTTGATGATCGGGGTCGACAGCATCGAGCCGAAGGTGCCTCCGTTCGAAATCGAGAAGGTGCCGCCGGTCATTTCCTCGATGCCCAGCTTGCCGTCCTTGGCCTTCTGGCCGAACTCGGCGATCTTCTTCTCGATGTCGGCAAAGCTCATCTGGTCGGCGTTGCGCAGAATCGGCACCACCAGGCCGCGCGGCGAACCGACCGCGATGCCGATGTCGAAGTAGCCGTGGTAGACGATGTCGTTGCCGTCGACCGAGGCGTTGATCACCGGGTACTTCTTGAGCGCATGAACAGCGGCCTTCACGAAGAAGCTCATGAAGCCGATCTTGACGCCGTGCTCCTTGGTGAACGCGTCCTGGAACTTCTTGCGCATCTCCATGACCGGGGCCATGTTGACTTCGTTGAAGGTGGTCAGGATGGCGTTGGTCGATTGCGACTGCAGCAGGCGCTCGGCGATGCGCGCGCGCAGGCGGCTCATCGGCACGCGTTCTTCGGGACGCTCGCCGAGGTCGGGCGCGCGCGTCGGCGAGGCGACCTGCGGCAGCGCGGCCTTCGGGGCGCCGGTCGGAACGGGCACGGGCGGCGCCACACGGGCGGTGGTGCCGGCGGCCATGGCGCCGAGCACGTCGCCCTTGGTCACGCGGCCGTCGCGGCCGGTGCCGGCGACGTCGCCGGTCGACAGCTTGTTGTCGGCCAGCAGCTTGGCCGCCGCCGGCATCGCGACGTCGGACTTCGACCCCCCGGTGACGGCTGCCGCAGCCGCCGCGGGCGCTGCCACCGGCACGGCGGCCGGCGCCGCCGCGGGCACGGCCGCGCCGGCCTTGCCTTCGGTGTCGATCTTCGCGATCAACTGCTCGGCGACGACGGTGGCGCCGTCGGCCTGGATGATCTCGGCCAGCACGCCGGCCGCGGGTGCGGGCACCTCGAGCACGACCTTGTCGGTCTCGATCTCGATCAGGATTTCATCGATGGCGACGGCGTCGCCGGGCTTCTTCTTCCACTGCAGCATGGTGGCTTCGGCCACGGACTCGGACAACTGGGGGACTTTGACTTCTACGATGGACATTTCTATGTGCTCGTTTCGTGTTTTCTTGTGAAGGTGGATCAGAGCGATCTTGTTACTTGGTCAGCACGAAGCCCTTGAGCTTGCCGAACGCGCCGTCGACCAGCGCCTTCTGCTGTTCCTGGTGCAGGTGCGAGTAGCCGACCGCGGGCGATGCCGAGGCGGCACGGCCGGAGTAGCCCAGCTTCTGGCCTTCCTGCATGTTCTCGTGGATGTAGTGCTGCACGAAGAACCAGGCCCCCTGGTTCTGCGGCTCGTCCTGCGACCACACCACGTCCACGAGATGGGGGTACTTCTTCAGTTCGGCGGCGAAGGCCTTGTGCGGGAAGGGATAGAGCTGCTCGACTCGGATGATCGCCACGTCGTCGATGTCCTTTTCCTCGCGCTTCTTGGCCAGGTCGTAGTAGACCTTGCCCGAGCAGGCGATGACGCGCTTGACCTTCTCGGCCTTCAGGTCCTTGCTGTCCGGGATGACGGTCTGGAAACTGCCCTTGGTGAACTCGGCCAGCGGCGAAGTCGCATCCTTGTTCCGCAGCAGCGACTTCGGCGTCATGATGATCAGGGGCTTGCGCAGGTTGCGCACCATCTGGCGACGCAGCACATGGAAGATCTGACTCGCCGTCGTCGGCTGGACCACCTGCATGTTGGTGTCGGCCGCAAGCTGCATGAAGCGCTCGAGGCGCGCCGAGCTGTGCTCCGGTCCCTGGCCTTCATAGCCGTGCGGCAACATCAGCGTGATGCCGTTGACGCGGCCCCACTTGACTTCGCCGGAGGCGATGAACTGGTCGATCACGACCTGCGCGCCGTTCACGAAGTCGCCGAACTGCGCTTCCCAGATCACCAGCGTGTTCGGGTCGTTCGAGGCGTAGCCGTATTCGAACGCGAGCACCGCTTCTTCGGACAGGATCGAGTCGATGACGACGAACGGCGCCTGGTTGTCGGCCACGTTCTGCAGCGGCACATAGGTGCCTTCGTCGAACTTCTCGCGGTTCTGGTCGTGCAGCACCGCGTGGCGGTGCGTGAAGGTGCCGCGACCGCAGTCTTCGCCCGACAGGCGGACCGGATAGCCGCTGGCCACCAGCGAGGCAAACGCCATGTGCTCGCCCATGCCCCAATCGATGTTGACGTCGCCGCGACCCATCGCCGCGCGATCGTCCAGCACCTTCTTGACCAGCGGGTGCACCGTGAAGCCTTCAGGCGCCTTGGTGATGCGCTCGGCCAGCCGCTTCCATTCGGCGGTCGGGATCGCGGTGTCGCCGGCGTCGGTCCACTTCTTGTTGAGGAAGGGGCTCCAGTCGACCGCGTACTTGCTCTTGAAGTTGGTCAGCACCGGGTCGGAGGTGTTCTTGCCGGCGTCGAAGGCCGCGCGCTGGGCCTTGACCAGATCGTCGCCGAGCGTGGCGCCCAGGCCTTGGGCGGCCAGCTTGTCGGCGTAGAGCTTGCGCGTGCCGGGATGCTGCGCGATCTTCTTGTACATCAGCGGCTGCGTGAGCGCCGGCGTGTCCTGCTCGTTGTGCCCCAGCTTGCGGAAGCAGACGATGTCGACCACCACGTCCTTCTGGAACTCCATGCGGAATTCGAGGGCGAGCTGGGTTGCGAGCACCACGGCTTCGGGGTCGTCGCCGTTCACGTGCAGCACCGGCGCCTCGATCATCTTGACGATGTCGGTGCAATACAGCGTCGAGCGGCTGTCGCGCGGGTCGCTGGTGGTGAAGCCGATCTGGTTGTTGATCACGATGTGCACCGTGCCGCCGGTGGAGTAGCCGCGCGTTTCGGCCAGCGCCAGCGTTTCCATCACGACGCCCTGGCCTGCGAAGGCCGCGTCGCCGTGCACGATCACCGGCAGCACCTGCTTGCCGAGCGGGTCGGCGCGGCGGTCCATGCGGGCGCGCACCGAGCCCTCGACCACCGGATTCACGATCTCGAGGTGCGAGGGGTTGAAGGCCAGGCTCAGGTGCACCGGCCCGCCGCCCGTGGTCACATCGGAGCTGAAGCCCTGGTGGTACTTGACGTCACCGCTGGGCAGGTCTTCGGGGGCCGTGTGGTCGAACTCCGCGAACAGGTCGGCCGGCAGCTTGCCGAGCGAGTTGACCAGCACGTTGAGGCGGCCGCGGTGCGCCATGCCGATGACGATTTCCTGCACGCCCGCGATGCCGGCCTGGTTGATCAGCTCGTCCATCGAGACGATGAAGCTCTCGCCGCCTTCGAGCGAGAAGCGCTTCTGGCCGACGTACTTGGTGTGCAGGAAGCGCTCGAGGCCTTCGGCGGCGGTCAGCCGCTCGAGCACGCGCTTCTTCTGCTCGGCGGAGAGCTGCGGATTGGTGCGGGCGCTTTCGAGCCGCTGCTGCCACCAGCGCTTCTGCGCCTGGTCGGTCATGTACATGTACTCGGCGCCGATGGTGCCGCAGTAGGTTTCGCGCAGCGCGTTGAGCAGGTCGCGCAGCGACATCGTCTCCTTGCCGAAGAAGGTGTTGCTGGTGTTGAACACGGTCTCGAGGTCGGCGTCGGCGAAGCCGTAGAACGAGGGTTCGAGCTCCGGGATCGCGGGACGCTCGGCGCGCTTGAGCGGGTCGAGGTCGGCCCAGCGGGCGCCGACGTTGCGATAGGCGGCGATCAGTTGCTGGACCGCGGTGCGCTTGCGGCCGAGCTCGGAGTCGGCACCGCTGGCCACCACCACCTTGGTGGTGCCCTGCTTGGCGCGCTCGGCGAAGGCGTTGACCACCGGCAGGTGGGGCACGTCCTTGGTGTTGCTGCCGTCGGTGGCGGGCACGTTCTGGAGCGCGTCGAAGTACGCACGCCAGTTGTCGGGCACGCTGCCGGGATTGGAGAGGTAGTTTTCGTACATCTCTTCGACATAGGGCGCATTGCCGCCGAAGAGGTAGGTGTTGCCTTGGTAGGCGCTGTAGACGGACGAAGCCGTCGACGAGGAATCGCTCATATTCCGCTGACCTTCGCTTCCCTGAAGGAAGCACTAGCTGGTTTAAGAAACCTTCCGCGACACGGCTGAACCGATTGGCGGATGCGACTGTGGCTGGGGAAGGGCCTGAGTACTGCCGCATTGTGCCATTGATGTGGAAACCCCCCAGGTTGCCCGCACTTCGTGTCGGGCGCCCACCCCCTGCTGGGGGCAACACCAGCGGCCCGGCGAAGCCGGTTCCGCGGTGTTTCACCAACGGGCCGGGCTTCGCCGGCCGGGAGCGCGAAGGGCCGAGATGCCGCAATCAGCAAACGACGAGATCCGTGTGTCCGAAGCCCTTCGAGTAATCGAGAACGGAAATGACCGAGGGTGTAACGCGGAACAGGCGGACCTCGTCCGGGCCCGGCATCTTCATCGGCAGAGGCCCTGCATCGGGGTATTTCAGCGGGAGCATGCGCAGGACTTTCTCCGCTTCTGCCCGATCATCCACCGCTCGCGCACGCGCGGCCATCGACAGGCCGGTGATCGCCATCAATTCCGCCGTGTCGTGATCGATCGTCAGCGAGAGCCGGTCATCTCGCGCCAGGTTTCTTGCCTTCTGACTGTCCAGCCCGCAGAGAAAGTACAGGGTCAGGCCTTCGTTCACATAGCCGACGGTCGTTGCCTGCGGCCAGCCATCCGGACGCAGCGTCGCGACTGTCATGATTCGATGCTGATCCAGCAGCGCCAGGATCTTCTTTCTGATTTCGTCGTCCATGTATCACCTCCACGAACGTCAAGAGGGAGCGTTCAAGACGGATATTCTGGGATGGTTAGGCCGCGCGGCCTTGATTGCGATCAACGCCTGAGCATCTGCTTTTCGGTGGGTCACACGCTTGTCGCGCAGCCGCGCGCGGGCTTAGTGGCGGGGTCATGCAAGAGGAGTCATTGAAGAACGACCATCCGGTCGCTCGATTGATCTGGATCAAGGTCGCGAACGGACCCCGCCCCTAGAGTTAACCCTGATGTCCAGGCACAAGAACTCTCCCGTGACACGCTGCGGGCCGGTGGGCGCCTCGGCCGATACGCATTGATGAACCCGATCGCCACCTTCCGGGCGCGCCGGCAGCGCTGCGCGTCCGGCTGGCTGCTGGCCGCGGCCGCGCTGCTGTCGGCCGGCTGTGCATCGATGGCCCCTCCCTACGCAACGCCGCCGCTGCCGGTGGCCGAAAGCTACCCGGCCGATACGCCCGCTGCGCCGGAGGTCGGCGCGCACGCCGCCGCGGTCGGCTGGCGCGGGTACTTCACCGACCCGCGCCTGCAGCAGCTGATCGCGCAGGCCCTGGAGAACAATCGCGACCTGCGCATCGCCGTCCTGCGGGTGCAGGAGGCCCGCGCTGTCTATGGCATTCAACGCGCCGACAGCTGGCCGACCGTCGGGCTCGGCGCCGACGCCAGCCGCTCGCGCGTGCCGCGCGACCTCAGTTTCACGAGGGAGCCGCTGGTTTCCAGCCAGTACCAGGTCGGACTCGGGGTGAACGCCTGGGAACTGGACTTCTGGGGCCGGGTGCGCAGCTTGCAGGACGCCGCGCTGCAAAACTACCTGGCCACCGATGCCGGCCGCCGCGCCGCCACCCTGCTGCTGGTCGCACAGGTCGCCGACGGCTACCTTTCGCTGCGGGCGCTCGATGAACGCATCGTGCTGGCCCAGCACACGATCGCCACCCGCGAGGAATCGCTGCGCATCTTCACGCGGCGTTTCGAAGTCGGCTCGACCTCGAAGTTCGACCTGACCCAGATGCGCACGCTGCTCGACCAGGCACAGGCGCTGAACGTCCAACTCCAGCGCAGCCGCGCCGATCTGGCCCACGCGCTGACATTCCTGGTCGGCGCGCCGGTCGATCTGGCCCCGTCTTCCGGTCGGCTGGACGCGCTGGCCTTCGAGCAGCCACTGCGCGTGGGCCTGCCGTCGGACCTGCTGGCCGATCGCCCCGATATCGCCGCCGCCGAACATCGGCTGCGCGCCGCCGGAGCCCATATCGGAGCGGCTCGCGCGGCCTTCTTTCCGCGCATCACGCTGACCGGCAACTTCGGCACGGCCAGCGCCGAGCTCGACGGCCTGTTCGTCTCCGGCAGCCAGGCCTGGAGCTTCGCGCCCAGCCTGACGCTGCCGATCTTCGATGGCGGCCGGCGCCAGTCGTCACTCGACCTGACCGTCGTGCGCAGCGACATCGCGGTCGCCGACTACGAAAGGACCGTCCAGACCGCGTTCCGCGAGGTCTCCGACGCCTTGTCCGCGCGCGAATGGCTGGCCCGGCAGGTGCAGATCCAGCAGTCGACCCTGGCCACGCAAACCGAGCGCGCCCGGCTGGCAAACCTTCGCTATCGCAACGGCGCCACGGCCTTTCTCGAAGTGCTCGACGCGCAGCGCGACCTTCTGGACGTCGAGCAGCAACTGGTGCAGACGCGCCGCGCGCTGCTGTCGGCCGACGTGAGCCTGTACACCGCGCTCGGCGGCGGTTCGCAGGAACTGGCGGCAGCGCCGCCCCTCGCCGGTCACGCGGCCAACTGAGAACATCCGGCACGCATCATGACCCTCACACCCAAGAACAAGCTGATTGCCGCACTGGTCGTGGCGGCCGTCGCGGCGGTCGGCTACTACGGCTGGACGCGGCTGAAGCCCTCCGGTCCCGGCGCTGGCTTCGTCAGCGGCAACGGCCGCATCGAAGCCACCGAGGTCGACGTGGCGACCAAGCTCGCGGGCCGGGTCTCCGAGATCCTGGTCGGCGAAGGCGACTTCGTGGCCGCCGGCCAGCCCCTGGCGAAGATGCAGATCCAGGTGCTGGAAGCGCAGCGCGACGAAGCCAACGCCAACCGGCAGCAGGCGATCAACGCGGTCGCGAGCGCCCAGGCCCAGGTCGCCGTGCGCGAGAGCGACAAGCTGGCCGCGCAGGCCTTGGTGGCGCAGCGCGAGAGCGAGCTCGATGCCGCGCAGCGGCGCTTGGCGCGTTCGGAAACCCTGTCGCGCGAGGGCGCTTCGTCGGAGCAGGAACTCGACGACGACCGCGCCCGCGTGCGCAGCGTGCAGGCCGCAGTGGGCGCCGCCAAGGCCCAGGTGAACGCGGCGCAGGCGGCGATCGATGCGGTGAAGGCGCAGCTCGTGGGCGCCCGTTCGGTGGTGACAGCGGCCGAGGCCACGGTCAGGCGAGTCGAGGCCGATATCGCCGACAGCGAGCTCAAGGCCCCGCGCGACGGCCGCGTGCAGTACCGCATCGCGCAGCCTGGCGAGGTGCTGGGCGGCGGTGGCAAGGTGCTGAACCTGGTCGACCTGTCGGACGTCTACATGACCTTCTTCCTGCCGGAGACCGTGGCCGGCAAAGTGGCACTGGGCAGCGAAGTGCGCGTGCTGCTCGACGCGGCGCCGGGCTACGTGATTCCGGCCAAGGTGTCCTTCGTGGCCGCCACGGCGCAGTTCACGCCCAAGACGGTGGAGACCGAGAGCGAGCGGCAGAAGCTGATGTTCCGCGTCAAGGCGCAGTTCGACCGCGAGCTGCTGAAGAAGCACCTGACGCAGGTCAAGACGGGACTGCCCGGCGTGGCGTGGCTCAAGATCGACGCGCAGGCCGCATGGCCTGCCGAGCTGGCGGTCAAGATTCCCCAATGAGCCGCCCGGTCGCGCGGATCGTCGGCCTCGGCCAGCGTTATGGCAAGACCGTGGCGCTGGACGGCATCGACCTGGAGATCCCGGCCGGGCGCATGGTCGGCCTGATCGGCCCCGACGGGGTCGGCAAGTCCAGCCTGCTGTCGCTGCTCGCAGGGGCGCGCGCGGTGCAGCAGGGCACGGTCGAGGCGCTCGGCGGCGACATGGCCGCCAAGCGCCACCGCGACGAGGTCTGCCCGCGCATCGCCTACATGCCGCAGGGCCTGGGCAAGAACCTCTACCCGACCTTGTCGGTCGAGGAGAACCTGCAGTTCTTCGGCCGGCTGTTCGGCCACGATCGCGCCGAGCGGCGCCGGCGCATCGACGAGCTGACCCGCAGCACCGGCCTGCAGCCCTTCCTGGCGCGGCCGGCCGGCAAGCTCTCGGGCGGGATGAAGCAGAAGCTGGGCCTGTGCTGCGCGCTGATCCACGACCCGGACCTGCTGATCCTCGACGAGCCCACCACCGGCGTCGACCCGCTGGCGCGGGCGCAGTTCTGGGACCTGATCGCGCGCATCCGCGGCGAGCGCGCCGGCATGAGCGTGATCGTCGCCACCGCCTACATGGACGAGGCGCAGCGCTTCGACTGGCTGGTGGCGATGGACGACGGCAAGGTGCTGTCCACCGGCACGCCGCAAGAGCTGCTCGACCGCACCGGTACCGCCTCGCTGGAGGCGGCCTTCATCGGGCTGCTGCCGGAGGCCAAGAGGCGCGGCCACACGGAAGTGACCATCCCGCCACTGCCGCAAGGCGATGGCGGCGACAACGTCGCCATCGAGGCCAGGGACCTGACCATGCGCTTCGGCGATTTCGTCGCCGTGGACCATGTCAGCTTCCGCATCCGCCGCGGCGAGATCTTCGGCTTCCTCGGCTCCAACGGCTGCGGCAAGTCGACCACCATGAAGATGCTGACCGGCCTGCTGCCGGCCAGCGAGGGCCAGGCCTGGCTGTTCGGCCACGAGGTGGATCCGCGGGACATCGACACCCGCCGCCGCGTGGGCTACATGTCGCAGGCCTTCTCGCTGTACACCGAGCAGACCGTGCGGCAGAACCTGGTGCTGCATGCGCGGCTGTTCCAGGTCCCCGAGCCGCAAGTGCCGGCGCGGGTGCAGCAGATGGTCGAGCGTTTCGAGCTGCAGGAGGCACTCGACGCGCTGCCCGACGAACTGCCGCTGGGCATCCGCCAGCGCCTGTCCCTGGCGGTGGCGATGGTGCATCAGCCCGAACTGCTCATCCTCGACGAGCCGACGTCGGGCGTGGACCCGGTCGCACGCGACAATTTCTGGCGCCTGCTGATCGAGCTGTCGCGCCGCGACCGGGTGACGATCTTCATCTCGACGCACTTCATGAACGAGGCCGAGCGCTGCGATCGCATCTCCCTGATGCACGCCGGCCGCGTGCTGGTCAGCGACACGCCCGCCGGCATCGTTCGCGCGCGCGGCGCCGCTTCGCTCGAACAAGCCTTCATCGGCTTGCTGGTCGACGCCGGTGGCGGCGCCTCGGCGCCAACCGCCGAGGCAGCGCCTTCCGGGCCGCCCGCCGCGGCCGCACCACTCGCGCCGCACCCGCGCCGGCGCCGCTTCAGCTTCAACCGCATGTTCAGCTACCTGTGGCGCGAGACGCTGGAACTGCAGCGCGATCCGGTGCGCGGCACGCTGGCGCTGGTCGGCTCGATGGTGCTGATGTTCGTCATCGGTTACGGCATCAGCCTCGACGTGGAAGACCTGCGCTACGCGGTGCTCGACCGCGACCAGACCGGGCTGAGCCAGAACTACGCGCTCAATCTGTCCGGGTCGAGGTACTTCATCGAGCAGCCGCCGATTGCCGACTACGCCGAACTCGACCGCCGCATGCGCAGCGGCGAACTGTCGCTGGCGATCGAGATCCCGCCCGGCTTCGCCCGCGACATCCAGCGCGGCACGCCGGTACAGGTCGGCGCCTGGGTCGATGGCGCGATGCCGCAGCGCGCCGAGACCGTGCGCGGCTACGTGCTGGGCATGCACCAGGGGTGGCTCGTCGACCAGGCCACGCATCGGCTCGGCGTGACCCTCGCGAGCGCGGCCACCATCGAGACCCGCTTTCGCTACAACCCTGACGTCAGGAGCCTGCCGGCGATGATCCCGGCGGTGATCCCGCTGCTGCTGCTGATGCTGCCGGCCATGCTGACCGCGCTGTCGGTGGTGCGCGAGAAAGAGCTGGGTTCGATCATCAACCTGTATGTCACGCCGGTCACGCGTGCCGAGTTTCTGCTGGGCAAGCAGATTCCCTATATCGCGCTCGCCATGCTGAACTTCCTGCTGATGACGCTGCTCGCGGTGACCGTGTTCGGGGTGCCGGTCAAGGGCAGCTTCTTCGCCCTGGCATTGACGACCCTTGTCTACTGCGTGGTCTCGACAGGGATCGGCCTGCTGGCCTCGACCTTCACGCGCAGCCAGATCGCGGCGATGTTCTTCACCATGATCAGCACCATCCTGCCGGCGGTGCAGTTCGCCGGCATGATCAACCCGATTTCCTCCCTCGAAGGCGCCGGCAGGCTGATCGGCGAGATCTACCCGGCCACCTACATGCTGGTCATCAGCCGTGGCGTGTTCAGCAAGGCGCTGGACCTGTCCGATCTTCACGGCGCGTTCTGGCCGCTGCTGGTCACGGTGCCGGTCGTGCTCGGAGTGACCATCGGCCTGCTCAAGAAGCAGGACAGCTGAACATGCCCCGGATCGCCAACGTCTACCGCCTCGGCATCAAGGAGCTGTGGAGCCTGGCGCGCGACCCGGTGATGCTGGTGCTGATCGTCTTCGCCTTCACCGGGATGGTCTACAGCGCCGCGACCGCCATGCCCGAGTCGCTGCACAAGGCGCCGATCGCCATCGTCGACGAGGACGGCTCGCCGCTGTCGTCGCGCATCGCGTCGGCCTTCTATCCGCCGCAGTTCACGCCACCGTCGACGATCTCGCTCGGCGAGGTGGACGCCGGCATGGATGCCGGCCGGTACACCTTCGCGCTGAACATCCCGCCCAACTTCCAGCGCGACGTGCTGGCCGGCAAGTCGCCGGCGCTGCAGCTCAACGTCGATGCCACCCGCATGAGCCAGGCCTTCACGGGCAGCGGCTACATCCAGCAGATCGTGCTGTCCGAGGTCAACGAGTTCGTGCAGCGCTATCGCGGCAGCGCCGTGGCGCCGGTGGACCTTGCGCTGCGCATGCGATTCAACCCCAACCTGACCCAGCCGTGGTTCGGTGCACTGATGGAGATCATCAACAACGTCACGATGCTGTCGATCATCCTGACCGGCGCGGCGCTGATCCGCGAGCGCGAACACGGCACCATCGAGCATCTGCTGGTGATGCCGGTCACGCCGGCGGAGATCATGCTGAGCAAGGTCTGGTCGATGGGGCTGGTGGTGGTGCTGGCGGCGACCTTGTCGCTGATGCTCGTGGTCCGGGGCCTGCTTCAGGTGCCGATCGAAGGCTCGATCATGCTGTTCCTGGCCGGCGCCGCGCTGCACCTGTTCGCCACCACCTCGATGGGCATCTACATGGCGACGTTGGCGCGCAACATGCCGCAATTCGGCATGCTGCTGATACTGACCCTGCTGCCGCTGCAACTACTTTCCGGCGGCGTGACCCCGCGCGAGAGCATGCCCGAAGGGGTGCAGAACCTGATGCTGCTCGCGCCGACCACGCACTTCGTGGAACTGGGGCAGGCCATTCTCTACCGCGGTGCGGGCATCTCGGTGGTATGGAAGCCTTTCCTGTGCCTGCTGGTGATCGGCACCGCCCTGTTCGCCCTGTCGCTGGCGCGCTTTCGCAAGACCATCAGCCAGATGGCCTGAGTCCGGCGGAAAGCCGCAAGCGCCCAGGGCCTGTTCACACTATTTCCGGGGACCCTGACCCTCTTTTCGAATTCCCCGGAAAGTGGCATCCTGACCCCCCGCGGGTGCTCGTCAGCCCGTCCCTGGAGGTAGGCATGGCCGCTCGGTCGATCGCATCCTTGTCCCTGGGTTTCGGCTTGGTCTCCATACCGGTCAAGCTGTATTCGGCCACCGAAAGCAGTGGCACGGTCAAATTCAACCTGCTGGCCAAGGACGGCTCGCGCGTGAAGCAGCAATACGTGTCCGAGAAAGATCCCAGGGTCATCGTGCCGCGCTCCGAGATGATCAAGGGCTACGAGTTCGAAAAGGACCGCTACGTGCTCTTCACCCCCGAAGAACTCAAGGCGGTGGAAGAAAGTGCGAGCCATGCGATCGACATCGTGAGCTTCATCCCCGAGAAGGCGGTCGACCCCCTCTACTACGACAAGGCCTACTTCCTCACGCCCGACAAGCGCGGCGCGAAATCCTATTCGCTGTTGCGTGCGGCGATGCGCAAGAGCGGCCGCTGCGCGCTCGCGAAATGGGCCTGGAAGGGCAAGCAGTACGTGGTCCAGGTGCGGGCGGCAGAGGATGGGCTGGTGCTGCAGCAGTTGCTCTATGCCGACGAGGTGCGCTCGCTCAAGGAGCTCGAGATCGAGGAGGTCAAGCCGTCGGACGCGGAAGTGAAGCTGGCGCTCCAGCTCATCGACCAGATCGCCCAGGACAGCTACGACCCGGCGCAGTACGTCGACGAGGAAAAGCAGCGCATCCTGGCCGCCATCGATGCCAAGATCGCCGGCAAGCAGGTGGTCGCGGCCGAAGAACGCGAGCCGGACTCGGGCGGCCAGATCATCGATCTCACCGAGATGCTGCGCGCCAGCCTGGCACGCGGCGGTAGCAAGCGCCCGGCGCCTGCGCCGGCGCAAGCCGTGACGGCGCTGGCCTCGAAGGAGCGCAAGGGCGTGAAGCGGGCCGGCACGCCGACGACCGAGGTCGCGCCGCCGGCGCGTGCGCGATCAAGGAAGTGAGCCCGCTGCCGCCGGAGACGCCGCACACGCTGCGCGGGATCCAGGAAATGCTGGGCCTGTCGCGCAGCGCGGTGTCGCGGTTGATCGCCAACGGCTTCGTCAGCCCGTCGCGCGGGCCGAGGAACGAGTACCGCTTTTCGTTCCGCGACGTCGTGCTGCTGCGCACCGCTCACAAGCTGCAACTGGCCGACATCCCGACGCGCAGGATCGTGCGGGCCCTGCAGCGGCTGAAAGCCACGCTGCCTGCCGAGCTGCCCCTGAGCGGGCTGCGGATCACAGCCGTCGGCAGCACGGTCGCGGTGCACGAACGCGGCAGCCGATGGGAGGTGGAATCGGGCCAGTTGCTGATGGATTTCGAGGTCGCGCCGAGGCCCGGTTCCGTCGCCTTCGTGGAGCGCGGGCCGGCGGCAGACCCGGCGCTGGTGCAGACATCGGCCGACGCCCTGTTCGCGCGTGCCGAAGCGCTCGAGGCCAGCGATCGAGGGGCGGCCGAGCGCGCCTATCGCCAGCTGCTCGACGCGTTGCCAGACCATGCCGACGGCTATCTGAACCTCGGCGCGATGCTGTGCGAAGCCGGCCGCGACGCCGAGGCCGTGGCGCTCTACGACTCCGCCCTGGCGCGCTGTCCCGATGTGGCGCTGCTGCACTTCAATCGCGCGGTGGCCTTGGAGGACCTCGGCCGCTACCCAGAGGCCCTTCAAAGCTACGACCGCTGCCTGGTGTTGGAGCCCGGCATCGGTGATGCGCACTTCAATGCCGCGAGGCTGCACGACCATCTGGGAGACAAGCAACAGGCCATTCGCCATTTCAGCGCCTATCGCCGCCTTCAAAAGAAATGAACGGATCTGGCTCTTTGGCGACTCGGCCGGATGCCGTTAGAACTATCGACCGCCTGCCGATGCGGAAAAGCGACCCAAGCCCGACTTTGTGCGCACGGGGCCGGTTCGCGCTCGCAAATCCGACCCCAAAGCACGGGTCTGCCGGCAAAATTGCTTATCTATGAAAACGATTCTCGAGAGCGGACCCGAAGCGGCGGATGACTGGGCCACGCGCATCGCCACCGTGACGGCGCATGCCGACGTGCGCGACAACGGCCTGATCGCGGGCTCGATCGGCAGCCTGCTGCGCGTGGTGCGCGAGCAGCTCAATCTCGAGGTGGTCTTCGTCGGCGAGTTCGTCGACGGCCATCGCGTGTTCCGCCACATCTCTTCGAAGGCCGACGATGCGGTCATCAAGCCAGGCCAGTTCCACCCACTGGACGAAACCATCTGCCAGCGCATCATCGACGGCCGGATGCCGTCGATCGTGCACGACGTCGCGAGAGTCCGCTCGGACTACGGTCTCGCCTGCTATTACGAGGCGCTCGGCGGCCACATCGGCGTGCCGGTGCGACTCTCGGATGGCACGCTGTACGGCATGCTGTGCGGATTCAGCTTCGAGGCCTGCCCCCATCTGGACCCGCGCGACGTGAGGCGGCTCGAGATGGCCGCGAATGCCACGGCCCGCCTGATCGCGCAGGCCGAAGGGCGCGACGTCGACTTGCTGGTTCCGACCCACTGATCGGCTGCGGGCCCGGGCGACGTTGGGCCCCAAACGTCAAAAGCTGTATCCCCTTCGACGCTCCGATCCGCCGAATGGCGGATACACATCCGCGCCCGCCGGGCCCAGACTGACTGCCCGGCGTTTGGCAACGGAACCCATGAACCCAGACTTCCACACCCTCGGCGCAGCGGCGGCGGCTCGCCGCGGATGACGCCGATCCCTCCCGTGCCCGCCATCGTCTGCGTGCGCCGCAAGTCGGCGCTGCTCGCCGCCATCTCCCTGTTGCTGGTCGCGCTCGGCTGGCAGGGCCGTGCGATGGGCTACCCGATGGGCATGACGCTGCTGGCCGCTTCCACGGTGCAGGCCATGATCTGCTGCGCGATGTTCCGCAACCGGCTGCTGAAGGCGATGGTTGCAGCCAATTTCCTGCTCTTCCTGTTCCACGCGATCGTCATCAGCCACTTCCTGGAGCAAGACAGCGCGCCGATCATCTTCCATCTCGCAGACTTCGGCTGCGCCGTCATCGGCGGCGCCTCGCTCGTGTTCACACCGATCGAGACCATGGCCTTGATCGTGCGCGAGGCCTATCTCCGGCGTCCGCGGCCGCGCACCCCGCCCTGATCCCTATCGGATCAAGGCCTGCAGGTCCCTGAAGCGTGGATGCTCGGCCGTCCGCAGCCATTCGAATCCGACCATCTCCGTGGTCACGAGCTCGGCGCCCGCGCCGGCCAGCCGGTCGAAGGCCGCGTCGCGGTTGCGCTCGGTGCGCGAGCTGCAGGCGTCGGTCACGACCCAGACTTCGAATTCGTCCTCGAGCAGGTCGAGCGCGGTCTGCAGCAGGCACACATGGGCCTCGCAGCCGGCGATCACGATCGTGTTGCGCTCCTCGGCCGCGGCCGGCTTCTGCAGGTGCTTGGGCAGGCTGCGCGCATTGCCCTGCGGCGCCTTCGCCGGCGCCCGCAGCCATTCGCCGAGGCCCTCCTCGGCGCCGCTGAAATGCATCTTGGCCAGCGTGCGCTGACACAGGGCGCGGATGTCGGGCAGGTTCTCGCCGAGCTTCGACGGGTTCTGCTCCGTGCCCCAGACCGGGACCTCCACCAGCCGGGCGATCTCGCCGAGGCGGACCGCGTTCTTCGCAACGGCCTCGGCCTCGAAGATGGCGGGCATCAGGCGGGCCTGGTAGTCGACCAGAACCAGTTGGGATTGCGATGCATCGAGCAGCATGGGGAAACTCTTTCGGGGAAATACGTTGGAAGCCCCTAGACCGTACCACCGAACAGACCGTCAACCGTTCCCGAAGCTCTCAGGCTTTCAGTCCGGCAACAAGCGGATCAGCTTGCCGTTGGATTCGTCGGTCAACACATAGAGCAGGCCGTCGGGCCCCTGCCTCACGTCGCGGATGCGCGCCCTGCCGCCTTCGAGCAGCTTGTGCTCGGCCGTGACCTTGCCGTCCTTGAGTTCGATCCGGTCGAGGTAGCCGAACTTCAGCGATCCGATGAAGAGGTTTCCCTTCCAGCCGGCACCGTAGCGGTCGCTGGTCAGGAAGGCCATGCCCGAGGGAGCGATCGAAGGCACCCAGTAGTGCAGCGGCTGCTCCATGCCCTCCTTCTGCGTGATGCCGTCGCCGATCCGACCGCCACCATAGTTCTCGCCGTAGGTGATCACCGGCCAGCCGTAGTTGCGGCCGGCCTGCGGGATGTTGATCTCGTCGCCGCCTTGCGGCCCATGCTCGTGCATCCACAGTGTTCCGTCGGGCGCCAGCGTCGCACCCTGGCCGTTGCGGTGGCCGTAACTCCAGATCTCCGGCAGCGCGCCCGCGCGGCCGACGAAGGGATTGTCGGCAGGCACCGACCCGTCCTTGCCGATGCGCACGATCTTGCCCAGGTGGTTGTCGAGCCTCTGGGCGTCTTCCTTGCGGCTGAAGCGATCGCCGAGCGTGAGGAACAGCGTGCCGTCCCTGGCCTCGACGATGCGGCAACCGAAGTGGTTCCGGCTCGCCACCTTGGGTTTCTGGCTGAAGATGACGCTGACGCCTTCGAGCCGGCTGCCATCGGCAGACAGCCGGCCCCGCGCCAGCGCCGTGCCGTTGGCCGCCCCCCCCGCCTCCGGCTCGGAAAAGCAGAAGTACAGCGTGCGGTTCCGGGCGAAGGCCGAATCGACCTGCACATCCAGCAGCCCGCCCTGCCCACCCGCCGCGATCGGCGGCAAACCGGCCACCGGCGCCCCCAGCTTGCCATCGGCATCGACGACCCGGAGCCGCCCGGGCCTCTCGGTCACGAGGAAGCGCCCGTCAGGAAGAAAAGCCAGGCCCCAGGGGCTCTCGAGGCCTGAGGCGACAACCTCCGGCCGCGGCTCGGCGTGCGCGACGCTCATCGCCGCCACGGCACCGATCAGGAGACGGGACGACCACCTGCAGACGATCCGGTGCAGCAGCACTTTCATGCTTTCCTTCGAAACGGCGAATTCTGGAGCAGCGCCATTTCAACCCGAATTGCAAATCTTTTGCATTACATCGAGCCAAACACTTATCACCCATAACGGTGACTTTTACATTTGGGGATGTGAGAAAAGGAAAAAATTCTTTTCCCGACAATCATTTACATGCAAAATCCCGAATCCGCATGAAATTGACACCCCTGAGTGTCGTCCATATCCTACGCGCCATGCGACTTTTACTCCTCTCCGCCAGCCTGCTGCTCGCCTTTGCAGCCCACGCAGCACCGCAGCTGGACCGGACCGATGACCACCCTGCCGAAGCGCTGATGGTGGACAAGGGCCTGCTGGGTCAGTTCCAGCAGGTTCGCCAGACGGTTGCCGCCCGCACCTCCGATCTTGTGGTGACGGCCATCGGCTTCCTGGGCGTTCCGTACCGCCGCGGCGGCAACACCGTCGAGACCGGCTTCGACTGCAGCGGCTTCGTCCGCGCCATGTACAACCAGACGGTGGGCCACCTGCTGCCGCGCCGTGCCGAAGAGCAGGCCGCCGCCACCGAGAAGATCGACCGCAGCGAACTCAAGCCCGGCGACCTGGTGTTCTTCAACACCATGCGCCGCGCCTTCAGCCATGTGGGCATCTATGTCGGCGAAGGCAAGTTCATCCATTCACCGAAGCCGGGTGCGCAAGTCCGGGTCGAGGACATGAGCGGCAGCTACTGGCAGCGTCGCTTCAGCGGCGCGCGCCGGGTCGCGGCAGCGCAGGACGAAGGCAAGACTTCGGGCGAATAGTCCCAGCCCAAGCCGCACGAAAAAAAATCCCGCGCCAGGCGGGATTTTTTTTGGGTGCCCTTCCAGGAATACCGCGGATCCGGCTTTGCCGGTCCGCTGGTATTGCCCCCTGCAAGGGGGTGGGCGGCTACACGAAGTGAGCCAACCTGGGGGTCATCGCTTGATCGGCGGCAGGTCCGTGCAATGGCCGTGCACCGCCTCCGCGGCCAGGCCGATGCTCTCGCCCAGCGTCGGATGCGGATGGATGGTCTTGCCGATGTCGTAGGCATCGGCCCCCATCTCGATCGCCAGCGCGATCTCGCCGATCATGTCGCCGGCATGGGTGCCGACGATGCCGCCGCCGACGATGCGATGCGATACGGCATCGAACAGCAGCTTGGTGAAGCCCTCGTCGCGGCCGTTGGCGATCGCCCGGCCCGAAGCGGTCCAGGGGAACAGGCCCTTCTCGATCTTCACGCCCTCGGCCTTGGCTTGGTCCTCCGTGAGGCCGACCCAGGCGATTTCGGGATCGGTGTAGGCCACACTGGGGATCACGCGGGCATTGAAGGCCGCGCTGGACAGTTCCTTGTCGCCCTTCTGCTCGCCGGCGATCACCTCGGCCGCCACGTGCGCCTCGTGCACCGCCTTGTGCTCCAGCATCGGCTGGCCGACGATGTCGCCGACCGCGAAGATGTGGGGCACGTTGGTGCGCATCTGGATGTCGACCGGGATGAAGCCGCGGTCGCTGACGTTGACGCCGGCCTTCTCGGCGCCGATCTTCTTGCCGTTGGGGCTGCGGCCGACGGCCTGCAGCACCAGGTCGTAGAGCTGCGGTTCCTTCGGCGCCTGCTCGCCTTCGAAGGTCACGCGGATGCCGTCCTTGGTGGCCTCGGCCCCGACGGTCTTGGTCTTGAGCATGATGTTGTCGAAGCGCGGCGCGTTGAGCTTCTGCCAGACCTTGACGAGGTCGCGGTCGGCGCCCTGCATCAGGCCGTCGAGCATCTCGACCACGTCGAGCCGCGCGCCCAGCGTCGAATAGACCGAGCCCATCTCGAGGCCGATGATGCCGCCGCCCAGGATCAGCATGCGCTTGGGATCGACACCGAGCTCGAGCGCGCCGGTGGAGTCGACCACCCGCGGGTCCTTCGGCATGAACGGCAGGTGCACGGCCTGCGAACCCGCCGCGATCACGCAATGGCGGAACTTGACCGTCTGCGACTTGTCGGTCGTCTGGCGGCCGTCGCCCGTGACCTCCTGCACCTTGACGTGGAAAGCATCGATGAACTCGCCGACGCCGCGCACCGTCGTTACCTTGCGCATCTTGGCCATCGCGGCCAGGCCGCCCGTGAGCTTGGCGACGACCTTGTTCTTGCGGCCGAGCAGCTTGCTGCGGTCGATGGTCGGCGCGCCGTAGCTGACGCCGAGATCGGCGAAGTGCTTGACCTCGTCGATCACCGCGGCGACGTGCAGCAGCGCCTTCGACGGGATGCAGCCGACATTCAGGCAGACGCCGCCGAGCGTCGCGTAGCGCTCGACCAGGATCACCTTGAGACCGAGATCCGCAGCGCGGAAGGCGGCCGAATAGCCGCCGGGGCCGGCACCGAGCACCAGCAGATCGCAGTCGAAATCGACCGCGCCGGCATAGCTCGATGCGGCGGCCGGTGCCGGCGTCGCCGCAGCGGCGGCCTGCTTCGGCGCGGATGCCGGCGCGGCAGCGGGCGCTGCCGGTGCGGGCGCCGGTGCCGCGGCGGCGCCCTCGACCGCGTCCAGCGTCAGCACCACCGAGCCCTCCTTGACCTTGTCGCCGACCTTCACGGCCACCGACTTGACCACCCCGGCATGGGAGGACGGAATCTCCATCGAGGCCTTGTCCGATTCCACCGTGATCAGCGACTGCTCGGCCTTCACCGTGTCGCCGGCCTTCACCAGCACCTCGATCACCGCGACTTCATCGAAATCGCCGATGTCGGGCACCTTGACTTGTAGTTCGCTCATTTGGACACCTTGAGTTTGAGTGTGAGAACGTCGACCGGTCCGGCCGAATTGCGATCGAATTCGCAGGCCGCGGCCACGCCGGCCTCGGCGACGTCGCGCGCCGACCGCGCCTTGTCGTAGACCGCGTGCATGGCGCCGAGCGCAAAGCTGCGTCCCGAGCCGATGCTCCAGAACTGCTTGAACTCGAACACTTCGCGGTAGCTGTAGATACCGTAGACGCCGCTCGCGTTGGCCAGCAGCATCGTGAACTGGCTCGACTCGTAGGGCTCGTGCTCGTCTTCCTTGGTCTGCAGGAAGAAGGAATCCTTCAGCACCGGATGCAGCAGCGTGAAGGTGCGGAAGATCTCGTCCTTGCTGCCGAAGCGCAGCGCTTCCGTGGGCTGCGCAGCCAAGGCGTGCTGCAGCACCAGGAAATGCGCCGCAGCGCCGGCCACCGCGAACATGCTCTCGCCCGCCGCGTCCTTGACCATGAACAGCTTCTGATTGGCTTCGGCGCGATGCGACAGCCGCGTGTCGCCGAAGGTCACCAGCGAATCCGCCGCCATCACGACCTGACCGCCCTTGCGGACAGCCACCACGGTCGTCATAGGGGCTCGCGCCGGGCCGCCCCAAGGGAGCCGCCCCCTTCCGGGGGAAGCGCCACAGGCGCCTCGGGGGTCATAGCAGCACCCGTCTGAAGTCCGCGAGCACCTGGCCCAGGTAGGCGTTGAATCGCGCCGCCGCGGCGCCGTCGATCACGCGGTGGTCATAGGACAGCGACAGCGGCAGCGTCAGGCGCGGCACGAACTGCTTTCCGTCCCACACCGGCTTCATCTGGCCCTTGGACAGGCCCAGGATGGCCACCTCGGGCGCATTGATGATCGGGGTGAAGTGCGTGCCGCCGATGCCGCCGAGCGAGCTGATCGAGATGCAGCCGCCCTGCATGTCGGCCGAGCCGAGCTTGCCGTCGCGCGCCTTCTTGGCGAGCTCGCCCATTTCCTGGCTGATCTGCAGCACGCCCTTCTTGTCGGCGTCTTTCAGCACCGGCACCACCAGGCCGTTCGGCGTGTCGGCCGCGAAGCCGATGTTGTAGTACTGCTTATAGACCAGCTGGTCGCCGTCCAGGCTGGTGTTGAAGTCCGGAAACTTCTTCAGCGCCGAGACCATCGCCTTGATCACGAAGGCCAGCATCGTCACCTTGACGCCCGACTTCTCGTTCTCCTTGTTGGTCGCCACGCGGAAGGCCTCGAGCTCGGTGATGTCGGCCTCGTCATTGTTCGTGACGTGCGGGATCATCACCCAGTTGCGATGCAGGTTGGCGCCGCTGAGCTTCTTGATGCGCGACAGGTCGCGGCGCTCGACGGTGCCGAACTTGGTGAAATCGACCTTGGGCCAGGGAATCAGGCCCAGGGCTTCGCCGCCGCCACCCGCAGGAGCCTTGGCGCCGGCAGCCTTGGTCGTGGCCGCACCGCTCATCACCGCCCGGGTGAAGCTCTGGACGTCTTCCTGGGTGATGCGCCCCTTGGGGCCGCTGCCCTTGACTTCCTCGAGCGGCACGCCGAGTTCGCGCGCGAACTTGCGCACCGAGGGCGAGGCATGCGGCAGCTTGCCACTGGGCGCGACCGTGGGGTCGTGCGCCGGTGCGGCGGCGGCAGGCGCGGCGGCGGCGGGTGCCGGTGCGCTCGCCACCGCGGGTGCCGCCACCGCGGGTGC